>JAUNGJ010000007.1:0-57317 GCA_030524585.1 Eubacteriales bacterium | reverse complement strand
AGAAAACTCATTGCCGGACACATCAGCCCAACGGTTGCGCAGATAATTGCACTCTCAAATATCATCGGATGATTTTTCCGCGGATCAAAAACCCTGCAGGCTAATTTGAATGAGCAGGGACTTCCCATGATACACTCCAATCCATAAGCAAAGCAAAATTCAATTACAATGACTGCCCATATTGGCAGCATTTTCCCAAACATGTAAACGCCTCCCTGGGTATGGATTGCATGGATTACGGAGTCTGCCCCCGTGACACTCATAAGTACAGTTCCATTTACTACATACAGACTATAAAAAACATAGGCATGTACGGTTACTAATACAGTAAGGAAGGCAAAGACCATCCTTTGAAATTGATTTCTTGGCATAATTTTTTCCTCCTTTAGACACAAAAAACACAAGTAATGCTGATGTCTGATTACGAGATACCCATATGTACCGTGATCAGATTTACGTGCTCAGCACTACTTGTGTCGTTTATGCTTTCTATATTTTATTTGCGAAAATTAATTTACCATAAATTTTCAGGAAAAATCAAGCGATTTTTTATTTCACTGCTTTCTCCTTCCATTTTCCTCTCTTATAAAAAATGCTTGTAAGCACAGCCCCCATTACCCAGGAAATCAGCAGCGAAATGAAGATACAGGCTCTCTCTCCCTGGGGAAGCTGCGGTGTTCTGGTTAAGTATACCAATCCGTATGCCACCGGCACGCGAATTACAATGGTAGAAACCAGAGAAATCCACATGGGAGTCATGGTATCTCCAGCTCCGCGCATTACTCCGGACAGGGTCTGGGTTACTGCTACGGCGACGTATCCCACAGCCAGGATCCGCATCATATTCATACTCAGCGTAACCAGCTCCGGTGTATTTGTAAAAATTCTCATCAGATTTCTGCCAAATAAAAGAATCAGCACGACGATCACCCCTGAAGTTCCCATCGCCATCATCGTTCCCTGCTTCGCCCCTTTGGATACACGCTCATACTCTCCCGCTCCCACATTCTGTCCTGCATAGGTCGTCATTGCCGTACCAAAGGAAAAATTCGGCATCATGGCAAAACCATCCACACGCATAACGATGACATTTGCAGCAATAAACAGTTCTCCAAAGCTGTTCGTTAATGACTGTACAACCAGCATCGCCATAGAAAGAATTGCCTGGGTCAAACCAGACGGCACTCCCAGCCGGACAACATTGTATGCATGGTTCTTTGACAGCCGTACATACTTCCACTTTAACTCAAACAGCTCCTTCAGCTTCGTCAATCTCCGAAGGCAAAGAAGCGCAGAAAGTCCCTGGGCAATTGCCGTGGCCAGCGCCACGCCTGAAACTCCCATATTCAACTTCGCCACAAACAGTAAATCCAGTACAATATTCAGACCACTGGCAACCAGCAGATACAGCAGCGCCGACATCGAATCACCAAGGCCTCTGAGTATCCCGCTCAAAATATTATAATAAGCCAGACCTGCAACACCGATGAAGAGAATCCTCAGATAAGAGGTACACCAATCGATGATAGTATCCGGAGTGCTCAAAAGCTCCAGCAGCGGTCTCGCCGCCAGTGTAGCCGCCACCATAACAAACAGCGACGCGATTCCTGTCAGCACAATAGAGGTTCCGATGGTCTGGGACAGCGCCTCCCGGTTTTTTGCGCCCAAATACTGGGAGACCATAATACTGGCTCCCACGCTGATTCCCACAAAAAGCACAATCAATAAATTTAAAATCGGTCCGGCGCTTCCAACCGCCGCCAGAGCGTTATCGCCCACAAATTGACCGACCACCACACTGTCCACCGTATTATAAAGCTGCTGTGCAACATTGCCGATCAGCATCGGCACAGTAAAAACGGCGATATCCTCCCAGGGCCTGCCAACGGTCATATCTACAGGCGCAAATAATTTCTTCAACCTATTCATCTCAATCTCATCCTTTTCTCTACAGCATCTACATCCAATGGTAAAACAATATAAAATTGTTTGCAACACAATTGTAAAAAAACGTCGGATTCTGTATAATTAATTTATTAACAGATCCATTGTGGGAGGGTTTTATGGGTTCCTCATCAACTACCAAACAGCATATATGGCAGTCCTTCAGCAGATTGATGCGTACGACTCCTTTCGAAAAAATAACCGTCGAGATGATCATCCGGGAAAGCAGGGTATCCAAATCCACGTTTTACCGCCATTTCCGGGATAAATACGATGTATTGAACTACCATTCCATGGAGATTGCCGAGCATTTGATCGGCCCTAAGATCTGCCGGGACTGGAAAGAATTTCTGGAAAATATGTTCATTGCAATCAGCCAGAATCTGACCTACTACCGCAAGGCATTCCGCTCTTCCGGGCAGAATTCACATTCCGGATTCCTGTTTGCCTATTCCTTTAGTATTGTGGAGAACCGTTATCTAGTGTCCACAAAATCCGAAGTTCTGTCAATCCATGACCGCTATGTCATCAGCCATTATTGTCATGGCTGCGTAGGCATCCTGCAGGACTGGCTGAATGAGCCGGATATCCTGACGCCGCAGCAGATGGCGGACATCTTTTACGAAGCCATGCCCGATTATCTGAAGGACACATGGCCGGAAGCATAACAAAAGCAGCCTCATGCGAAGCTGCTTTTGTTGTTTCGTGACCCTTCTCCCTTAATTTATAATCTCCGGTCTCTCTTCCTCATATCATAGACCTTATCCATCAACTTTTTCAAATACACGGACGCTTTCATATCCAGATTGAAGAAATAAATGATCCAGCTCAGGAAAAACACAATTACAAATGCAATCAGTACAAACTTTATTATCTTTTTTATCTTTTTCACAGACGTTCCTCCTTCCATGCTATGACTTTGCCATTCCCTTTTGTCTTGCGTATTCTGCCGCTCCCAAAGCTCCCATTAGCTGCGGATCGATCGCAAGCTCTATGACTTTCAGCTTCAGCACCTGTTCAATTGCCTTCTTGAGTCCCGCGTTTTTGGCACAGCCTCCGGTCAGGGTAATACTGCTTACGGCTCCCGCCTTTTTTGCCATAACAAAGCATCTTTTTGCCACCGATTTCTGGATTCCCGCCGCATTCTCGTTCATCGGTTTTCCTTCCCCTACCAGCGTGATGACTTCACTTTCTGCGAAAACAGTACACTGGGCGGTAATCGGAATCACATTCTTTGCTGAAAGCGACAGATTAGAGAACTCTTCCAGCGACAATTCAAAGGCATTCGCCATCGCCTCATAAAACCGTCCGGTTCCGGCCGCACACTTGTCATTCATCGCAAAATTCTTCACCGTTCCATCCGTATCAATTGCAATTCCTTTAATATCCTGTCCGCCAATATCAATAATCGCACGTACACCGGGATCGGTTACATGCACGCCCATTGCATGACAGCTGATCTCGCTGATATTCTCATCCGCTGACGGAACTTTATTGCGCCCATAACCGGTTCCCACCAGATAAGTAAGCTCCTTCGCCGATGAAAGCCCTGGAACCTGGGCAACCGTCTCCTGAAGAGCAAGCGCCGAGCTCTTTTCCGCGTTAATTTTACTCCTTATAGTGGTATTTGCAGCCATGTTTCCTTTCTCATCAATGATCACACATTTTGTATAAGTAGAACCGACGTCACATCCTCCAAAATATTTGCTCATTACTTCGCCCTCCTTTGTCTACCAGTTATTCTCATCCGCAAAGTCTTCCAATGTCGGATCCAGCGGTTCTTCCTGAAGAACAGCCCGCATATAGCGGTTTACCTCCCCGCGCATATCTTTTCTGGAAGCTTTTCTCGGATCCATCAATCCATGAGTTACCCAGATCAGATGAATCCCCCGTTCTCTTGCCTGCTCTTCAAAAATCCCATGATATCCGGCCATCGCTTTACACCCGATATGTTCATACATAATGACCATATCCGCGCGAAATTCTTCACAGAACCTCCAGAGATCATCCACTCCCACCTCGTATCCTCCGTTGGAACGGTTCCGCATATTCATCTTCATATACAGATCTGCCATATCCAGATAGGCCTGTTCCTTATCATCCTCGCTGTAATAGCTGGTGGAGGTAAGACTGAGCATGTCGATCAGCGGCAGGATTCCCCAGCAATTCTGCAGCCAAATCGGAAACGCCGTATAATACTGTGCCTGTACACCCCACAAAATGGCGCGATGGCGAACTTCCGATACACAGGATGTTTTATTCTCATAGCCCTGATATCCAAGCTCCGTGATCTCCCGGTCATTTTCCAGAAATCTTTCGTCGCGGCCTCCGCCAACCTGATAGTAGGCATCCCGGTAAAGCGCCACATTATTGCCGATAATCTGCGGATAATCGGTCCTGGACATATCCAGCCACTCCCGAAACAGCTTTGTCTCGCCATTAAATGTTTTCATACATTTGAAATAGTGATCCCAATCAAATTTCTCTCCCGTCTGTTCTTCAATAAAATGAATGCAATTCTTTATCTCCTCTGCTCCGTACTCCTGTACGCTCTCCTGCATGTGCCGGATCGGCACAGCAAGCTGGAAGGTCGGAATATCAAATCTCCTGGCCTCCACACCATTTCCCATCAGACTTCCGTCACAGGTCGTATTACAGTTTACCGCGCAGACGCCAACCTGCGGAAAATCATCGTCAATAGCGCATCCAAGCTCTGCCGCCGGCATCGGACAGACGTCGGAGGGCAGTCCAAATTCCTCGGCCACATCAATATAATGCAGCACCCCTTCCTGAAGAACGGTAGACGGCGTATATACCACCGGAATTTCCCGGCATACCATCTGAAGGTTCGGAAAACCATTCATGATCTGTGACATCATATTCTCATCAAACACGACGATCTTCTTATTAAATTCCACATCATTCCCACACTCCGGATCTGCCCGGAACAGATTTCCAATGGTCTCGCACACATGCTCCACAATAAAGTCAAATTCCTTGTGGGCAATCCGAAGCTGGGGCCCGCGCAGTCCTTCCGTATGACGGTCTACAAAATCCGGCACCGCCAGGTAGCTTCCCATCCAGCGGTAACGGAAAAAGCCCTTTAAATTTGCCGGCTTCATCATAAATTTGGCCATGACCTTCCAGTTGGCAAGCCAACGGGTATAATCGTACCAGGTATCGGTCACGCCGCGCCATTCTCTGCGCTTCTTGGTCTTATTTCCATAATAGAAATTACCAAGTTTTTCGCTGTTTATCTTCTTTCCCATTGCTTACCTCCTCTGTATCTTCTTAATCTCAAGACTTTCTACAAATGCCTGCACCCGGGTGCGGAGCTGGCCGGACGTTCCCACCACATAAGGCCGGTCTAGCGACAGAACCGGGTATCCGTAATCGTGATGCATGATATAGCTTGCAGCCATGCGTTCATACCCCCAGTAATCGCAGAATTTCATCTGTTCATAAATGATTCCGTCCGCTCCGTACTCTCTTGCCAGCCTGTCGACATAGTCTTTCCGCTCATTGATCTTCTCCGTATTCATATAACGCGGACACTGTCCAACGGTAATGTAATGCCTGCAGATCTGGGTCAGCATATCCTCTTTTTCATTCAACGGGATCTCGTCCCTTCCCGGGAAGGAGCCAAAACAATGTCTGTCCGCCACCACCATCGCCCCGTTTTCCTCAATCAGCTTAATGAAATCAAGGTCATCGATCTCAGAACCGGCCAATACCACCCGCGCCCGGAAGGGATTTTTCGCCTCCGGCTCCCGCGTTTTTATTTCTTCCAGCGTCTCCTCTAAAATCGGAATCAATGATTCCTTTGGACAGACATAGGTTGCCAGACAGAGCACATGAAACTCATAGCCAGTGATCCGGGGATTTTCTTCCTTACGAAATTCTCCAATCCTGCGAATCAATCTGCACATCCGGTTATGCCGCTCCACCGTCTTGCGGAGGGCCTCATCGGATACATCAATTCCGTACACATCCCGAAGGGGTTCCAACACGCGGATACGCATCTGCTTCACATAGTGCTTCAGCGCAGTCTCATCCGACTTCATCGGCACATCCGAATAGGTGATAAAAAACTTTTCCTTATTACAGGTCCTTAAAAGCTCCATGTTCTCTACCGCCCGGTTCATCGCCGCACATGCATCCGGCGCCATGATACAATCCAGAAATTCATATCCGCCCTCTACCGCACGCTCCACCAACGCCCGGCAGAACTCACAGAGAAGACTAGTCATATAATAGGTCCCGATTTCTATGGACCCGGTTCTGGGCGCCCGCAGCCTGACTGAGAAACAGCCCGGAAGGTCCATCAGTACCTCCGGAATCAGGCTACACACATTTCCAACCGCAATCCTTCCCGCGTCCTGGGCCTGCCTGACCAGATCATTATTTGCCTCTGTGAGAAGATTCTCCAGATAATACAAATGCTTCAAGTCCTTCATATATTTTCATCCCTCCTTGTTAAACGTCCAGTTTCCGAAGAATTTCCTCCGCCCCTGTAATCAGCGCCGAATCCTCTGGAAGCTCAAAGACGCTCTTTCCCTCTATATCGTTCATCATCTGGGAGTGATCCTCCGTAATGTAAATAGTCTCTGCATGTTCTACCGGCTCCGGAATCCGGATACCTCCTACAGGAACCCGGTTGATCACCACGCCAAGTCTCTCATACTGCACCAGGTCTTTTGCCACTCCCTGGATGGTGCGGATTACCTGAATCCCCTTACGGCTCTGGTCACTGACCAGAAGAAGATGGCTCACCTTCTCCATAACTCTCCGGTTTACCTGTTCAATTCCGGCCTCTCCGTCAATGACAACATAATCAAACTGTTCTGCCAGTACGGTGATCGTATCCCGCAGATAGGAATTAATCGCACAATAGCAGCCGGATGATTCCGGTCTTCCGATAGCCACAAATGCAAAATCCCTCTTTTCCTCCATCATATCCAGCAGCCGGAATCTGGCTTCTGATAAAATATCCTGCACATCCTTCAAATCCGTCCCCACTTCTTTTGTAATCTCCTGACGGATATCATCCAGCGTTTCCTTCACCTGTACCTGCAGCGCTGTTGCAAGCCCTACCGCCGGATCTGCGTCAATAGCAAGAATCCTTGATCCCGGCCGGTTCTCCACCAGACTTCTTACCAGCGCTGCTGCCAACGCGGTTTTTCCGACACCGCCTTTTCCCACTACCGCTATGATCTTCGTGTTCTGTCCCATCCTTTTACCTCCTCATTTGTTCTCTGTGCATCTTCCGCATCCCTTCTACCTCCGTACAGATTGCTTTCAGATCGCAGGCTGCACAGTTCATCTCCAGCCCCTGCAGAATATGGTCAAGCGCCAGGGTGATCTCATTCGCCTGCCCCGCAAGCTTCTGCAATTTTCTCAGAGACTCCCGGTCCGTGACAAATATCATCTGTACGGCCTTCACTTTAGGATTCTTCAGATAGTTTTCTATGTAGGCATTTCCAATCTGCGCAAAGCTGATTCCCCGCCGAATCGCCTGTCTGCTGACCCTTGCCTGCTCTCTGCTGCTTTTTGCGGAAACCCGCACCATATATCCCTCAGGAAACATATGATATTTCACATATTCCATCTCCCGGATAAAGCGGTACAGTTCATCACTCTCCATCTCATCCATATCTTTTACCGACAAATGGGTAATCCGCGCAAATGAAACGTCTCCTCTGATTTCTGAAAGATCCGGTCCGTACAATAAAATCTCATTCTTCGGGATCAACCCCCGGGTATCTGTAATACAAGTATAATTTACCGAATCCTTTCCATCTCCTCCCAGCTCAAAGGCCGCGTCCCTAAGAAGCACCATTTCCAGAGATTTCCCACATGGCCATGCCAATTCCGCCTCATAAGAAAAGGAACGAAATGTCTGACCTGCCAGAACCTCTTTTGTCTGTCGGATAATTTCATCAAATAGTTTCATATCTTCCTCCCGCAGACCATTATTTTCTCACAGTTATGGTATCACGAGAGAACTGTATACAAAAAGAAACGGATTGTTAAATCCGTGTCATTTTGGCACGAATTTAGCAATCCGTCTATGTCTATATCTATTACTTACCGCATATATCTGTTTTATTTCATAAACTTATCAATGGCCTGATTCAAAAGCTCAATGGCCTCCTGATCTCCCTCTTCTACCGCCTCGACAATACAGTGATTGATATGATTTTTCAGTATCACCTTTCCCGTATTATTGATTGCGGAGCGCACCGCCGCCAGCTGAATCAGAACCTCACTGCAGTCTTCATCCCGCTCCACCATTCGCTTAACGGCCTCCAGATGTCCGATCGCCTTGGACAGACGGTTAATGACCGCCTTTTTCTCTTCCATGCTGTGCACATGCTTATGAGCTTCATGGCTATGAGAATGCCCATGAATGTGCTCGTGAGCATGCTCGTGTCCCGGTCCATGAGTATGTTCGTGTATCTGTTCATTCTTCATTGTTTGTAACTTCGCCTCTTTATCTAATCTTATATATCTAAAGTATACCCAAACACTCCCGCCAAATCAAGAAACTCTTATCCCGATCTGTGCCATTTGGATCTCTTCTCCTGTGAAACCATTTATCCGGAAATCCTTTGTCTGGATACCTTTTATTTCTGCTCGTCCAGTATCTCCCGGATCTTCTTCAGCACTGCATCGTCCTTCATCTCACCGATCACCTCACTGGCAACCGCCTTCAGATTATCGCTGGCGCCGGCAACTGCATAGCTGTATTTCGCCTGCCGGAGCATTGGAATATCATTATCTGCATTACCAAAGGCAGCTGTCTCCTCTGGTTTTATTCCATAATGTTCCTGAATAATGGACAGCGCTTTTCCCTTATTGCAGCCTTTATTCATAAAGTCGAGAAAGCACTCTCCGCCAAGGCAGACCTCCATCCTGTCTGACCAGCTCCTCCTCATTCTTTCTTCCACATCCTGCTCGATGCCTTCCCTACGCCATATGGACACCTTGCAGATATCGGTTAAATCCGCGGCATTCTCCACATATTCCAACTCATATGGATAGCTTCGCATATGCTCATAATATTCTTCATGCCCATTCTCAATATATGCAATATCCGGCTTGCAGGACATGATATTATATTCATCGCCCAGCTCATAATACTCTCTTGCAAGCCCCTGATAATCTTCATTCGGAATTTTCATAGATATTGTATAATCCTTTGCCCAAATATCCGTCCCATTGTCTGCCAGAATAAATATCTCGTCCAGAACCGGACGAAACAGATTTTTCACGCAGGGCTTCTGTCTGCCGCTTGCCACTCCAAAAAATATCCCCTTTTTCCTGCATTCCCGGATAATATCATAATATTCCGGATTAATCACGCTGCAGGACTCCGGAACTAACGTATCATCTACATCTGTAATAATCAGCCTAATCATCCTATTTTCTCCTAGCATTCTCCAAATCGTATTCATTTAATAGTTTAATCGATACCCCCGTCTATTGCAAGTCTTAAAACCGCTCCATGATAACTCAATATCTGATAATTCAGACACTTGAATCTCCCTTCCGGAAAAGATATACTAATATGGCAAATAATTATTTGTTATTATTTAATTGTGATTCACAGAAAGGATTTTTACCATGAAATTAATGATTGCATCTGACATTCACGGAAGCGCATATTACCTTCGCAGGCTTCTGGAACAGTATAGATTGGAACAGCCGGATAAACTGCTGCTCCTTGGAGATATTCTCTATCACGGTCCAAGAAATGATCTGCCGGAAGGCTATGCACCCAAAGAGGTCATTACCCTGCTCAACGACATGAAGGAAGAGCTCTTATGCGTCCGCGGAAATTGCGATACGGAAGTGGATCAGATGGTGTTAGCATTCCCCATTCTTGCGGATTACTGTATTCTGTACGAGCAGGGACATATGATATTTGCTACTCACGGTCACAACTATAATACTTCCAATCCCCCCATGCTTAAACGCGGAGATATCCTGCTCCATGGACACACACACATTCCGGCGCTGGAAGAATTCGATGGCAAATACTATCTGAATCCTGGTTCCGTCTCCATTCCGAAGAATGGCAGTGAGCACAGCTATATGATACTGGGAGACGGCACATTTACCTGGAAAAATCTGGAAGGGAAATCCTACAGAGAGTTTCATTTGTAGACTGCAAAACTCTATACCTTATGAAATATCAGCAGTCCAATCAGTATACATTATCACGAGGTGACGAAAGATGAACCGCAGCAAAAACGCTTTTATCAACGGAATACGCGACGGAATTCCTATTGCTCTCGGATACTTCGCAGTAGCATTTTCTCTGGGAATCGTAGCAAAAAAGGCCGGATTAACTCCCATTCAGGGATTCATATCCAGTATATTAAACCATGCCTCCGCAGGTGAATATGCTGAATTTACCGTTATTATGGCAAATGCTTCCTACTTTGAAATGGCATTTGTCATTCTGGTTACCAATATCAGATATCTGCTTATGAGCTGTGCACTGAGCCAGCGAATTGATTCCGAAACTTCCCTTATTCACAGATTTCTGGTCGGATTTGGAATCACGGATGAAATCTTCGGGATCAGTATTGCAAGGGTTGGTTCTCTGAACCCTTATTACAGCTACGGCGCAATAGCCATCGCAATTCCAAGCTGGTCGCTGGGAACTGCCATGGGAATCGTCGCAGGTAATATTCTGCCGACAGCGATTGTCAGTGCCTTAAGTGTGGCATTGTACGGTATGTTTGTTGCAATCATCATTCCTGCTGCCAAGACTGACAAGGTTGTTTGCGGCGTAATCATCATAAGCTTTCTGGTGAGCTTTGCCGTATCCAAAATTTCCTTGTTCAGCCATCTGTCCGACAGCATGAAAATCAGCCTTTTGACCGTACTGATTGCCGGTGCTGCCGCTATTTTATTTCCTCTTCGGGAGGATGAAGAATCCCATACAGTAACAGATAAGGAGGACCCTGAATATGACGCATAATATCTATCTTTATATACTGGTAGCGGGTATTGTTTCCACTCTCATCCGCGTGCTTCCTCTGACCTTAATCCGAAGAAAGATCAAGAATCCGTTTATCCGGTCCTTTCTTTACTATGTACCCTATGTGACTCTTGCGGTCATGACTTTTCCGGCAATCATTACAGCGCCTCAGATACCGCTTGCCGGAATCCTCGCATTAATCGTTGGAATTGTCGCCGCCTGGCGCGGAGTCAATATGGTGGGAATTGCCGCACTGTGCTGCATAGTCGTATTCGTCTGTGAGAATATCGTAGTGCGATTCATATAATATCATCAAAAGCTTTCATATCCGATTTTTTTCAAAGCCTCCTGCACTATCCGGGCTACCTGCAAGGTAAATGCATTACTTACTAACGGCTCCGCCTCTTCCCCCAGCACGCATCGTCCGAACTGCTCTATCTCCAGCATATAATTACTCGGGACCTGCACCTTATGCAGGTTTCGTTCTTTTCCTTTCGTCAGATAATAGCTCAGTTCTCCTTCCCCATTATAGGCAATCTCTGTCTCCACAGTTCCTTCCGAACCATGTACATACAATCTGGTTGCCCGTTCGCTGGAACACATGCCACAGGTTGCGGAAGCATAAGCTCCCGACGGGAATTTCAGAAACAGATTGCTGTAATCATCCACGCCACTCTCCAAAAAATGTGCCATTGCATCAATTTGGCATGGCATCTCTCCCATCAGCTGCAATATCATGCTGATATTATAGCAGGCCAGATCATAAGTACAGCCGCCATACAAATCTTTCCGGAGACGAATATTATCCTCCGGCCATTTCTTAGAAAAGAAATGCGCCTCAATCAGCACCGGTGTTCCAATCTGTCCCTCCCTGACGATATTGATGATTTCCCGTGTCATCGGATTGTGCAGATAAGCAAATGCTTCTGCCAGTATCACCCCCTGCTTCCGGCAGAATGCAACCACCTCTTCTGCTTCCTCCGGCGAGGGCACCAAAGGTTTCTCACACAAAATATGCTTCTTCTTTTCTGCTGCTTTTAGAATCCATTCTCTGTGAAGATTGTTCGGCAGCGGAATATACACGGCGTCCACATCTTCATCCTCCAGAAGCTCATCCAGGGAATCATATCCTTTTTCAAATCCAAATTCTTCTTTAAAAGCTTTTACTTTATTTGAATTACGTCCTGCAATGGCATAGAGATTTGCATTCTCAGCCTTCATCATTCCCGGTATTACCTGTCCTTTTGCAATGGAAGCTGTTCCAAGTACTCCCCAATTAATTGTTCTGCTCACTGTGCCCGTCTCCTTCTTTGGTATTCCTGGATCAGCAATGGCTGGATCAGCGGATAGGTCCATTTCTCCGGCAGCTCCCGAAAAAGCTCTACCCTCTCCATCTCACTGTGCAGCTCCTGATCAAATGACAAAATATCCGCATAGTAAAGCATTCCGAAGGTCTCTTCTCCCGTTTCATTTACACGGTTTTTCCCGGTAACAGAATAGACGCATACCGGACTGATCTCAAAGTCAACTGCTCCGGTTTCTTCTGCCAGCTCCCGCTTTGCCGTATCCAGAATTTCTTCGCCGTCCTCTCTATGTCCGCCCGGCACTTCATAGGTATCCCGTTCTCTGTGTTTACAAAACACCCACTTTCCTTCATGCCTGGCAATAATTACCGCAAACTTCAGCAGATTGTCATTTACCGCATCATAAAATTTTACTTCCAGCATATATTCCACCTTCAATCCTTCTAAGTCTGGAAAAATTATAGCATACCCTGTTCCATTCCGCCAGCTCTTGCAATAAGGATGTGCTTGCTGGTATTTGCTGTATAAATGCTATATCAATTTCATAAAATCTTAAACAAAATCCCCGCCGTATATTAAAGTTTCTGTGTTACTGTTTTCCCAAATACAAAATACGGGAGGTTATCATATGCTTTCATTAATATTTTCATATTTACAAGAAGGCCTTAGGCACTATCTGTTCATGCTGCCGGTTTTTATTCCCATCAGCATCCTGTTCTGTTTTCTTTACAAAAAGAACAGGATTCCTATTACTCCCTGGTTCATCGCGGGGCAGCAGCTATTTATGTATCTGCTGGCTATCATACTCACAGTAACAGGCGCCGGCAGCATCCGGGACATTGGCCGATACGGAAATGAAATCATCCGGCTTGAGGAAATCAATCTGATTCCTTTTGTCGGCTGGGGGCTTAGTGATATTTTCGGTCTCATCATGAATCTGCTCATGTTCCTTCCTCTGGGCGTGCTCATTCCCCTGCTCTGGAAAGACGGAGCCTCTTTTTTGCAGACGGCGATTGCCGGCTTTGAATTTTCGCTCCTGATTGAAATCAGCCAGCTGTTCGACCGGAGAGCTACCGATATTGATGACCTGATCATGAATACTCTTGGAGCTATGCTGGGCTTTTTGGTATACAAGCTGATTTTTAGAAAATTAACTCTGCTTCAGGTAAATAATCAAAATCACAGTAAATGGGTCCGGTACAGCGCCCATTTCACACTATTGCTGGTATTTCTCGGATACTTTTTTATCGGCAGTCCGCTCATCGCCTTCTTCTATCGAAAAATATACGGCTTCTGACCATTTCTTATTCCGCTCGCCGCAAGAGGTCTGATTTTTCATGTACCAGCATTCGCGCTTCATATACATATCGGCTGGCGGATGACCGTCCGCAGCCGATCTTCTTTTGTCCGCCTCGGATCACTAAGGTAGATTTCGTGATGATAACGGCCCCCGGACCAGTCTGCCCTATATCCCTGCTCCCGAATAAATTCCCCCATCATCCGTATAGTTGCCGGTTCATGATCATAGCTTCCGATATGCATGCACTGGACACAAAGCCCTTCTTTATATGTGAAAAACTCTGCTTTGAAATAATCACATTTCTTCTTCTCTGTTGCCTCATTCACCGCCCACTCAAACACTTCCCTGGTTACAAATTCCGGCAGCCGGATCATGGAAATCCATTCAAACAACTCTTTATGCCCATAGTCAATCCCTTCCACACCCTTCTGCCACCACAGACCTTCCAGGGGCGGAACCACATAAGGAAAGTATCCTTCTATCTGACGGCTTCCCTTATAACTCATCTTAATGGTAAATGCAATCCCATATAACAGCTGCATAGCAGCCTTGTACTCTCCATCCGGCTCATTAGGATCGCCCTTCCCCCTGACCGCCACATAACTCATCTCCGGTATCTCGATCAATCCCGGCTTTTTAGGCGGCAGATAGAACTCCCTGTATTCCTTTTTATAATCGAATGTCATGCCTGTTCTCCTCCATTTCCCAGTATTTCTTTCTGCCGTTTCTTACTAAATCCGGCCAATACAAGCTGATAAGACTCATCCAGCATATGCTTCATAAGTGCATCCGGAACCTTGCCGTCTGGCTTCACGGAATTCCAGTGCTTCTTGTTCGAATAATATCCGGGAATAATATCCTCATACTGCTTTCTCAGGAAATCTCCTTCCAGAGGCTCCAGCTTCAGATTAATATAATATGGCTCGTTCCGGTCGTCCAGACAGATCGCCGCAAACATTTTTCCTCCCACATGATAGCGAATCCAGTTCCAGACAGGCTGCAGATCCTTCGTTACTCCTTTTTTACTCATTAAGTATTCATCCATCCACAAATACCGCATCTCCCTCCTCCTTTCCTAATTCCTCTACTCCTTAAATTCCCGGTCTTTATGGTTCTTTTGTTTCATATTGTTCCAGCATATATTCCAGTGTCAGCCGTATTTCTTCCCGGACAGCGTCGGGCTCTAAAAGAACCACCTGCTCCCGAAAGCTGATCAGCCAGGAAATCAGATTCTCCTTATCCGTGTAATCTGCATGAAATAAAAGCTTCCTATCGGGCTGTTCCTCAAAACAGCCTGCGCCAAACTCTTCTACCAGACGCCATTTACAGGAGGGTTCAAAAAGCGCTTTCACCTGAATCCCTCCGGGAAAAATACGCTCATTACTCAGATCCGGCAGGGGAACCGACCGCTTTTTAAACTTCTGGCCGGATATCTCCAGCTTATCCATACGATTGAGCTTGAACAAACGATAGTCCTCTCGCGTTTTACACCATCCCCACACATACCAGCTTGACCATCTGAAAATCAGATAATATGGCTCAATGATCCTTTCGGCCTCTCCCCTTGGAGAATAATAAAAAAATTTCAATTCCATCATATGGTCAATGGCAGTTCGAATGAGTTCAATCTTCGGCGCAAGAGAACTCTTATACCATGAGGACAGATCAATCAGTATGGATTGATCCCCTTTCATAAAATCGGAAGATCCCACCGACAGCTTCTCCATCAGCAGTTCATAGCGGCTTGTGCCGTTAATGCTGTCCAAGCTCCGGAGTCCCGCAAGAATATCCGTCATTTCTGCATTTGTAAGAAGTGTGCGGTCAATCTTGTAGTTATCCATAATGGAAATACCGCCGTTGATCCCCTGTCTTGTCACAACAGGAATCCCGGCTCTGCACAAATCCTCAATATCACGGTTAATGGTTCGTCTGGAAACCTCAAACCGCTCCGCCAGTTCCGGCGCCGTAACCGTCTCCTTCTGAAGCAGAATTGAAAGAATCCCGATCAGCCTTTCAATCTTCATAATTTATTTCCTCGCTAATTAAAGAATAACATTTCAAACACGACATCTGTATGTCATGTTTCTATGATAAATCATTATAACAGAAAAAACGGGCGATTGATGATAATCACCCGTTTTTTTGAACTATTCTACAACCACTACTCCGTCGTCTTTGACCGTTATCTTCATTCCGTCCTTCACATATTGAAGAAATTCCCCGCCCAGGGAATCAATGACCGGCATCGTCACATCCTCCAGCCATACATCTGCCAAAACCGCCCCTGCTGCCGCCAGGGAATCAATCGGCTCTGAAAACAGCATACACGCCGGCTGTCTGTGCATAGAACATGCGCAATACAGTACCAGGCCTCCGGTCGTTGAACCAATTGTCCGTGGCAGGCACAAGGCTTTTCCTGCCATCTGTTTTCCGTACAGATCCGGATTGTTCTGGTCGCCGCATGTAGCCTTTTTATCTCCAAACTGCAATGCCTTCTGAAATGAAGCCAGCGTATTCACTCCAACCCGTGATACCAGTGCAGGCGCTTCTGCCTTCCCGGACGCTACCACTCTTCCTTTAAATTTCTTCATGATCTCATCCCTCCCGTCGTAATCTGCCGCAGGATTTCTTCATCCGTGTAATATCTCGCGCTGGTGTATGTGCGCAGCTTATTGCTTGAAGTAATAACCGGCATACTTGCGCACAATGGATTATTCATATACATCAGAGGACAGATATAGGACACGGTCACTCCGGCGTCCTTCAGCACGGCGCTGTACCTGGTGTTCTGAAACCGTTCGAGCACTTGCGGCGCCGCCGTAAATACGGTCGGAATGGCAACCTTCTTTCGCTTCGCCTTCTTTAATTCCCCGTCAATTTTCTTCGTCCAGTCAACCAGCTGCTCAAAGCTCATATGCGGACATCCCATGAAACAAAGCTTTGGCGTCGCATCCTTCTTTTTCCAGATTACAGGATAGCTGTCATACACCCTCTGCAATTCCGCATCGTCGATCACGTAGGTTTCTGCTCCTTCTGCAATCAGACTCCTGCCTGATTGTACGGCCTCCGGTGTAATTCCCTCAATATGATATAGGCCAACTGCCCCATTGGAGGCCGTTGCCGCACCAAAATCCTTCAGATAGGTCTTCGCCGCATCATCCAGGACTCCCAGCCATTTATCCAGGCCGGTCACATACGGCACATCCTCCATGACCTTCATTCCAATCGCCGAACCAAGTAACTGTGCTTCCGGTTTTTTGCTGGTTTTAATTTCAACAATCCACTTTGCTTTTCTTCCTTCATCCTTCAGCAATCCAAAGTTTGGAACATATCCTACGATTGCTCCCATCAAATCGATAATTCCGGAATTCCGGTTACACCGTGCTCCAAGCACTGAATTGGCATAAACAACCGCTGAAGACTCTGACCAGGAGAGAATGTCTCCCTGTCCGGGAGTGTTGCCAACCTCGTCCATATAGCAGGTACAGGTATATGCCTTATCATTCAGCACTCCCAGTTTCTTAAGCTGCTGTTCATATTCCTCCTGCTTCGTGTACATGATTTTTTTAAATACAAAGTTCTGCAAAAATGAGCTTGGCACATTCGGGTCCATTGGTCTTGGGTCCACTGAAAATTGCTGTTTGGAAAACGCCGCCTCTTCAATCAGCTGATCTAACAGCGTATAGATAGAAGCCAATCCCTTTAAACCGAAGGAGGTAACCAGATGGTTATATTTCCCGGTAATCTTTACCATCGAATCTGCTCCGAACAGTTCTCCGTACCGGATCATTGTTTCCATGACCTTTGCCATCGTCTCCCCGCTTTTGCCCTCAAGAATATCCTGCTGTTCTCTCGTCAGTTTCATCCTGTCACCTTCTCTCTGCTTTAAATCTTCATTGCCACCTCATATGCCCTCCAGATAACCGTGCGCAGATTGCCTACCTGCCTGCAGTCCCCAACCAGGTGGATCTTCTTTCCTTCCTTTGCCAGCGGCGTTGGGATATATCCCGCCGAGCTGATTACGGAATCACAGGCAATCTCAATCTCTTTCCCGTCTCTGGTACGGCAGATGATCTTATCATCCCGCACTTCTTTTAAACTGGTCTCCAAATATACCGGAATCTTATGTAACGCAAACCATTCTCTTAAATATGAGCTGTTCGCCAGACAGACTCCCTTCTGCGACACCAGGTCATCCTTCATTTCCACGATTACCGGCTGCTTTCCCTGCAGCGCAAGCTCATAGGCAATCTCACTTCCGGTCAGGCCGCCGCCTACGACCGCCACCTTATTGCCAACCGGCGTACCGGTCAGATATTCGCAGGCCTCGATCATTTTCTCGTGTCCGGGAACCTTTTTCAGCACTCTCGCTGTTGCCCCGGTGGCAACGATAATTTCAGCTCCTGCAAATCTGGCTAAATCCTTTACCTCTTCGCCCAGATGTATCTCAATCCCCAGCTTTTCCATCTGACGTCTGTACCACGCCAACAGATCTCGCAGCTTTCCCTTATAGGACTCCGCACTTGCCGCAATAAAGGTTCCCCCAAGTGTATCTGATTTTTCGTAAATTACCGGTTCGTGCCCGCGAAGCTTCAACACCCGCGCCGCCTCCATGCCGCCGATACCGCCGCCGATGATGATCACTTTCTTCGGGGAATCCGTCTTTTTCACATAGTGCTTATCCGTCTGCATGGTCTCCGCATTCACAGCGCATCTTGCAAGATGCAGGCTGTCGGAAAGCTCCTGGTCATTGGGGACCCCTTTATAATGGCACATATTAAAGCATCCGCTGTGACACAGGATGCAGGGACGGATCTCTTCCTCCTGGCCGTTCATAAGCTTGGTTACCCAGGCCCGGTCAGCCAGAAAGTTCCTTGCAAATCCGGCGCCGTCCAGCTTCCCTGCTTTTATGGAGTCTGCTGCTACCCGCGGATCCATTCGCCCCGCACAGACCACCGGAATATCCACAAACTTCTTAATATGCTCCACATCTGCCAGATTACAGTTCTCCGGCATATAAATAGGCGGATGCGCCCAATACCAGGCATCATAGGTTCCATTATCACAGTTCAGCATATCGTATCCGGCATCCTGCAGGTATCTTGCCGCCTTCTCAGACTCTTCCATATCCCGCCCGGCCTCAACAAACTCTTCTCCCGGCAGCGCGCCTTCCCGGAAGCCCTTGGTCTTTGATACCACACTGTAGCGTAAGGATACCGGAAAGTCCTGCCCACAGGCCTTTTTAATCGCTTTCACAATCTCTACTGCAAAACGATATCTGTTCTCAAAGGACCCGCCGTACTGATCCGTTCTGTGATTCACATACTTCAACGTAAACTGATCCAGCAAATACCCCTCATGAACCGCATGAACTTCCACGCCGTCCACTCCGGCGTCCTTTAATTTTCTTGCGCTTCTGGCAAATGCTTCTACAAACTCCCTGATCTCGGCAACCGTCATTTCCCTGGAAGGAATCTTATCCGACCAGCGATTGGGCGAAGGGCTCGCCGAAGCGGTAATCTTGTCAAGATCCATAAACGGCTTCGACAGCACTCTCAGAGCCTTATTTGTATACAGCTTCTCCATCATCTCGCTAACGGTAAAGGAACGTCCGAAGCCGGCTGTCAGCTGCACAAACAGTTTCGCTCCTGTCTTGTGAAATTCCGGCATCCATGCCGCCAGCTCCTTGTACATCCTGTCATTCTTGTGCAGCCATTGTCCAAACATCGGATTGTAAACCGGCTGACAGCCCGGCAGCACAAGTCCCGCATTGTTCTTCGCTACCTCTAAGATAAAATTGGCTCCTTCCTTATCAAAGTGGTTTTTCTCCATCCACCCAAACAAATCGGTTCCGCCCATAGAAGTCAGTACGATTCTGTTCTTGATCTCACAGTTTCCTATCTTCCACGGTGTAAATAAAGGTTCTAATCTCGGTTCCATAAAATCCCCCTTCCCGGATCACACTTTATGATTATTGTACATCCATTCATTACTGGACAACTGTCCATCTTTATTTTATAATATCTTATAAACAAATTTTTAACAAGCTACCATTTACAGAGAATATTCCACTCATGGACATAATGCCATGATTTGTACAAGAAAGGATATCTTATGGATCGAAGAATAAGAAAAACCAGATCTGCTATTATCGACGCGCTGCTTCGTCTCAGCGCAAAAAAGAGTCTCTCCGCTATCTCTGTCCGGGAGCTGGCAGAAGAAGCAGACATTCCAAGAAGTACCTTTTATCTGCATTATCACAGTATTAACGATGTAATCAGTGAGTATCTGGAGGAATATACCAGAGACATGTCTGAATTTTTGAAAGAAGATTTTACAACGCTTCGTCACGGCAACCGCCAGCTTTTTCTGAGTATGCTCGAATATATCTGGAACCATCGCCAACTGGCCCCGCTCCTTTTCTGCGAAGAACTTGCCGCGACCTCTTCCCGTTATATTGAAGCGGCTCTGCATCCACTGTTAATGCATCGTTTTCAGAAGCAGGATGCTATTCAGGATGAACAGTTGCTCCATGATATGGCATTCTTTTCCTCCCAGGGCTCTATCGCTTTAATTATGCAGTGGGTTCATCAGGATTTCCCCTGCTCACCCGATGAAATGACCGACCGGATCGTAGATGCAATCCGGGCATATACGAACTATTTTGTTGAAATGTTTCCGGTAAAGCAAAATTAATTCCTTCAGGTTTAATTAAGGTTTTTTACAATTATTTTAATTGACGGACACATTCCATTCATATTTCCCTGTTATAGTAATAATATCAAATGAAGACGGTAGTTGTGCTTTACAGGGGAGTGAGTATGGTTACCGGACTTCGACTAAAAATAATTACCTTTACATAGATGAAGAAGCGCCGCATTGGTGCTTCTTCTATTTTGCTTTTCTTTTTAGAATTAATCCACGCCCTTCGTCTCATCTGCAATATACTCAAAGAAATCAAAATCCGCATACTGCTGATGCTTCACCCTGTCTGCGCAGGTAATGCCAACCATGGTTCCGGTAAATTCACCATATTTACAATATTCGTCCGAGAATTTTGCAGTATCAAATACCTGGCCGATTTTTTTATAATTATCATTATCATAGCTCCACTCAAACCAGATCTTTCTTCCCTCAATATAAATTCTTAAATAAATCGGTATATCCTTCACCGGAACTCTTGTGTCAACAAACTCTGTTTTTTCTCCGTTTTCCAGATGAACAATGGAAATAGCGCTCTGGCCCAGGGTTTCACTGTAATATTTTCTCAGATTAAGATAATTCATATTGTCATAATAAAGAATCAGCCCTGCACTGTGCTGATAGACTTCCGGAACAAATTCCATCTTTGTAGTAACACGCGCATATACACTGGTCAGCTTCCGCGCAAGAATACTCACTTTATTCAGCGAAGTTCTTGACTCCTGCCCCCGGATCCTCACATAGCCCGGTCTTGCCTTTAAATCGGCAAAGCGCTGGGGCATCATCCGGGGCGCATAATAATAATTTCCCAATTCTTCACCATCAAAATCGTCAAAAACCGGTGCCGCTGACATCGGCGCTTCCGCCAGTAAGCTTTCCGGCGTCTCCAATCTCGCCAGATTACCTCCATCGGCCATACGAAGCCATCCATCCTCAGTCCACATCATCTTTTGAATAGCGGTTTCCCGTCCAAGCGTACACCGAAGTTCCGGAACAAACGGCCTTGCGCAGAGATGTACCAGGTACACTTCTTTCGTAGGGAGCTCCACATAGCTTCCATGCCCGGACTTCTGCAGAACCGTTTCCGGATTATAGTATTTCGGTTTTAGATGATCCGGATCCTGACGTTCATAGGATTCTCCCGGCGAGCTTGTGACAATCGGGTTCTGAGGATCTCTTTCATAGGGTCCCCACACATTTTGAGAACGCCCCATCGTTACACAGTGATTATATCCGGTGCCGCCTTCTGCGCACATGATATAGTAATACTTCCCTCTTTTGGTAAGATGGGGAGCTTCAATGCATCCCCGGTCTGTTCCGCCCCGCCACATTCTCTTTGGATAACCGATAATCTTCTTTTTCTCAGGAGAATACTCCGCCATACAAATAGCTCCCGGCTTCTCATAGCCTTCTCTGGTTTCCCATTCCAGAGAAACCACATACTTTCTGCCATCATCATCATGAAAAATCGACGCGTCAAAGCCTGACGAATGCAGATATACCGGTTCACTCCACGGTCCCCGGATGTCCCGGGCCGTAATCAGGTAATTATCCACATCAAAATACCGCGCATTCATGGAGTTCATCACTCCATATATTACATAGAATAAATCTTCTGCCTCACAGTAGGTCAGGCATGGCGCCCAGATTCCTTTTGCACTGGGCAGCTTTTTCAAATCTACTTTTTTATCATCTGTCAGCACATGGGTATACAGCTCCCAGTTTTTCATATCCCTGGAATGATAAACCGGGATTCCCGGAAACCATTCAAAGGTTGACACTGCAACATAATAATCTTCCCCTTTTCTGCAAATGCAGGGGTCCGGGTTAAACCCCGGAAAAATCGGATTCTGAATCATAATCTTTTCCTGCTTATTCATTCTTTGCTATATGGTACATTTTTTCCATTCTGCCGCTTCCTCGGCCGTTCTTTTCAAATACCGGATCACTTCAACCGGATATCTCCCTACGGCGGTCTCATTCGTGACCATAACAGCTTTTGCGCCGTCCGCTACCGCATGGAAAATATCAGAAACCTCCGCCCTGGTAGGCACCGGATTCTGCACCATAGATGCCAGCATCTGTGTCACGACCAGAAACGGCCTGCCCCGCTCCGTACAAATCTCTGCCAGCTCCTTTTGGGCCACAGGCAGCTTCCATAACGGCATATCATTTCCAAGATCTCCTCTGGCGATCACGATCATATCCGCGTAAGGAATAATATCTTCGATATTCCTCATTCCCTGGCAATTCTCAATCTTGGCAAAGATACGCACATGATCCACCTGATTCTTCTGCAGTGCTTCCCTGACTTCTATCAATTCTTCGCCTCTGGTTACAAAAGGCTGCATCAGAGAAGTAACCCCATATTCCTTCGCCAGCCGGATATTTTCTTTGTCCCGAGCAGTAACTGCCGGCCCTGAAATATACTTATTCACAACCTTTAGGCTCTTTCTGCTCTCCAAGGTTCCGGCGCGTATCACTTTTGCAATTACCTTTGGTTTTACTTCCGTCACAGCCAACTCCATTTTCCCATCATCCAGCAGAATCTGATCTCCTGCTTCCAATACGGGAAAAACACTGTCCGGAACCGGGATCTCCAAAGAATCCCCTGTCGGTTCCTTCTGATCCACCAGTCGGATTTCTTCGCTTTCCTTCAATACCAGCGGCTGAGACAATCTGCCAATACGAAGCTCCGGCCCCTGCATATCGATCAGCAGCTCCGGTTTTACCCCTGCCTTCCTGGCCGCCTGATGAAAATTATCAATCAATGCTTCACTTTCCTTCAACCCGGAATGTGACATATTAAGCCGCATTCCGGTCATTCCTTCCAGAAACATCCGCTCCAGTATATCTCGCTCGGAGCAGGCTGGTCCCAGTGTCCCAAATATTTCCAACATACACATCACCAGTTACAGTGTACCATGATTTTCCTGTGATTGCACACTATGAATCACGATATTTGCCTATACATGACATTTCTGCTATAATTACTTTTTGAAACAAGCAAAACATGTTTTAAAAACAGATGTCCGTGTCAATTATCATTTCTTTTATATGATAACGGATAATCAGGATTAATCTTGGAGGTATAATATGACCCAGAAAAAAACAAAAAAAACTACAGGCAGGAAAAAAGCTCCTGCAAAAAAGAATACACCGAAAGTTCCGACAGAAGCAACTATAGTAGAAGAAAGCACCGAGGTATATACAACTCCCCGAAGAAGCATTGCATTTATTGGTTCCGAGTGCTACCCCTTTGTAAAGACCGGCGGTCTGGGAGACGTTATGTATGCGCTTCCAAAGGCGCTGGTAAAACAGAACTGTGACGTAAAGGTTATCCTTCCCCGCTATAAATGTATTCCATGGAAGTATCAGGAAAAGATGATTTATAAGGGAGCCTTTGACATGAATCTGTGCGCTGACGGCAGATCTTACTATGTAGGTATTATGGAATATGTCTGGGACGGAGTCGTATATGATTTCATCGATAATGAAGAGTTCTTTGGCGGCGAAAAGCCTTACATTAACCTCATTGACGATATTCCAAAGTTCTGCTACTTTGCGAAGGCCGCATTGGCAGCACTGAACTATATGGATTGGATTCCGGACATCATTCACTGTCACGACTGGCAGGCGGCTCTGGTTCCTGTATATTTGAGAACCCTCTTCGAAGGCACCAGGCTGTCTTCCGCAAAGACGATTCTGACCATCCACAATTTACGGTTCCAGGGAATTTACAATATTCCTACAATTCAATATTGGTCAGGACTGCCGGATTATGTATTTAATAAAGATGCATTAAAAGAAGGCTATGAAGATGCAAATATGTTAAAGGGCGGTTTAACCTATTCCAATGTCATTACCACCGTCAGCAATACTTATGCCGGGGAAATCCAGACCCCATATTACGGTGAAAAGCTGGATGCCCATTTGAGATATCATTCCAACAAGCTGCGCGGTATTGTAAATGGTATCGATTACGATATCTGGAATACATATACAGACAGCAGGTTATATGCAAATTATGATATTACCAATGTATTAGATAAGAAAAAGGAAAATAAGCGGAATCTGCAGGAAGAGCTGGGTCTGGTTCAGGATGACCACAAATTCGTCATTGGCCTGATTTCCAGACTAACCGACCAAAAGGGGCTGGATCTGGTAAATGCCATCATCCCTGAGATCATGGACGAGCACACCCAGATCGTCGTACTGGGTACTGGCGATGCCGTTTATGAGGATTCCTTCCGGTACTATGAAAATGCCTATAAAGGAAATATTTGCTCTAATATTATGTATGATGAAACTAGAGCTCACAAAATCTACGCCGGTGCAGACGCCTTATTAGTACCTTCGCAGTTCGAGCCCTGTGGATTAACCCAGCTGATCGCCATGCATTACGGTACCGTACCGATCGTGCGCGAGACAGGTGGATTAAAAGACACTGTAGAACCATATAATATGTTTTCTAATACAGGAAATGGATTTACCTTTGATAATTACGACGCCGGTCTGCTCCTGGACGCCATCAACCGGGCCAAGACCCTGTATTTCACAAACCGCTGGTGCTGGGATGAAATCGTTCAGAGAGATATGGATAAGAATTTCTCCTGGGATAATTCTGCGAAGCAATATAAAGATTTATATTTAGAATTGACCTGGTGAGATACACATCTACTATGAGACATTGAGCAATATCGGCTTTAATCCTTTTTATAAAATAAGAACACCCTGCAAAAGTCCGTGCTTTTCAGCATATGACTCTCTAGGGGTGTTCTTATTTCAACTTTATATTGTTGTTATGCTTACTATTTCCCTTATATACGCAGATTGCGGCTCCAGTTTACTTCGAATAACTATATTTACCCGATTTTCTTCTTATACGGTTGCTCCTGCATAGTATCCTTCTCTTACTGCATTTCCAACTTTTCCAGGTTTTTCACAATCTCCAATTTTACGAACACGCGTGCCAAATTTTATCCGAAGCTTTTCTGCCAGATCTTTATCTGCCCTCATACCCAGCGCCAAAACAATTGTATCCGCTTCTACACATTTTTCTCCTTCTGTAGTCTGAACAATCACTTTTCCGCTCTCCATTGAGGTGATTTTTGCACCCGTCATCATCGTCACCTGCTTTTGTCCCAGTGTTCTAAAGAGAGTTATGGCATTAATCGGGAATACATCTGCTGCAACTTTTTCTCTCATCTCTATTATCGTTACCTTTTTGCCTTTATCGACCAGCTCTATAGCAAAATCGCACCCCGACAAACCTCCGCCTGCAATTACAATATTCTCTCCTTTCAACTTATCCTGATTTCGATGGGCATCCGCAATTCGAATCACACCCGGAGAATCAATTCCAGGAATTGGCGGAACAAGCTCTTTCGCACCGGTTGCTACTATTATTTCATCCACTTTGCTCAAGATTTCACTATTTTCATCCACTCGTTCCCCTAACCGGACATCCACTCCATACTTTTTCAACATGACTTCATCCCATGTTATTAAATTCTTTAACTGCATTTTAAAATCCGGCGTTGCCGCAACCTGAAGCATTCCCCCCAACGCTTCATTTGCCTCACAAAGAACAACTTCATGACCTCTCATAGCCGCCGTTATTGCCGCTTCGCAGCCTCCTGGTCCTCCTCCAATAACCAACACCTTTTTCTTATTAGTCGCTGGCTCCAACTTCTGATATATTTCTTCTCCAGCTTCTGCATTCACTGCGCACCGGATTCCAGTTCGGGTGAGAACTCCTTTTAAGCAAAATTCATTGCAGCGGATACATGGTTTCACTTCCTTGTCTCTGTCCTCTCTTAACTTATTCGGTAAATCTGGATCCGCCAGCATACTTCTTCCAAACATTACCGCATCCAGCGTTCCATTGCGGACAAACTCCAAAGCGCTATCCGGCGTATGATTACCTGCATTCATAATGGGCTTTTGTATTCCCATCTTACGCACAGCTTTAGCCAAGTCTACGCTACAGGCACTTCCCATGTAATAAGAAGGAAACATATAATCAATGCTTTCATATGCTCCAAAATCAACATCAAAAGCATCTACAACCGGCTCCAAAGCTTTCAAAATCTCTTCTGTGTCTTCTAGTGTACGTCCGCCCGGATACTTGTGATCTACAGAGATACGGAAAATAATAGGAATTGACGGTCCCACTGTAGCACGTATAGAAGAAATCAGTTCTTTCGGCATTCTCATGCGATTTTCCAGCTCTCCACCATACTCATCTGTACGAATATTCCACTGAGGAGAAATAAACTGATCCAGAAGATATCCATTATGTGCATGAATTTCAATCGCATCTGCGCCAGCAATTACAGCTTTCATAGCAGATTCGGTAATTTTTTGGATAATTTGTCCGATCTCTTCCTTTGTCAATTCACGGCAAATTATTTTCGGACTAGATAAAGCCGGCACTGCAGAAGCACTGTAAGGAATCTGACCCTGCTCAGGCGACGCTGTGCGTCCACTCCCTGCACTGACCTGAATACACAATTTTGCCCCATACCGATGGGCAACGTCTGCTAACCGGGCAAATTGTACCGTTCCACGTTTGGATTGAAAATTTAATCCCATGGAATTGGCATTTTCATTCGGATCAATAAAACAGGCTTCTGTAATCAGCATCCCCGCTCCTCCTTTGGCCCGCGCCTCAAAATAAGCAATCGACGCTTGCGAAAGTGTATCATCCACATCGGTCAGAAAAGTTGTCATAGGCGAAAATATTATTCGGTTCTTTATTTCCATTCTCCCTATCATTAATGGTTGAAATAACGGTTCATATTTACTCATTATATACGTTCCTTCCTTTCCTTATAACCCCAACTGGTATCCACCATCAATTACAATTTCTGCTCCTGTAATATGAGATGCTTCATCCGACACCAAAAATACTACTGTTTTTGCGACTTCTTCTGGTGTTCCGAAGTTATTGGTTGCAAGTTTTGCCTTCCATGCAATGGTACGTGGATTCGTGTCATCTTTAATAAATGGAATCAAGCCTGTATCTATGATTCCGGGTATAATAACATTGCATCGAATCCCCTGCTTTCCATATTGCCCAGCAACCGCTCTTGTTAATGCATGTACGGCTCCTTTTGCTGCGGTATATGCATTCGCTCCCATGGCCCGAATTGCTGTCTCTGATCCACAGTTTACAATGGCTCCCCCTCCATTTTTAATCATAACGGGAATCAGATACTGCATTCCATTAACTTCGCCAAATAAATTTGTTGCCAGAACACGATCCCACTCGCTCCTGTCATATCCTTCAGCAATATATGATTCTGGCACTTTCCCACCAAAACCTGCATTATTCACCAGAATATCTACCTTCCCGTACGCATTCAGTGTTTCTGTTACAATTCGCTTCCAATCCTCTTCCCTTGAAACATCCGCCGAGAAAGCAAGAACTTCACATCCTAGCGCTCTTATTTCTTCTGCCTTTGCCAGTATATTTGCTTCTGTTCGTGCCACCATTGTAATCTTTGCGCCTTCTAGCGCAATCGCCTTTGCCTCTTCAAATCCCATGCCTGAAGAAGCTCCTGTAATAACCGCAACCTTTCCATCTAATCTTCCCATATTTTCCTCCTTTTTCAGGCAATTCATATTATTTGTTACTTTTCCAAAAGCTTTCAGATATTTCATCGATTGATTTTTATTATATATATAAGCTTTATTTTTGTCAATAGTAATATAATTATATTACCTTAGTAATATAATTATATTATAAAAGTTCTATCAATTGCAAGTTTGTCAAAAATAGGATATACTATTTAATATAAGATTATAGTGCGGAAGGAGAGTTATATGGGCAAAACAAATACTACCCAAAAACGTATTCTCGATATTGCTGATGAGTTGTTCAGCACTCAAGGATTCGATAGTGTTTCTATTCAAGATATTTGCGACAAAGCAAATATTACCAAAACGACTTTTTACTATTATTTCACCTCTAAAGAATCGCTTCTGGATCAGTATCTGACACCTCCAGAAGTAGCCTCTTATGATATATTACGTCTTGTTTTTTCTATGGATAGTTACTGGAAACAAATATGGCTGTTGACTGACCATACCTTAAAAACTATTACAGACAAAGGGTCTGACTTTCTGTCTCTGGTTATTAAGGCAAATCTGTCTCGCAATTGCCAGACCTTTCAGCCATTAACCAATGATCTTCTTAACATTTCACTTCCATTGGTGCAAAAAGCACAAGCAGCAGGAGAAATAAGAAATCAGTCCGACGCAGAAACACTTGTAGAGGTTGGCTGGCTACAAATCTTGGGATATTGCACATCCTGGTGTTTTCAAAACGGAGAATTTGATTTGAGACAGGCAAAATTATCATCACTTGAAACACTTTATGATGTAGCTCCCGAATATCGATTTACACTAGAAGAAATAGATGAAGAACTCTCAAAATATTAGCCAAATCGGCTATGAGCAGAAATATAACCGATTGTAAGAGGCTGACCCTGCTTTTACCTTTAGATGGTTTCGTATAAAAGCAAGATAACCATTGTACTTTTTTGTACAAATAACCAAGAAGAGCTTACTACTCTCCATCCGGATTTTGTAAGCTCTTTTTATTGTTTGACCTTTATATAATTATCTATCTTTAAAAAATTCCCAGCAGCTCACTGTATACGGTAAGGGCGCCATCGGTATCCTTTGCAAGGACCTTCTTAGCAAGAAGCTTACCCAGCTGTACACCCTCCTGGTCGAAGCTGTTTACATTCCATACAAATCCCTGGAACATAACCTTGTTCTCAAAATGTGCAAGAAGCGCACCCAGTGATTCCGGTACCAGCTGTTCTCCTACGATGATACTTGACGGCCTGCTGCCTGCGAAATACTTATTCGGATTCTCATCATCCTTACCACATGCAAATGCCATAATCTGTGCAGCCACATTCGCGCAGAGCTTCTGCTGGCTGGTGGTATCCTGAATCACAACATCATTTCCCATCTGATTGTTCTTAAATCCAACAAACTGTAATGGTACAATTGTGGTTCCCTGATGTAACAGCTGATAGAAGGAATGCTGTCCATTGGTTCCAG
The DNA here is from genome assembly GCA_030524585.1 of Eubacteriales bacterium. Lineage (GTDB taxonomy): Bacteria > Bacillota > Clostridia > Lachnospirales > Lachnospiraceae > Claveliimonas. Next base: position 27,994 of record JAUNGJ010000007.1, on the reverse strand, counting down.
GCTCTCCGAAAATAATCGGTCCTGTCTGATAATTGACCGGCTCTCCGAAACGATTCACACTCTTGCCGTTTGACTCCATATCAAGCTGCTGTAAATGTGCTGGGAAGCGGCTTAATGCCTGAGAATATGGAAGCACTGCTGTTGCCTCATATCCAAGGAAATTGCGCTCATACACACCAATCAGGGCATCTAACATTGCCGGGTTCTTCCGGATATCTGTATTCTTCGCCAAAATATCTTCTGCTGCACCGCCGTTCAGGATACGGGCATATACCTCCGGTCCAAAAGCAAGAGAAAGAACTACTCCTCCAACTGCTGATGAGGAAGAATATCTTCCGCCGATATAATCGTCCATATAGAATGAATCCATATAGTCAGGATTTCCTGCAAGCGGTGATGTCTCGCTTGTAACCGCAACCATATGCTTAGACGGATCCAGGCCAGCTTCTCTGATTGCATTCTTTACAAAAGATTCATTGGTCAAAGTCTCCAGTGTGGTTCCTGATTTTGATACCAGTGTGAAAATCGTATGTGCGATATCAACAGATGCAAGAACTGCTGAAGCATCATCCGGATCCACGTTACTAATAAACTTTGCCTCCATCTTAAGCGTATCGTTCACCTTTGCCCAATTCTCAAGACTTAAGTATAATGCGCGAGGACCAAGATCACTTCCGCCAATACCAATCTGTACTACGGTTGTATACTTCTCGCCTGCTTCGTTCACGATTTCGCCTGCATGTACTTTATTTGCGAACTCTGCTGCTCTTGCCTGCTGTCCGACATAGAACTCCCTCTTATTCACTCCGTCTGCGATCACATCTTCGCCAAGCTGTCCGCGGGTCAGCTGATGAAGAACCAATCTCTTTTCACCTGTATTAATAACAGCTCCGTTATATAATTCCGCATACTTCTCCGTAAGAGAAGCCTCATCTGCAAGCTCCTGCAGCACCTCCAACAGCTTGTCATCTACCTGTTTTGCCGCGTAGCTGTATACCATTCCGTTAGACATCGGCACCTTGTACTCTTCCACACGTTTTGCACCGTTCTCTCCTGCCATAGCAACTTTCACATCTACCGGCTCAAGACTGCCCAGCTTTGCATATGACTCTAGTTGGTCAAAATTTTTCCATTCCATTTCCTATCTCTCCTTCTTAATTACGGATCAGGCACGATCTGTTTTTTATAAGTATACTAAAATTTACCTCTTTTTTCAATGTCCTGAAAAGAAATGATGACAAAAGAATAACAATATTGCCAAAGTATCTGCCGGCTGCCCATATTATGCTCAGACTCCGGTCTGAGTTCTGTACATAGCCGCGTACTTTCCATTCTGCCTCATCAGTTCTTCATGGGTTCCCTGCTCGGCAATATGTCCGTTTTCCAGCAAAATAATCAGGTCTGAATCTTTAATCGTAGACAGACGGTGGGCAATGATAAACGAAGTCCGCCTTTTGGTAATCTTCAATACCGCTTCCCGTATCCGCTGCTCCGTCACCGTATCTACCGAACTGGTGGCTTCGTCCAAAATCAGAATCGGCGCGTCGTTCAACACCGCCCGCGCGATCGTCAACAGCTGACGTTCTCCCTGGCTGAGTTCCATGCCTCCCTGCGTCAGGATCGTATCATATCCTTTCGGCAATCTTTCAATAAAAGTATCTGCCCCTGCAATACGGGCGGCAGCCTTGATATCCTCTAAATCTGCCGTTTCCTTTCCATAGCCGATATTTTCCCGGACGGAAGCTGCAAACAGCGCCGAATCCTGCAGAACAACTCCGAAAGAATTTCTCAAGTCCTTCATCCGGTATTCCCTCAGATCATGACCGTCAAGCAGGATTCTTCCGGCATTTATATCATAAAACCGAGTCAGCAGATTAATAATGGTAGTCTTCCCCGCGCCGGTAGTTCCTACAATAGCCATTTTTGTGCCGGCAGGAATTTTCAAAGAGATTCCCTTTAGAACCGGTGCGTCCGGCCTGTAGCCAAACACCACATTCTGCAATTCGATCTCTCCTGCCGGTGATATTAACGGCAGGGCATCCGGAGCGTCCGCCGGTTCCGGCGATTCATCCAGAATATCCAGAATCCGTTCCGCACCTGCGACGGCAGTCTGGAAGCTATTGTAAATGTTCGCGATATCCACAAAGGGCCTGGAAAACTGACGGACATAGAGAAGAAAGCTTGAAATCATCCCGATGGATATATATCCGTTGACCGCCAGTATACCGCTGACAATAGATACCCCCACATAGCTCAGATTATTAATAACATTGGTCAATGGCATTAAATAACCGGACCAGATCAATGCGCGGGTGGCCACTTTGCGCAATTCCTCATTGCTCCTCTCAAATTGCTCTATCATCTGATTTTCGCGGCAGAACGCTTTGACTACATTTTCACCGGAAATCGTTTCCTCTATCTGACCATTCAGCTTTCCGAGAATCTGCTGCTGCCTGGAAAACAGTTTTCGGGTATGGGTCGTAACCAGACGCGTGAGCAGGAAAATCAGCCCTACGCCTATAAGCGTAACTACTGTGAGCAGAGGGCTTAAGGCCAGCATAATGCAAAAGATGCCGATGATCGTAAATATATAGGTCAAAAGCTGGGTCAAAGAATTGGATATCGTCGTACTGATATTATCCACGTCATTGGTCAGCCGGCTCATCAGTTCCCCGTGCTGACGCTGGTCAAAAAATGCCAGCGGCAGTTTTTTCATCTTTCCGAATAAAGCCGTGCGGATCTGGTGAATCATTTTCTGTCCAACAGCCGCCATCAAAAACTGCTGCCCAAAGCGCACCAGCCAGTCGCACAGATAAATACACAGCAGGAAAATAAGAATAGACGTAACCGCATCGCCGCGATCCACCGCATTCATCGCACGTCCGATGACCAGAGGCGAACCGATCGCCGAGCCCGAAGCCAATGCGGACAAAAAAAGGATCCAGCCCAGGCCTTTTCGGCTTCCTTTCGTCAGTGTCCACAATCGCCCCAGAGTCCCCTTCCAGTCACGGGGCTTCACCACCGGCTGAAGATTAAATTTAGCCATTATTATCACCTCCAAGCTGAGAACGGTATATCGCCTGATAAGTGGAACACTCCGCCATCAGCTCCTCGTGAGAGCCAATTCCCTGTACGATCCCATTTTCCAGGCAAAGAATCCGGTCTGCCTTTCGCACTGTTGAAATCCTCTGACTGATCAACAGCACCGTTACATTCTGCAGCCATTGTCTCAACCCGGACAATACGGCCGCTTCCGTTTCAGCATCCAAAGCGCTGGTGCAATCATCCAGTATCAAAATCCTGGGATCGCGCGCCAGAGCTCTTGCCAGGGCAAGACGCTGTTTCTGGCCGCCGGACAGGTTGACTCCTCCCTGTCCCAAAAGCGTATCATATCCCTTTTCTGTTTTTGATATAAAAGAGTCTGCGCACGCGATTTCGGCTGCTCTTTTCAGATCCGCATCCTCTGCATCTTCCCTTCCCCATCGCAAATTCTCCAGAATTGTTCCGGAAAACAAAAGCGCCTTTTGCGGAACCACCGTCACGGCCGAGCGAAGCTCTTCTTCACGAACCCGCGTTACGTCGATGCCGTCAACACAAACGGTTCCTTTTTCCACATCATAAAACCTGGGAATCAGGTTGACCAGTGTTGTTTTTCCCGAGCCGGTAGGACCGATAATTCCAATCGTCTCCCCGGGCTTTGCGCAGAAGCTGACTTCCTTCAGCGTCTCTTTCCCGGCGCCGGCATAGGTAAATGAAACATTTCTGAATTCAATTTCCCCTTTCCATTCCGGACTGCAGGGATTCTCCGCCATTTTCTGAGCCGCCTCTTCATCGAGGACCTCTCTGATCCGCTCGGAAGACGCCATCGCACGTACCGCCGAGTTTAAAATATTCGAAATCATTCCCATGGCGAACAAAACCTGCGTCATATAATTTACGGACGCCATCAGCCGGCCAATCTCCATACTGTTTTGATTCCGCGAAAGCCACAGCAGAACGACAATGCCAAAATTCACGGTCAGATTGATCATCGGCGAGAATACCGCCATAACACGCATTGCCGAAGTGCTTGCATCCGCCAGTTCCAGTGAAGCGGTTTCAAATTTGGACTGCTCCTGGCCTTCTGCGTGAAACGCCTTAACCACCCGAATGGAAGAAAGAAATTCCCGGCTTACATTATTTAACCGGTCCAGCTTTCTCTGCATACGTCCAAACAGCGGATATCCAAGCTTCATATTTGCCACAACCATCGCAAGTGCGGCAAACACGATGACCACCATAACCGGAATCTGCTTCGGCGTCTGAACGACGACCAGTATGATCGCGCCGATACCGGTAATCGGGGCCTTCACCATAATACGCATACATCCGTTAATAAACTCCTGAACCTGCGTCACGTCATTCGTGATGCGTGTAATGATCGACGCCGGCTGCAGGCGGTCAATGTTCTCAAGCGAAAGGGTCTGTACCTTTCGAAATATATCCGAGCGAAGCTCTTTCCCAATGGTCTGAGATGTATAACTGGCAAATATATTCCGCATAACGGCCCCGCAGGCCCCTGCCAGCGCAATTGCAAACATAATTGCCCCGTAGAACAGGATCTGCTTCACATCCATGTTTTTCACCCCGTCATCCACGATGTGCGCCATGAACGTCGGCTGCAGCAGGTCCGCCATTGTTTCTATTGTCAGGAAAAGAAGCGCCGTACAAAAAAGTCCAAGATGTCTTCGTATGTATTGTATGATCAGTCTCATGTTCCCCTCCTTTACTTTTTCCTGCCACTCTCCTATAATTAAGAAAGTAATCATCATTATTTTATTTCATTATTATTTTAGCTATACCATATGGCAAATTGCAATGACACGAAGAAAGTATTTACTCCGCAATCTGTATCATATTCGCATTTAGGAAGGTTTAAAATATGTCCAAAACATTTGATAAAGTTGTCGAAATACACCCTACCGAAAAGGAGCCCTGGTACGACATTCTCACCCCTTTTCAACTGACATACGAATATTGCCGCGGCAGCTCCCCCGGTGATTTCTGTAATGTTTTGATGATCTCTCCTCTGGGTTCCCATTACCGGACCTGCTCTTCTGAAGAATTTAACGCCCGGCCGGCACATAAGCATAATTACTTTGAACTGTTAATGGTGTTAAAGGGAAGCGTCTATCAAAAAATTGAGGGAAAAGAATTTATATATCCATCAGGCTCCTGCTGTCTGATCAGCCCGAACCTGTCTCATATGGAAACATTTTCACAGGAAGCTCATTTACTCTTCATCGGGCTATCCAGGGATTTGGTCACAGAGCTTCTGGATTTAGATAAGACCGTATATTTTCAGCAGGAAAAAGAATTAAATGAAAATGTTGTGTTCCGGTTTTTAAAAGCACGTTTTTATTCAGACCACGACAAATGCCATCTGGATTTTTTTCCAAAACATCCCCGCCAGAGCTTTGCAGACGCAAACTTATATCGAATTTCAGACAGCCTGGTCAGCACAGCCTTCCTCCCGCAGCTTGGCAGCACTTATATGGTGAAGGGACTGATCTGTTCTCTGATGCGGCATTTAAGTGATGAATCCGTTTATCACCATACGCTAGTCAGGCTGGACTCCCATACAGATCTGCTGCTGTTTTCCCGCATTACCCATCTGCTGGAAGATACCGACGGCCGTCTTTCCCGGTCGGAATTAGAAGGACTACTCAACTACAACGGAAGTTATATAAATACAATCGTAAAGCGGCATACCGGAATGTGTCTCTATGATTACGGAATGACCTTCTGTTTAAAAAAGGCGGCGTTACTTTTATCTACAACAAACGAATCCATTGTTTCGATCGCTGCCAGATTGAATTTTACAAACCGGACACACTTTTACACTCTTTTCAAAAAGAAATACGGGGAAACTCCCGGAGAATACAGAGAACGTGTTAAAAATGAAAATATGCTGTAAGATCGACCACAGCTTCCTTCGGATTCCTGACAGCTACAAGGCGGCCCGTTATTTTCGGGCCGCCCTGATTTCAACAATCCATATAATAATTATAATGATAACGTATTTCAAGAGGGATGTTTTTTTCTCTGAGTTTCTTTTCAATGACCGCTTTATTCTGATCATTTTCCATAAGATTGATGGTTCTGATCAGGCCATCGGCAACATCCGCAATCTGTTCCCCGGGGATCCCCACGGCCATCTCGTCATCATTCCACCCTGCCCTGTGACGTGTTCCAATGCACAGCAGCGACAGATTCATATCCTTTAATACATAAGGACGCCCGGTACATTCCAGACAAACGGCCTGGTTCCCGATCAAATTAACAGACTTCGGCATACCATAATGATAGGCATATCCCTGTACGATCCTCATACAGTTATATGGATTTGCTATAATCTGAACAACATCCGGGAAATCATCCATCTGCTCAATCGGTGAAACCAGCACCCCATATTGTTTTTCCTCCGAATATACCAGTTCTTTTCTGATATTTCCCGAGAGGTCCTCATCTTTGTACAATCCAAGCTGAGCCCACCTTTCTCCCCGGCTGTTTTTTGGGTCTGCCGGATCAATTCCAAGCACTCTTGCCCCGCTTCTGCACAAAAAATTCTCGTCCTTCGCCTTAATGCGATTCCCTCTTACGGCCGCCGCAACCATTTGGCAATAATTAATAGCCCCTTTCAGCCTGACGGCATCTGCCTGCTCAAATTCGTCCGGACTTTTCAGCAGTTTAATTCCGACGATCCTCCGGCCTAGTTCCAGCGAACAGTACAGCTTATCCACAACACCCTTCCACTCTCTGCTCATTATTCCTCAACCTGATCATCACTTGTGTAGAATTCAAACACGTTCGGATAAGTTTCTGCAATCTTATCCTGAACCTCCGGATCACGAAGACACTCTGCCATATCTACTGCCCACTCTGCCTCAAGATCCTCGCTGTTTGTGATTACTCCCATTGGATAGTTGATCATCACATCATCCCTGATAAGATACGTAGACGGATCTTTGCCGGACGCTGACATATGCGTGAACCAACAGCAGGCTGCCGCCATATCTTCAAGCGCTGTCACGGTCTGTGCCTGTTCCATTTCAATGATTTCAAGATTTTTCGGATTATCTGTAATATCCGCAACCGTAGCAAATTCCACATCGTCCGAAAGCTGAATCAACCCGGCGGACTCAAGGATTTTCAGAGAAACATCTTCATTCGTAGCATCATTCATTACGGCAATCTGTGAGCCGTCCGGAATTTCATCGACGGATGCATATTTTTCGGAATATAATCCGATTCCGGTATACATACCATATGGTTTTACCATATCGAGATCTGATCCATTACTTTCATTATAGCTTAACACAAACTTCTTCTGCTGTCCCAACGATATGTCGGCCTCGCCGCTTGCGCAGGCCTCAAGGCATACCGGATTTGAATCAAAAGCTATAAACTCTGTTTCATAACCCATCGCCTCATATTTCTCCTTGAAAGCCTCATAGAAAACCTGAGAAACTGCTGTACCGGCAATCTTTACCGTTTTCGTTTCCTGGGTATCCTGCTGTTCCGTCTGTTCTGTCTGCTCCGCCTCTTCTGTTTCACTAGCTCCGCTGCTGCATCCCATAACCAAAGCGCTGAGCATTGCAGCGGAAAGAAGCATTCCAAGTAGTCTTCTCTTCATTTTCTTTTCCTCCTGATGTAATATTATTTAGTTAGTTTATATAACTTGTTGCCGATTCCCTGAATCAGCAGCACAAGAAATATCAAGATGACAACGATAAAATACATGATCAGATAATCAAATCTCTGATATCCATATGTAAGTGCTACGGCGCCGAGTCCGCCTGCGCCGACAGCTCCCGCCATTGCCGAAGTATTCAGCATATTAATCATCATAATTGTAAAATTTGAGATCAGGGTCGGAAGTGCCTCTACAAGCATGACCTTGAAAATAATCTGGATTTTGGACGCTCCAATGGAGCGGGCCATTTTTACAAGCTGTGGATCCACCGTATTCAGAGAGTTCTCTGTCATTCTGGTTGCAAAGGGAGTGCTTCCCAATGTAATCGCAAAAATTGCCGCCTTCACCCCTATTTTCGTTCCTATAAAGAATCGGGTGATCGGCGCTATGGCAACAATTAAAATCATCATGGGAAAGGATCTGACGATATCCGTTATCTTACCAAGAATTCCATGAATGACGGGATGCGGCGAAAGGCCGTCATCTGCTGTCATCACCAGGACAATTCCCAAAATAATGCCGAAAAAAATCGACAATACCGCCGAAATCAATACCATCTTCAAGGTATCTCCAATTGCCGGAATGATAACCGTGGGAAGATAACGTACTAAGTTAGAATTTTTTAATGCAATATCAATCTGTGACATCTAATAACCTCCGGTGATCTTATACTTTGTGCCCTGCATGTCAAGATATTCCCTGCATTTTGCAAGATCTTCAACATCTAATGTAATGGATACTTTTCTTTCGCTATCTCCCAAAAGAGTCTTCAGCTGTTCCGGTTTCTCCCTGAAAATCTGCTGAACCTCTCCGACAAGAGATACGTTTCCTTTTTCGAGAATCGCCATTTTCTGGCAAAGATTTTGAACTACAGACATTTCATGTGTAACAACGATAATTGTAATTTCAAACTGTTTCTTCAGGCTTTTCAGCAATTCCAGGATAGACGCCGTAGATTTGGGATCCAATGCAGACGTGCATTCGTCGCACAGCAGATACCTGGGATTCATCGTCAACGCCCTTGCGATCGCCACCCTCTGTTTCTGCCCGCCGCTAAGCTCCGCCGGACGGCTCTTCAGCTTATCCTGGATTCCAGTAAGCTCGGCAAGCTCCTCTACCCGGGCTTTAATATCTGCCTTAGGATACTTCCAGCACTCCATTGGAAGAGAGATGTTATGAAAAATATCTTTCCTTCCAATCAGGGAAAAATTCTGGAAAATCATCCCCATATTCTTTCTGAACTTCCGCATCTCCAATTCTTTCAATTCTTCAAGCCTGACTCCATCAATGCATATGCTTCCCGATTGGTACTTTTCCAACCCGGTCAGGCAGTTTAGAAGCGTTGACTTCCCTACACCGCTCGGACCAACCAATCCAAATATCTCATTATCCTGAATCGTAAGACTGATGTCTGTCAAAACTGCTGTTTCTTTGAATGACTTGTTTACTTTACATATTTCAATCAAATTTTCTCCTCATTTCTTCATATAATGACATACTCTGTTATATTATATTCTCGATTCATCCACCTTGTCCAATCGATGATACATATATATAAGTTCATTTATTTGTTTTATCTATAAACAGGCTCAGGAAACACACATGACGCACCATACTTTCAAAAAATCCTGCAAACACGGATGTCTACAGGATTTTTATAATCTGTTCTATAGTTTTATAACGTAAATAACTTTCCGAGTCCTACATTGTCGTTGATATCCAGGCTGCGCAGCGCTCCCCAGAGAGAGGCCTGATTGCTGGTAATCACCGGCACTCCAAAGTCCTGCTCCATCATGTTGATGCCGTGAACGATCCCCAGACCCGTACAGCTGACGAAAACTGCATCCGCCGACGGATCCAGCACCCCCTTCGTCAGATGATACATTTCCCGCAGGGTGGTCTGCGGCATACAATTTGGATCCAGATTCTGAAGGCCTTTGATATTTAAGACCTCAAACCCATTATCCTCCAGGAACTTTTTCTCAATCTTGTTCACCTCATCCACATAGGGTGTGGACACAACGATCCGCCTGGCTCCTAACGCTCTGAGCGCCATAATAACTGCCGAAGATGTTGTAAATGCCTTTGCACCTGACCGCTTTTCTATACGTCTAATCAGCTCCTGATCATAGCCGGCTCCTCCGATCAGACTGCCGCTGGTACACCCAAAAAGAATCAGATCCGGCTTGCCGGTTGCCAGCAATCCGGCGGCGTCATCTACCCGCTCGCCCATTTCCTTCAGGCCCTTCACATCAACGCGTTCAAAAAGAACCCTCTGTGTCATAACTGCTACCCCTTCCGGTGCAAATCTGTGAAATTCGCACTCGGGATTTGTGCCGTTTGCCGGCATAATAAGACCGATTTTTGCTCTCCATCCGTAATACATGGTCTACCTCCTGCCACCTGTAATCGTCAAAAAACAATTCTGCTGTTTAACCGCTGAAGGATTCTCAGCACGCTCCATGCCGCCATATCGGGCCCGACGGTCCCAAGCTCCGTATAAATCAGGGCTTTTCCAAAATCCCCGGCAAGTTCTGTCTGAAAGCTTACCCGGTCTCCCGTTTCTACCTTCACCGGGGTATGCTCCACGCCATTGGTCGCCAGCGCTGGAACCGCATATTCACGCAGGGCCTTTCCCGTAGCCGCCTCAACCACATAATCCGGCCGGACTTTCATCAGCTCTTCAAAGCTTTCTGCCGCCCTGCAGGATACTTTTTTGGCAAAATTTATTGTCTTATCCCTGGAACGGCTGTAAACTCCGGCTAACTCCAATTCATCGATCTCCCCGCGGGCAATCGCCTGTGCCACAATATCTGCCAGTCTGCCGCATCCTAATATACATACTCTTTTCACATGATACCTACCTTCCGAAACCCAGTTGACTTCGTAACGATACTTCTGCTCCTGCAACCCGTTTAACTGCGCAGCAGCGCTCCGACTTCTGCGATATCTTCACAGTTCTCAATATCAGCCAGTACCTCGATAACCTGTTCCAGTACATCTCCCTTTAGGGCCGGCGCCGCCTGGATCCGGAAGCGTTCCTTGAACTGCTCCGGAGTCATCATCATCCGCGGATGGCCGAGATGACCTTCCATCGTTTCCGAATACTCCTTCCCATCATTGGTCTTAATGGTAACCGTAATGACCGGATGCTTTCCTTTCTGGAAGTTTTTAAAGCACTTCGGCATATACAGCATCTCACTCGGTCCTCCGTGGATCTTAGATGCAAGATTCAGGATTTCGGCGTCGTGAAGCTTCTGTTCGTCACACCAGTTTGCCCCCGGAACGCGGTCGAGAATCAGGGATGCAAGCATAAACGGAATACTGAACTGTGCCTGCATCATAGAAGAATATCCCTCATCAGAATAATACATACGCATAAATGTCGGAGGATCGACAATAATCTCCGCAATATCATCTTTCTGAATCTGATGCTGCTCAAGCAGTTTTTCTGTTAATTCCAGCGGAGTCTGGATCCACATATTGGCCGGCCAGTGCTTTAACAGTGTTTCCAGCGTCAGCCAGCGTTTTCCCAGATCCTTCGTGTACCATTCCGGAGAAGGCGACACACTCATATGGTTCTCAAAGCTCCAGGGATCATCCAGAGCCTCGGTATAGTTAGAAACACCCAGTTTGGCATTCTTGGCGGCAAGCACACCGTCCACAGAACGATATCCATGCTCATAGTGGTAAGCGTCACTCATGGTTACATGATGCAGCTGTCCCGGAATCGGACACTGGGTCACGCCAAAGCCGATTGCCTGGTTCACCTGCTCCGCATTTAGATTATAAAGCCAGGCTGCCGGGATCACTCCGGCAAACACCTGCCAGGAAGTTAAGCCCCAGCCCTTATAGTTCGGCCAGTTCTCCGGCGGCTGAACTGCCATAGCAATGCGCTGATATACCTCATAACCGGCTACAATTGCAGTAATAAAGTCCTTTCCGCTCTTATGCTCCGCTTCTGCCACCGCAAACGCAACCGGAATAATGCCGGCAGAAGGATGTCCGGTCCAGGAGCAGTCTTCCCAATCCAGCGCATCCGCCAGTGTGCTGTTGCAAAAAACAGCTCCCACTACGGAAGATTTCTCTCCTGTTGTCCAAAGGGTCGCTCCTCCCTCACTGGTTACTCCTCCGCTGAACTTTCCCAGCTCTACGGCCCGGTCTGCAATCAGCGTTCCCTTTGCGGCAAGACTTACGCCGATGGTCTGCATTGCAATATATTTTGCCCTTTCACGCACCTCCTGTGGAATATCTTCATATTTCAATTCCGCGGTAAAACGGGAAAGTGTCTCTGTATAATTCGTCTTGATTTCATCTGCATTTACACGAAAGCCCATATTTTTTCTCCTTTACATTTAATATCTTTTTTTACATTATTTCATCAAGCCAGGCAGGAATAATGAAATCTGCGGCACAAAACAGATCAGTAACGTCATTACGATCAGAATGAGAATATAGGGAATGATTGATTTTGCCACAAATCCAAAATTCTTGCCCGAAACCTGCATCGTAACAAACAGATTCGTTCCAAAGGGCGGTGAAATATATCCCACCTGGGAAGCCAGAACGGCCATGATCCCAAAATGAATCAGATCTACCTGATACAGATTCAGCAACGGCACCAGAATAGGCGCCAGGATGACGATCAGCGCAATCGTATCAACAAAGCATCCGGCAATGAACAGCGCAATCATAACCACCAGTATCAGCATTGCCTGTGAGCTGACCAGATTCGAAATTGCTTCAACAGCCATCGCCGGAATCTGTTTGGTCGTGATCAGATAGCTTAATGCTGTGGCAGAACCGATAATCAACAGAAGGGTGGCCGCCTGCACAACGCCGTCATAGAAATACTGAACCACATTCTGGAATTTAAGCGTTTTGTAAACAAATTTCTCAATAAGCAGCACATAAATGGTAGAAATTGCCGCCGCCTCTGTCGGCGTCGCCCACCCGCTGTAGATCGATCCCAGAACGATCACCGGGAACAAAAGCGCCGGAATCCCCTGGATAAAAATCTTCAGGGCCTCCTGCCCCGTATACCGTACACGAGAGCCAAGCTTATCTTTCGAACATTTCAGGAGCACATAAATACACCATGCTATGGCCACCAGAATTCCCGGAACAAATCCCGCCATAAACTGTTTCCCCACCGAAGTTCCCATGGCCACACAGAACATGACCATCGGGGCGCTTGGCGGAATCAAGATTCCAAGGGTTCCCCCGGAACAAACGGCGCCTACGTTCATCTCTTCCGGATATCCTTCTTCTTTTAACGCCGGAATCATCAGACCTCCGACCGCAACTACCGTAGCCATCGACGAGCCGCTGATCGCCGCAAAAAACGCACAGGTTGCAATGGTAGCAATAACCGGACCTCCGGGCAGCCGTCCAAAAATTACATTCATACATTTCAGCAGACACTCCGACGTCTTTCCCTTCGATGCAATTGCACCTGCCACAATAAAAAATGGCACCGCAAGCAATGTTGTGGAATCCAATCCTGTAAATATCTGCTGTGAAATCACCTGCAGGCTGACACTGCTATATAGAAGCACGCCCGCCGATGCACAGATCAAAACCACCGAAAAAATGGGCAGTCCCAGCATCAGTAATATAAAAAAGCCTATAACGACTGTCATCTACCTTCACTTCCCTTCTTCCGTCTTTTCCTCATCGGCCGTTTCTTTTACCATCATAATAAGCTTAAGCGCCGAGCGTACTGTCATTCCCAGAAAACCGATCGGTATAAATACGAAAAATACATACACCGGTACGTTCAGCGTTGCCGTCATGGCGCCAAGCTTCTGCATGACGGCAAACTGTCTGAATGCATAGTAAGCCATAAATGCGGAGAAGATCACAAAAATCAGCATAGAAACGGTCTCTATTACCAGACGGGCCCGTCCCTTAAATATTCCGACCACGCTGTCCATTCTGGGATGTCTGCCGTCAGTGACCGCGATCGATGCGCCAACAAGGGTACAGCACACAAGAATATAGCGATTAAGTTCTTCCAGCCAGTTAAGACTAAAGCCAAATATCTTTCTCCCGAATACATTAATCACAACAAAAATCGTTGCCAGAAAAAATACAAGAAACAGAAAATATTTTTCAAAGCTGGAGAAGATTTCATATAATTTCTTTAGTTTTTTCATATGTGAATCCATCCCTTCTAATCAAGGGGAAATCAGCGAATCCCGATTTCCCCTGTTTAGAACTATCTCTTAACCGATAGCCCCGTATCTGCTATAACAATATTGATAATCTGCTCTAACGCTGTGACTCAACCAGCTCCATGAACCAATCATAAAAATCTTCTCCGATCACACCTCGATACTGCTCATAGAGCGGTTCAGAGGCATCTTTCCACGTCTGCCGCTGTTCATCGGTAAGATCAATAACCTCTACGCCATTGTCACGCATCTGCTGCGCCTGCTCTTCATACAGCGCCGGAAATTTCTTAATACTCTCTGCACTTACCTCTTTCCAGGCTTTCTTAATTGCCTCCTGAGTATCTGCTGTCAATGCATTCCACTGGTCAAGATTCATAAAGGTAGCCTGTCCATGATATACATGATAGGTGTTGGTACTGTAATCAATAACCTCATAAAACTTCATACTCAGATTTCCGTCATTGGAATTTTCCAGACCATCTACTACACCCTGCTGAACTGCTGTATAGGTCTCTCCATAAGCGATAACCGAACTTCCGAATCCCCACAGCTTCATCATATCCGTATAAATGGTACCGTCCATAACTCTCAAGATCTGTCCGTCGGCATCATCCGGAGTGTAGACCGGTTTCAGGGTTCCGATTGTCCGGGGTGCAAAGAATTCTTCTCCAAGATACTGAAGGCCAACGGAATTTGCCACTTCATTCATCTTCTCATAATATTCGTCGGATGAAATTACCCGGTAAAAATGATTCACATCATCAAACAGGAACGGAAGACACAGTACGTTAAATTCCGGCGCTACCGTAGCCACAACGTTCGGTGAAATAGACGCCTGATTAATGGTTCCTGATACGACTCCCTCCAGGGAAACCTTCTCGTTGCCAAGAGCTCCTCCCGCATAGTATTCATAGGTTACTGCTCCGTCCGTATACTCTGATACCAGATCGCCAATCTGCATATGCAATTTCGAATCCTCGCCTTCGGCCGGAGGGGTGTATCCCCACTGTAAGGTGATGGCTTCCTGTGTTTCCTCTTTAGTCTCAGTTTCTGAAGATGTGTTCTCTGAGGAACTGCTGCTCTTACCGCAGCCTGCCAACAGCGTAACCATCAAAGCTGCCGTCAATAAAAAACTAATTACTCTGTACTTTCTTTCTCTCATTGTTGTCCTCCTTTTTGTGTGTACTCATAATCTTTTTCTCCGGTATACAAATATGTATTGATTTCCTCCGGCGTTCTCCCTGTAATACCAAGATCTGCCAGTGTCAATCCCTGTTTAAAATAATCTTCCCGGTTCACTGCCCCGGCAACCCGAATCAATGCGGTCAGTGTCAGAGCCGGAGCCCCGATCCGTTCCCCAAGACATACCAGAATGGAATCCCCCGTCGTAGCATCCTCCCTCACATAGCGGTGCTGCGTACTCGACGGTCCGGCCAGACTTCGGAAACAATCCAGCTCCGGGAATTTGTCATATTGAATCAGTCTTTCCATGTGATCCGTATGGATGACCATCTTATATCCCATCACATCCATGATCTTTGCCTTTTCCGCTTCTACCGCCTTCTGACAGTTAATGACCCCTTCTGATAATCCGTCTCTATATAAGGCAAACTCCGGATTTCTCTCCACTCCACAGGTATTCAGCAGCGAACCCGCGAGATGGATCACGATGTTCGGGGCATTGAGCGCCGTTTCAAACACATTCTTAGCTTCTACACAAGGATAGAATTTTGAATATCGTTCGATCAGTTTTCCATTATCCCTGGCCGGAAAAGCGGCTGCCATTTTCGCACGATACGGCCCGGCGGCAATTCCAACGCCATTTCCCAGCATACGGCAGGAAAACATATTGCCCATCGTCTCCCCGACCACAGCCTTACTCTGTTCTCCAAAAATTCGTTTAAAACGAATGGAACCAAAATTTCCTGCCGACAGTATGATTACCGTATCATCCGTCACCAGCGGCTTCAGATCCTTTGCCAGTTTTTCATGCCTCCAGGCAACCATGGAAACGATAATCAGTTCCACATCCTCCACTGCCTCTGCCAGATTATCCGTAATCTTATCCAGCCGTGCAAATCCGGTTGCGCCAGACCCGGTTAATTCAATGCCTCCCCGCGCCTGTAT
This sequence comes from Eubacteriales bacterium, assembly GCA_030524585.1. Classification (GTDB taxonomy): domain Bacteria; phylum Bacillota; class Clostridia; order Lachnospirales; family Lachnospiraceae; genus Claveliimonas. The sequence continues at coordinate 11,956 of JAUNGJ010000007.1, read as the reverse complement.
TGCATCGATATTCTCATGCCAGTATTTCTTTTCCTCATAGAGGTTGACCGAATATCCCCGCAGCTTTAAGTCTGCTGCAATATAACATCCTGTCCCTCCACCGCCTAACACTGCTATCTGTGCCATATTCACACCTCCATCTTCACCTTTCATCTATAAATACTCGCCGCCCAGCGGTACGATATGATAAGGATTTCTCACATCACTCAATCCCTTGTAATAATCATTTTTGATCTTTCCCAGATCCGTATTTTTCTTAAATTCGGAAATTTCATGAATTTCATTTACAAATCTCCACAGGTTTTTAAAGTCCTTAATATGGTTACGATTTAAACGGTAGTCAAAATAATAGATGACATCAAACCTGGCAAGAATCTCATATAAATCTTCATCTGCTTCCGTAAGCATATTTCCATTGAGGAACTTGCTCTTTTCCAACTGCTCATCCAGATCATCCAGCAGGTAGAATACCCGTTGATAGTAATTTTCGTATTCACCCTGAGTTCTGGCAGCGCCTGCCCTTTCGATGGCCTGATGCAGCATTTCAACCTTTGAAAGTCCGTTGTCATTGGCATCCCCCTGTCCGCCCTGGACACCGGGAATCAGAAACTTCTCTTTTTTGCCTGACAGCGCCTCTCTTCCATGGGGAAGTTCCCATACATCGACATCCGGTCCCTTAGCATAAATACCGTAAACATTGCCAAATAAGGCCCGTAAATGCGGTGACGTCTGATAGTGCCGTTTGATCAGATCAAAAAAGGTATAATCTCTGAATCCTTCCGTCTGATATAAATCTCTTGCATAGGGCCACAGGTTCTTAAAATCCTGCAATCGGCTGCGATTTACACGAAACAGCTGATAATATGTAACAAAAAAACGAACCAGAGTAACATATAAATGGATATCGGATAGCGTAATGTAATCTCCGAACAGAAATCTTCGATCCTCTAGTCTTTTGTCCAGCTCATCCATCGCCTCAAAGAAATCTCTGTAGCCAGCCTCATAGGCTTCCTGACTTCTCGCAAATCCTGCAGTATATACCCCGGAGTTGATCCGCTTCAGAATCCATGCATTTAATTCATCTATCTCCGGTCTTAATTCCTCCGGATAAAGCTCCGGCGCCCCTTTTTTGTGATACGCTTTCCATGCCGTTGCAAAATACGTCGGAATATACAAATGGTCGTTATTAGCCGCCTCTCCCGTCACCGTATCTACGATTGTAGGAACCGTTGACCGCCCCGTATAATCCGGATATGTTCTGGTATAAATATCGTGCAGATAATGTACTCCCAGCACAGGATCCTTCTCATCCGGATCTTCGCTGAATACCCATCCTTTGGGGCTTCTTAATATTCCGGTCGTGCCAAGACTGATCACCTTATCCAGCCCGAGAATCTTCCAGGAAATAACTGCCTTATTCGCGTAAGGACATCCCGGCATCCATATCAGTCTGTAACGGTTCGGCTCTACCGGCCATTCATCCGGACCATCTCCGAATTTTTTCCGAAATAAATATTTTAATTCTCCAACTTCTCCATTCTTTTGTATCTGCTGCTGAAAGGTTCTCTCAAATAATTCAATGCCTTCAAAACCCTGTTTCATAATCCTAATACCTTCCTAAATTATAATGAAGATTCGTCAAATAGATCTGTGGACAGATACCGGTCTCCGGAATCCGGGAATATCATTACGATTGTCTTCCCTGCATTTTCCGGACGCTTTGCTGTTTCAATAGCTGCCCAAAGTACCGCGCCGGAAGAAATGCCAATAAATAATCCCTCTGTCTTCGCCGCGCTGCGCGCCGTATCGTACGCGTCGTCATCGGTTACTGCAATAACCCGATCGAGTAACTCCACATCCGTAACCGGTGCGATCGATCCGCTTCCGATTCCCTGGATTTTATGCGGTCCGGGCTCTCCTCCGGACAGTACCGGACATCCTGCCGGTTCAACCCCGATAACCTGAATATCCGGGTTTTTCTCTTTCAAATACCTTCCCGCTCCGCTGATCGTGCCGCCAGTGCCTACCGTGGCTATCAGAATATCAACACCTCCATCCGTGTCCTTCCAGATTTCCGGTCCGGTGGTTTTCCTGTGGGCTGCCGGATTGTTCGGGTTTCCGCCCTGTCCGGTAAGAACCGCATTATCGGTAGCTGCCAGAATTTCGGCTGCTTTCGCATTTGCGCCTCCCATATTTAATTTGCCTGGCGTCAGCACGACCTCCGCGCCATATGCTTTTAAAATCTTTCTTCGCTCCACACTGACATTGTCCGGCATTACGATAATTGTCCTGTATCCCTTTGCGGCGCCGATAGCCGCCAGGCCAATTCCGGTATTTCCACTGGTCGCTTCAATAATGGTTCCTCCCGGCTTCAGTTTTTCCTCTGCCGCTTCAATCATTTCTTTTGCAATGCGGTCCTTGACGCTTCCCGTTGGATTAAAGTATTCCAGTTTCGCAAGCAGCCTGCCGCCAAACTCCAGCCTGTTTTCATATTTGTGTAATGCAACAATCGGTGTTGCCCCTATCAGTTCTGTGATACTATCTGCGATTTTTGCCATGTTCTTTCTCTCCTATCGTACTTTCATTTTCCCGTATCTGATTATTTCTATAGCAAATACTTTTCCGTATATACTGTTGTAAAGGCGCCACCTTCTTCCTTCTTAGACCAATCGGCCGTATAACCTATTTTTTCGTAAAATTCTACAGCCGCATCCCTGCTTGTAATAATCACTTTCCTAATTCCCATTTCCTTCAGCCATCTTTCTGCTTCCAAAATCACGCGGCTTCCAACGCCCTGCCCGCGATAATTCTCGAGAACCGCTACCCTTTCAATCTTCGCTGTTTCTCCATCTAATATGTATAATCTGCATGTTCCAACCGGCAATACGCCATCCACTGCAACAACATACTTTGTATCCGGAGTATCATGCTCATCAAATTCAACATACAGCGGGATCTGAAACCCTTTTACCATAGCCTCTGTTCTCACATAATAAGCGCCTGCTCTCTGATAAGTTTCCTTAGCCCTTATCATTTCCATCTTTCATCATTCCTTTCGCTGCCTTTCCTACCATTCACATAGGAATGATATGATTACGATGAAGACTATACACCAAGATAACCTATTTTGTCAATCTGTTTTTTAGGTTTTTTAAAAAACTTTAAAACTGGCCTGTTCAAAGACTCAAAAACTGGCTATACATATCCATCCACTTTCGCTGTAATATTGTTTTTAGCAAAAATAGCCAAATTCAGGAGGTACATAAAATGAGTACAGCTACAATAAAACATCATAAAACGGAAACCAGCAGGGTCAGGGAACTGGTGATAACAGCCTTTTTCGCTGCTATTACTTTTCTCGGAATACAGGCATTTCGTATTCCACTGCCGGCATCTATAGGAACTCCATTTGTACATTTTGGACACGTGTTTGTGGTAATGGGACTTCTGCTTCAGGGTGGAAAAAGAGGGGCAGTGTCAGGAACACTGGGACTAGTTATTTTTGATATTCTAAACGGATATATTCAGGACATTCCACAAGTATTTGCCGAAACAATCATCAAATGTCTGATTGTCGGCGCAATATTTGCCATCCTAAAAGAAAAAGCAGATCATGATAAGAAAAAAGAATATATGGCAGCCGTTATAAGTGCAGTGATCTACGGCTGCATGAATATCTTAATTGAACTGGTTATGGGTACTGTGAGATTATTGATCTTAGGAAGCGGACTTTCTGCCGCAATCGCTGGTTCAATCATGTCAATTCCCGCAACAGTTATCAACGCAGTATTTATGATTGCAGCAATCATAATATTATATCAGCCGGTAAGAAAAGTATATGGACGATTAGCATATTAAATATCGCTTAACCAGCCAACGCAGACCTGTCATGATTATGCTGTAACCCTTGTTAATGAAAAAGTAAAAAATACAAAGGACAGCTCAGCAGAAATCAGACGCAGTATAAGATTCTTTCTGAGGAAACTCAGGACGATGGTTCTATTATTATTGAGGTTAAGAAGCAATATAATACATCTTCGGTAGGACACTATTTGGATTAATCAGAAAATAGCTCAAAACGCATAGTTATCAAAAATGATAACTATGCGTTTTTAACATAGGGAAGATACATTTTTCTACCCTTCCTTCCACAAAATATCGTGATTAATCGTCTGATAAAATAATCGTCTAACCTTCTCCGGTTCTTTCGTCTGCCCCAGCACCCACATCAATTTTGTTATAGCTGCCTCCAGCGTCATATCATAAGACTCTATCATGTCAAAGATATGCTTTACCTTTCTTCCCACTTCATAGACAGACATATTGCTGCCTTCCTGCGTCACCTGAGTTGACATCACAACAATCTTTCCCAGAGAAATCCACCGTTCAATCGCATGGTAAAAGTCATTCTTTTCATAGGCAGGAAGTCCACCCACACCAAAAGATTCTATCACCACCGCATCAAAATGCTCTGCAAGATAATCCAACACCCCGGAATCTAAGCCCGGAATCAGTTTCAGAAGTGCAACTCTGTCATCAAGCTCATGATAAAATCGAACATTCTCTTTATCCTGACCTTTATCATCTATATAAAACAGAATGTGCTCATCCTGAATGACTGCCAGATAAGGAAAATTAATACTGGAAAATGCATTATAACTTTTGGAGCGAACTTTTTTGCCCCTTGTTCCCGCAATTACTTTGCCATCAAAAACAATATTTACTCCATGCGCACGTTCACAGCAGGCAAAGCGAAGGCTGTCCAGCAGATTCGTCCTTGCATCTGTAACATCCAGATCAATAGGACGCTGCGCGCCAGTAATAATTACAGGTTTTTTTGAATGCTGAATTAAATAGGACAATGCAGCCGCCGTATAAGCCATCGTATCTGTTCCATGGCAGACCACAAATCCGTCATAATAGTTATAATGCTCTTCAATTGCCCCGGCAATCATCTGCCAATGCCTGGGATGCATATTGGTGCTGTCAACATTTAAAATCTGAATGGCTTCCACCTGGCAGAATTTTTTTGCAGCAGGAACATAAGTTAGCAGTTCTTCGCCCATCATAAGCGGTACCAATCCGTTTTTTCCTTTTTTACATGCAATCGTTCCTCCGGTTCCAAGAAGGAGGATTCTCTTCTTTTCTATCATTACTATCTATTCCTTTTTGTCAGTGCTTTATCTAATAATAATCAAAAATCGAAGGAGTGTCAAACTCCTTCGGGAATCTCTTCTTTCAGGTGAAAGAAGCTTCTGATAAATTACTCAGGAATCGATTCATATCTTTCCACATACCTCTTCTCTGTCAGGATTCGTCCCAACTCAGCATAGATATTATATCTCATTTTCCTGAAACCAGATCATTTTTCTCTCTGCCATTTAATCCACATGGCAGGCCGGACAGCATATTCCCTACTATCTGCGTCGTCCTCCACATGAATTGCACCATGAGACGAAACAACAACCGGATCGTGTTTGTCGGAATATCCCTGATGCGCAGGCCCCAGCCACCATCCACAGGTGTCATTATATATATGTATGTCGGAATTATTTTTTGCATATTCCGTTGGATAGCAGAGCCTGGCAGGATTCGTCTCATCTCCAGTTTCATTTGAAATGTAATGATATACCTCTGTATAACTAAGCAGGAATATATTATCTTCTGTCTCTCTTTCAAGGTAGATATACTCTCTTCCCGGAACCCGTGAGTTGTGCTCCGGGAATCCTTCTGATGTGGACAATACGATTTCTTCCTTTTCCGCATCAGTGAATACACTCTCATAAAATTCACCGTTCAGCCACTGACGTAAGGTACAGTCTTCCCAATCAATGTCAGATGTTGAATCTTCATGATATGGCTTCGCATCCAATCCATATTCACTGAGCAGCAGCAGTTTTCCATTTTTATCATCGGCATCTATCACACGCCACTCGATTTCTTCGCCTTGGTAAGTTCCAAATTTCATGTGTTCTCCTATCATTTCTGAATCGGAGTCACTGCCGACAGATTGCTGACCACATCCAGAAAACACAAAACATATCAGTACCACCAGCATCATTATCATGGATAATACATAATTCTTCTTTTTCATAATTTCCCTCCTTTCATTCCGCTTAGACAATAGGGCGATTCTTTTTCATATATGGAGGCGTTGAAATCTACTTTATTTCTTCCTTGTTATCATCAATCTGCCATAGAGACATCCCTGTGTTACTAAGTGTACATACATAATACCTGCCATCCTGGGCCTTGCAAACTGGTAAGAGGCCATTGAACCCCCGACCTTCATTTACAGCATTGGAAAGCTGTTTTGTCTGTATAATTTCTCCATTCTTATATTCGTAAATGGCTGCTCTTGTTACACAGACTATAGTATCATTCCACGCAGCCATAGGCGGAAAAATCTCATTGCCATTTTTCTCACACATCGTTTGCACAAATTCCTGCAGCCCTTCTTCCGGTTCCTGCTCTTCCAGAGTTTCCGCATTCAGGCACCTGTAAATCTCTTTTCCGTATATAAGAAACTGATTCTTAGTCTTCAGACATCCCATGGTTAGATCGTATGGCAGACTTTTTACCACTTTCTGTGTATTAATGTCATACATCAGGCATTCTTCTGTCCCTAGCAGAGCAACAACATGATTATTCACATATTTGATGCTCCACAAATGTTCCTGATCTCCTAACTGTGTATATACTTCATCCATATCATACTCCATGTAAGAGTTTGCCGTAATCTGATATACCCGGTTGACATGACCGTCCTCTGATTTACCATCATCTTCCTCCATGATCACAATAGCCTCAACTCCGTTTTCTCCCTCCCGAAGATCACCGGCATACAGATAGCTTTTTTCACTCAGCTCATCCGGCTGAAACAGGACTGCTTCCCAGGTGTCCCCCTGATCCGTACTTTTCCATACTACAGCGTGATGCTCCGACAATTCTTCCTCATAATCATTATCTGTGAGAACATAGACCTCTCCCATATCGCCTGCCAGCAAATCATAATAATAAGATTTTCCCACATCTACAGTGGCTCCGATTCCCTCTACCTGTGATTCTGCTTTATTCGACTTAATAATTGCTCCGTGGATAGCAACACATGCAACTACTGTAGAAGAAGCTATTGTAAGGATTGCAGCAATCATGGCAGCGCTCATATTTCTTTTTGCCTTTTTCGTATGCGTTACTCTTTTCTGAACATCAGCCTGCAGAATCTCATCCAAAATCGCCTGGTTGGCAGAATCAGATAATGTTACCTTATCCATCTGCTCACAATATTTTTTCATATATTCATCCATCATGATAATTCTCCTTCCAACTTATATTTCAAATGTTTTCGGGCCCGTTCCATCCGGGACCTTACTGCAGATGCAGTGATTTTCAAAATCCCGGCGATTTCTTCCGTAGTGTATCCCTCATAATAGTAAAGGTAGATTACCGTTCGTTCTTTTACAGACAATGACATAACTGTTTCTAATATATCCAGTGACTGTGTTTCCTTCACGCAGAGACTATTACATATTTCTTTGTTAGCATGACGCTTCCAGAATTTCAGACGGTTCTTGCATTCATTGGCTGTCACAGTCAAAAGCCATGCCCGCTCTTTGCCCGGGAAAATAGAATTCTTGTGTTCCATCATTTTTATAAACACATCATGGCATACATCTTCCGCTTCCGTCTGTGAATGTAGGTATGTCAGCGCTAATCGGTAGACCGAATTCTTATTGTCATTGTAAACTTGCGTAATATCCAACTCGTTAATCCCCCTTTTTTGAGTACTCATATATATAACAACTCAAAAAGTATTTTTGTCTCATTATATCAAATTTTTTATTATATAATATCAAAAAAGCCCTGCAGATCATTCCACAAGGCTCCAATCGTATTTTCTTATTAATAATCCTATCCCACTAAATAACTTTCTAAACCTCAATAATTCTTGCCTTATGCTTCACATCCGGCAGAAACTTATTAATAATATCATCCGTCTTTAGCTTCATATAGCATGTAGTTGTTCCATCACTGCAGCCATAATATTCTTCATCTGAAACTTCCTTATCAATTACTATCTGGACATCTCTGTCAAAATCGATAATTGCACTGAAAACTGTGGCAGCCCCAATCTTAACCCCAAGTATTTCATGAAAAAGCTCTTCTGGCGCAAAAGAAACCCTGGAACATTTCATCGCATTTCCAAATTCTTTTGCTTTAAATGGTTTATCCCCTGTTGTAATAAAGAGAAAGAAAACCGTTTTCTGCCTATTACAGAGAAACAATGTCTTAACCATTTTCATACCTAATTTCTCATTAATCAAAATGCAATCTTCCATTGTAATTGCTTCGTCTGTATCCACACGTTCAAAGGGAATACTTAATTTCTTCAAATATTTATAGGTCTCTTTCTGAAGCGGAGTCTTAAATTTTGTAGGTTCTGTTGTATAAATATCACTAATATTAAACATTTTATTCACTGCCTTCCTATTGTAAATTTCTATTAGGTATTGTACCATGTTAATATCAGTTACAAAAACGAATATTTATCAACTTATATGTGACTATTTTTCATGGAAAGGAAAAGAAAAGATGGCAACAAATATACAACACTATATATCATTTCTTACTGCTGTCGAATATGGAAGTTTCACTAAAGCAGCAGAAATTCTTAAATACACACATTCCGGTATCAGCCGGAGTATTCAGGCTTTAGAAAGTGAATGGAATGTTGTGCTTCTTGAACGTGGAAAGAAGGGCGTGTAGACTATGGATTTATACGTCTGCCAACACGTTCTGACCTTGATATCCTTTCGCTTGAGCCAGATGAACTTATGGTAGTTATGCCACAGAATCATCCTCTATCCAGGTATGACGCCGTTCCTATGGAACTGCTTGGCAAGTATCCATTTCTTCTATTAGAAAAAAATGATAATACTGAGATTTCTGACATTTTCAGACAGAATAATATCACTCCCAATATTCGTATAACAACGTGGGATGACTATGCAATTATGTCTCTTGTGGAAAATGGTTTTGGCATTACTATACTTCCAAAGCTGGTTTTACAGCGTATTCCCTATAATATTACTATGAGAAGCATGGAAAAAGCCGTTTACCGCAATATCGGTCTGGCCGTACGGGATTGGAAAACCGCCCCATTGGCTGTGCGGCGGTTCCGCGATTATGTACAATACAGAAATCAATCTAAATAACCGATTATCCGTAATCGGAGGGGGGATAATTAGTCCCCCTTCTACCCACCTGACATATCGTTCGGCATTCCCGCCGCCCTTCACGTACGTATGGGGCGATGTGTTTCAGCGTCCTCTTTGCACTTTTCCTACTCTTGCAGAATATCATACAGTTGTCCGCATACCGCACATACTTATCTTACAATAATCAATTGAAGTTTTTATTATCTCGTCAATCGTTTTTCTAGTTTCAATTATTTTTTACATCTAATAATGCCTATATTTCTTTAAATTGATTTAATTATTATTATATGAATTAATTTCCCAATAGGCGATGAGAAAATAATATGCTATACTTCAATTATACAAATTCACCCACGCTCTATTGAGCCGTTTAGTTAGAACTTATTACCATTTTCGTATTCAGAATTAGAGAATGACAACGATATATATTGATCTAATTCCAGTATGCTTTTTGGATAAAATAGGAGGGGCAGTAAATGGAATTGTTACAGATTATGAAAAATAGAAGAAGCATCCGAAAATATACAGGCAAAAAAATACCATCTAGTAAATTGGATATTATTATACAGGCCGGATTACTGGCGCCAAGCAGCAAAAATATCCGGCCAGTGGAATTTATTATAGTTGAAGATAAAAATATGCTGGAAAAATTATCCAAAAGCAAACTGTCCGGAGCCGGAATGCTCTCCGAGGCCTCATGTGCAATTGTTGTAATCGGTGATGCAGGAAAAGCAGATGCATGGATTGAGGACTGCAGCCTGGCGATGGGATATATGCTTTTAATGGCACAGAATTTGGGTCTTGCTGCTTGTTGGGTTCAGGAACGCTTAAGAAAGACCATGTCTGGAGAAGAATCAGGGATATATGTAAAAGAAATTCTTGAAATACCGGAACATTATGAAGTAGAGGCGATACTTTCTCTTGGTATTCCGGAAAAGGCAGAAGATCCCCGCAATTGGGATGAGACGGAGCAAAACAAAGTACACTGGGGAAAATTTTGAAATTAACATTTAAGAGAGAAATGTCCAATGAAGATTGTTGTATTAAACGGAAGCCCTCGTAAGGGCGGAAATACAGAAGTTATGATAAAAGCATTTGCTGAAGCTTCCAGCAAAAATGAGGTTATGATTTTGAATGTGGCATCTATGAACATCCGCGGCTGTTTGGGGTGCCAATACTGCTATGAACACCAAGGGGAATGTGTCCAAAAAGATGATATGGCGAAAATATTTGAAGTACTAAAAGATGCCGATATGGTAGTATTTGCATCGCCAATCTACTGGTTTGACATCTCTGCACAATTAAAAACTGTTATAGACCGCTTATATGCTTGCGGCAGCACTGGTTTTCATTTTCATAAAACAGCACTTTTGCTTGATGCCGGGGCAGACCATGTTTTTGAAGCAGCGATTGCACAATACAAAGCGATGAGCTCCTATCTGAATTGGGAAGATATGGGGATTATTACAATACCAAATATGACTCAAAAGGGGAGTATGAAGGACTGTCCGAAACTTTCAGAGGTAATTGCTTTGGGAAAGCGGTTGTGAACCGAAAATAGGCCGTATCAATTCCCATGAAATGTTTTTACAATCTCCTGCATATATTTAATCAGCCTCAAAGCCATCCGTGGTAGGATTCCCACACCATTCATTTCCATCAGAGCGGTAATATCTCCGTTCAACCGAACCATCCGCTCTTACATAATCAATTACGAAAACCTCTCCTTTTTCAACTTTCATGGGATAGTCCTTACAAGGAAGTGTATCATACGTAATTGTATTATACTTTAAATCTTCATATGCATTTTCCAGTCTCCAAAATTCTCTGTATTCATACTCCTCCATAACATAAGATAGATCTTGGCTGCCAAAATATGAAGCTTTGTATTCTTTGCCCGAAACAGTAATAGAACTAACTTCCAAAGGTTCGTCAATTTTCGTTAAATCCTCTGCGATTACAACGGAAGCGCCATAATGTTCATTAAGCTGCCTTGCCATACATGGAACAGTATTTGTGTACTCCATTGCTTCAATATCCGTATGCGCTGCTCCGTATATCCCCATGGCACTAGCGCCATCCAAATTATCAAATTCTCTTATCAAGTTCTCCGTCATCTTGTTTTCACGGTATACATCATCTTGTTTCTCGTAATAATATTTCCCCTGCTCAATCGCTTCCTCAGCCAGTTTATACTCTTCAGAGCCTACTTCTCCATTAGATCTGAGATATTCTAAGTATTGTTCCCCAGTAGTCTGGTAGGTATGTCCCACATCTGTTCCATGAAAAATTGTTTCCGGGTAATACTCTTTAATTCTCTTCAAAAACTGCTTTACTACTTCAGAGTGTCCCAAAGATCCTTCCCAGTTCTCATATACTTGTTCCAGTATATCATCGTTGTCCGACTTCATCCATATATTTAAAAATTGGGCGTCAAAATACGGATATTCTATAAACAGATCCCTTATTCCCTCTTGACAATAATATGTATCCCAGAGTTGAAGTTCTTTCTCCAATATGCTTTCTACCGCATGTGCTTCTCCGTATATAAATATTTGACCTGTTTGAGATGTTTGATCAAAACCATTATCAAAATTCCTCTCTTTAATCCCCCATAGGACAGAGACAATGACGGCAACCGCAATCATCATAATGACAAAAAATATTTTTTTACTTTTGATCTTGCATCTCATGATTATTTCTCCTTAATTTCCCCGTATTTCGACCCCAAAATAGCA
>JAUNGJ010000060.1 GCA_030524585.1 Eubacteriales bacterium | reverse complement strand
ATCTGGTGGAAATGGTACAGCAGACCAGCGGAGAGTTTGCGGAGAAGTTTGAGAAACGGGGACTGAAAGAGGTACTGAGCCTTCCGGGGGAACCGGCCATTATCTGGGCGGATGGCAGAAGAATGTGGCGGATTCTGGAAAATATCTACAACAATGCGGCAAAATATGCGATGGAAGGAACCCGCATTTATGCAGATTTGAATCAGACGGAGGAGAAGGTAATCTTTTCTCTGAAGAACATTTCCGAGCAGCCGCTAAATATCAGCGCCGACGAGCTGACGGAGCGGTTCATCCGGGGAGATGTTTCCCGAAGCACAGAGGGGAGCGGACTGGGACTCTCCATTGCCAAGAATCTGGCAGAGCTTATGGGCGGAACGTTTGAACTGTATCTGGACGGAGACTTATTCCGGGTAACGATTACTTTTGCAAGGGCGAAGTCTTATATGTAGGAAGAATCATATAAAAAGCTTCCATACCGACACAAAAAAGAGAGTCGGTATGGAAGCTTTCGTTATGTTATACATTTTATAAGCTGAATTATCGCATCATGAGCGTGCCGCCGTCTATGGAGAAAACCTGACCGGTCATAAAGTGTGCATCATCGCTTGCCAGAAATTCCATGATTGGAATGAAGTCCTTCTCCAAATCGCCAAGCTTGCCGCCAAGCGGAACAGAAGCTGCCATAACAGCGTCATGAGCTTTTAGCTGCTCCGGCGTCATAGAGGCTCTCGTCTTATCATACATTGGCGTCCAGATAGCAGGGGCGATCATGTTAGCGCGAATATTGTACTGTGCCCATTCCATGGCAATCGATCTCGTCCATGCGGTTACGGCTCCCTTGCTGGCAGCATAGTGCGCCTTTCCCTTGTAGCCCTGGATGCCGCCTGCACTGGTAAAGTTAATGATATTTCCGCCGTGCTCTTTCATATAGGGAAATACGGCCACATTCGTCAGATAGGTTCCGGTGGCGTTGGTTTTCATAACCAGCTCCCAGGATTCTTCTGTGATGGCTTCTGCCGGTGAGCCGGGGGCAATTCCGGCAGCATTCAGCAGCACGTCGATTCCGCCAAGGATCTCGGCAGATTTCTGCATGGATGCCTCCACAGCAGCCTGACTGGAAATTTCCGTTTTCAGAAATACTGCTCCGGTTTCTTCTTCTAACCGTTTTCCGGCAGTTTCATTCCGTCCCCAGAACACAACCTTTGCGCCCCGTGCGGGAAAAGCTTTTACCATAGCTTCTCCCATTCCGCTGGTTCCTCCGGTAATAACGATTCGTTTTCCGTTTAAGTTACTCATGATATAGTCTCCTTTTTAGTCAGAATTTATTCTAAAACAGTTTATTTTATGTGCCATGCTTATCCGATTGCTTCGGCGTCCCGTTTTTTCTTCAGAGAGGTTACCGGCACGCTGAAGAGAACGGCACAAAGGATTGAGATTCCCGCATTTGCATACAGAATCGGCAGATAATTACCCGCTGCGTCTACCACAAAACCATATACCAGATTGCCGATAACGGTTCCGAGACTGTTTACAATGGAGATAATCGCCCAGATACTTGCATAGTGTTTTGGACCTACGGACATCTGTGTAAGCAGAGGGATCATTACCGTAACGCTGGCGGCTCCGATAGAAAGGATGGCAGCTCCCGCAGCCAGGATTCCAAAGGAGGTACGCGTCAGCAGAAGGAAACCGATGCAATAGGTAATCATGCAGACAGCCATCGTTTTGGTGGGTCCGATTTTATCCGACACGGCGCCTTCTGCAATCTTGGTAAATATCATAACTAAGCTTAGGAGAGATACCAGGTATCCGGCCTGCTCCGCATTCAGTCCCTGAATGGTGTAGTGATTGGAGTAATGAGAAGTGATGGATGCCATAACATTGATTAATACAATGGCAAGTGCCAGTCCCCAGAATTGCCAGGTTCTGGTAAGCTCCTTCATGGTGTAGCTTACCTCTTCTTTGATGGCGCCCTTGGTGGTTCCGCTGTTTGACGCAGCAGTCTGTTCCTCCCAGCCGTATGGCTTCATGCCGCAGTCCTCCGGACTGTCCTTAATTAAGAACAGGCCCGTAATGATGAGCAGTCCGGCCTCAAAAGCTCCCAGCACCAGATAGCCGATCTTCCATCCGGCAGAGGAGATAATCGGAGGGATAATCAGTCCCATCACGGTTCCGCATACGCCGGAGAAGGCAAAGCAAAAGCCCATTACCTTTCCTCTGGATTTGATAAACCATTTGCTGAGCATAATCGGTATTACATAGGAAGAACCCGGAAAGAAGAGTAATCCTATGATTGCACTGAGTACGTAAAATGCGAAGATGCTTTTGCACTGGGAAAAAAGAGCAATGCATCCGCCGGATACGATTCCGTTTAGAATAACCAGTTTTTTCAGTCCCAGCTTTTGAACCAGAAAGCCGGCTATGGAAAAGCCTACAATAGAAAATGTGGTTAATACACTGATATGGGTGACAAATTTTGTGACCGATAAGCCTAACGCTGCGGTTACCGGGCCTACAAAGAAGCCCAGGCAGGTTGTTCCGAGCCCTAATGAAAATGACAAGATACAACCGGCGGCGATGATTGCCAAATATCTTCCTTTAAACATGGTATCCCTCCTTATACTTGAATTTACAGTTGTTGTTTTTGTACCATTATTTCGAGTTTCTGATTATTACCGGCTGGCGTCGATACAGTAACCTCCGTCCACACAGTACGTGTAGCCGGACAGGAAGGAAGCGTCCTCGCTGCATAAAAAGACTGCCACCCGCCCGATATCTTCCTCCGGCCGGCCTTTTCTCGGAATTGCAGGGGTTCCGAAGGAAGCCTTGATGCCGCTGCTTTCGGACCACTTCGCAAGATCGATGATTGCCTGGGTATTGCCCGGGCTCTCTGCACCCGGAACGATTACATTCACGCGGATTCCGTCCCGGCCCCATTCCTTCGCCGCAATGCGCGAGAGGGAACGGATGGCTTCTTTGGTAGACGCATAGGCCAGATATCCGGGAACAGAGTTCAGTCCGATTGCAGAAGCAAAGTTAATCACACAACCATTCTGTTCCTTCAGATAGGGGTAGCATTCTTTCATAAACCATAGTGACGCCCAGTAGCCGCTTTTGAATACCCGGTCGACCTCCTCGTCGGTATAATCTAACAGGGAATGGGCCGGAACGGTAGTCTGCGCATTGTTAATAAGAATGTCAACCGTTCCGTATACTTCCACCGTCTTTTTTACAGCGTGGATGACCTGCTCTTTCTCTCCGACGTCGCAGCCGAAGGCAATAGCCGCGCCTCCAAAAGCTTCGATTTCTTCCTTTAGCGCTTCTACCTTGGAGGCGGTTCGGCTGGGAAGGGACAAAAATGCCCCTTCTTTTGCCAGCGCCAGTGCGATGCCTCGTCCTACTCCCTGGCCTGCGCCGGTTACGATTGCAACTTTTCCGTCAAGTTTTCCCATATAAACTCCTTTTCCTTTCTGAAACTATACCAAACGGCCGACCTTAGCTCCCGTATGGGTAGCTTCCATTGCCGTTCTTGCTGTTTCGGCGTCTCCGATTACATAAACTTCCGGAACGATTTCCCGTAATTTACTTTCCAGAGGATTATATGGCTTAGAACCCATAGCAAGAATAACCTGATCTTTTCCGGTGATTCTCTCTTCTACGCCGTTTGTCTCAATCACCAGACCGTCATCTGTGATTTCTTTTACTTTACTGTTCAGATGTACATCGATACCAAGCTCGCCGATTAAGTCTGCGTGATGTGCAGTTGTTCCGTAGTCCAGACCTTTGGCAAGGGAATCCTGCATTTCAACCAGACTTGCAGTGATGCGTCCCTTGGTGTATGGTCTGGTGAAACGTCCTGCCAGATATTCTGCAACTTCACATCCGATTGCGCCGCCGCCGACTACAACCACGTTGTAACCCGGTTTCTTTTCGCTGGAGAGAATATCCCATGCAGTTACTACGTTGTCTTTATTGATTCCCGGAATGCTGGCCGGTACGATTGGCGTTGCGCCGGTAGCAAGGATGACAGCGTCCGGTTTTTGCTCGGCAATCCATTCAGGAGTTGCTTCCGTGCCAAGCTGTACCGTTACGCCCAGTTTGTCTAACTGGTGTGAGAAATACTGGGTAATCAGGGTCAGGCTCTGTTTTGCCGGGGAAACGGCTGCGATATTTAACTGTCCGCCGAGTTTTTCCGCCTTTTCTACCAGAGTTACTTCATGACCGCGGAGTCTTGCCACTCTGGCAGCCTCCATACCTGCCGGGCCGCCGCCGATAATCAGGACTTTCTTAGGAGTCTCGGCCGGAATCAGAGCAGTCTCTTCGGCAGTCTTGCCGCAGTCTGTATTGATCGTACAGCCGATACTGTGTCCGGTATTTAAGAGTACATTACAGCCAACACATCCGCAGCAGGTCATGATATCGTCCAAACGGCCTTCCATTGCCTTGTTCGGCCATTCCGGATCTGCGATAAAGGAACGTGCACAGACAACCATGTCGCAGGTGCCCTTCTCAATCAAATAATCAGCAAGTCCCGGTGTACGGATATTTCCAACAACCATAACCGGAAGAGAGGTGTTCTTTTTGATAACCTCTGCGTAGTCGGCATTAATTGCCATCGGAAGTCCGTTGACCGGTGTTACACGCCATCCGCCTGCCGGGCAGCTTCCGCCGGATACATGGATGGCAGCTACACCTGCTTTTTCCAGCATATGTACCACATAGCAGGTTTCCTGTAAGGTTCTGCTGTATGGATCTAACTCATCGCCGGAAAGACGGATGATAATCGGGAAGTCATCGCCGGCTTTGGCTTTGATTGCCTTAATACATTCCAGAGGGAATTTCATTCTGCCTTCGATGGTTCCGCCGTATTCATCGGTACGTTTATTCAGAATCGGTGAAACGAAGGAAGCGGTCAGTGCATAAGCGCCGTGAGCCATATGGAACTCTACGCCGTCGCAGCCGGCCTTTTTACAGCGGAGCGCAGCTTCGCCGAAATCGTCAATGATCTGTTCGATTTCCGGAACGGTCAGCTCATGCGGATCACCCCATACATCCGGCTCAAGTGTCGGAACCGGAACTCTGGAGGCATTGACACAGATACCCGGTCTTGGGTCGATCGGGCCCGGATGCATCAACTGCGGGAAGAGCTTTGCGCCGCCCTCGTGAATGGCATCCGCCATTTTCTTCCAGTTTTCGATATACTTATCATCCCATGCTCCCGGGGAAGAGCAGAAGTAACGGGCACGCGTATCAACGGTTACGCAGCCGATGATAATGATTCCCGCGCCGC
Source organism: Eubacteriales bacterium (assembly GCA_030524585.1). GTDB lineage: Bacteria > Bacillota > Clostridia > Lachnospirales > Lachnospiraceae > Claveliimonas. The sequence continues at coordinate 10,002 of JAUNGJ010000060.1, read as the reverse complement.
CCTTGCTTCGTGCGGCATAGTGATCAATTCCCTGCTGGGTAAAGCTTCCGTCCTCATTCTCAAAGTGGGTAGCGGTAGGACCCATAACGATACGGTTGCGAATATCAAGATTCCCTATTTTGATTGGCTGAAATAAATGTTCAAATTGCATACTGTCATCTCCATTTCTCAATTTAATTATGTATTATTTTTTGTGTTTATTATGCCAAGGTCATGGCTCTTAAGAAGCCGTCCTTGATAGCAGAAGCGATGGTAGATACCTTGTCGCAGTCTCCGAGAAGAATCGTATCCGGATAGCGTTCTCTGATCTGTACTGCCAGCGGGCGGTTGCCTCTTAAACCGAAGGCGGTTACGATGGTGTCGGCAGGAATTTCAAGAGCGTTTCCGTCGGCATCTTCTGCGATCACGCTGTGATCCGTTAATTCCTTTACCCGGTATCCGGTCTTTACATCAATCTGATAAGCCTGAATCTTTTCATGGATGACTACCTGATTTACAAAGCAGGTATCTCCTGCAATTCTCGGAAGCATCTCAATGATGACCGGATGCTTGCCCTGACCGGCAATCTCCAGTGCGTAATCGGTTCCGGATAATCCGCCGCCGCAGATAACGATCTGCTCTCCTTTTACGAGCTCCGGATGCAGGTGTGCGTCACAGATGTCAACCCGGATGTCAGAATCCAGTCCCTGAATAGACGGAGCCCACGAATGCGCGCCCAGAGCTGCAAATATCTGGTCGGCCTCGGCAAGCTCAGGAGAATCCGGGGTGATTTCTTTATTTAAAACTACCTTGACGCCTAAATCCTCCATTTGGAGCTGATACCATGCCAGCAGGCCTTTGATGGTCTTAAATTCCGGGGTAGAAGCGACAGCGGCGTTGCCTCCGATCTGACCTTCCTTCTCATATACGGTAACCGTATGTCCCCGTAAAGCGGATACTCTGGCGGCTTCCAGACCGGCCGGGCCGGATCCGATAATGGCAATGTTTTTCGGAGTCTCGGCTTTTGTGATGACGTAATCCTTTTCATGTCCGACTCTCGGATTTACTGCGCAGGAAATACTCTTAACCTTGAATAATCCTTCATTGACACAGCGTTCGTTGCATCTTAAGCAAGGCCGGATCTGTTCTCTGTGGCCGGATCTCAGCTTGTTTGGAAGATCCGGATCTGCAAGCAGCGGGCGTCCCATCATGATGAAGTCTGCGTCTCCTGCGCTTACAGCGGCTGCGGCTGTCTCCGGCGTATGGTTGCCGGAATTTAAAATGGTAATTCCGGTTGCCTGCTTCACGGTCCGTGCGATGTCTAACATACAGGCGTCTCCCAGATAAGAAGGTGGGAACATCCAGTAGAAGGATTCTCCATAGCAGCCTGCGTTGATGTCCAGTGCATCGATTCCGGCGTCCATAAGAATCTTTACAATCTGAATGGTCTCCTCGATGGTTCGTCCGTTTTTGCGTTTGTGGTCTCCTGCCATACGGTAGAGAATCGGTACGTCCGGACCGACTGCCTTTCTCAGATTTTTAATAATATTTACCGGGAAGCGCATCCGGTTTTCCAGACTTCCGCCGTATTCATCAGTTCTGTGGTTCCATTCGGAGGACATAAACTGGTCGATTAAATATCCGGCGTGGGCGTGAACCTCTACCGCATCAAATCCGGCGGCTATAACACGCTTACCGCAGGTAAAATATGCGTCCTCCCGTTCGTGAATTTCTTCAATCGTCAGCGGTCTGCAGATAACCGAAGGGTCCGCATGGGCAGGAATGGCAGAAGGTGCAACCGGGATAGGTTCTCCCGGAATAATCTTGCCGATCCGGCCTTCGCCGGGGCCCATCTGGCAGCAGATTTTGGCTCCGTGGGAATGGATTCTCTCTGTTAAAAGAGAGAGACTTGGAATACAGGAATCATTGTAAATATTGTGCTGAAAATATCCGGGGTTTGGCACGGTCATAAATGCCTCCGGAATAATCATTCCCGCGCCGCCTTTTGCACGCTCTTCCAGCATGGAAATGTAACGCTCGGAAACTTTTCCGTCCGTGTCAATCAGACATCCCATCGGACTTAATACCAGCCGATTTTTCAGCTCCAGCTTACCAAGCATTGTGGGCTGAAATAAAATGGAATATGAATCGCTCATGTTTTATCTCCTTTCTTTTCCTCGGTTCTTTTGATTGTCTATATTGTAACGAGCGTCTATTTTGTTTCTATCAGCATTATCTAAACACAAAAAATGAGCGGAAGAATGGGGGGAGTTCTTCCGCTCTGATCCAAAGGTTCTTCTTATTTATATATATTATATATAAATAATTTCCGTATTTTGTTTTCGTTCGTTTAGGATTCGCCTGCAGTCTTCCCAGTAAGGCCTGCCTGCTTCCAGAGTCAGAATCTCCTTGCAGGCTTTCATTAGCGCATGGGTAGAATTTATCTCGCAGCCCAGATCATAAACCTCTTTTAATACGGAAACGGCCGTTTCCTCCTGCCCGAGATAAAGATACAGGTGGGCGCGGGCGGTTTTAATCGCCATCTGGGCGTAGATATTATTGTACAAATCTGCAATGGACTGCGCCCAATCCAGATTGTGTCTGGCCACTGTTTTTCTGCCCATGGAGATATCTAACTCGCAGGAGGCCGCCAAAAGAAACGGCAGAATCCGGAGATTGCCTTTTTCGCTGGCGTTGGCGATTCCGATTCGCAGAAATTGTTCCGCTTTATTCTGATCCTCGTAGTAGAGACCGAGCTTTAGACAGGCAAAGTCCGTGTAGTTTTTAAGCCGTGGGTTCGAGAGATCCTTCACGATGTCTATCGATTTCTCGTAACAGATCAGAAACTGCTCCGGCTGCATGGCGGCTTCGTAGTACAGAGCCGTACTTTGCAGGAAACGCACGTAGTATTCCCGGTTCTCTTCTTCAAATGGAAGATGTTTTTCGGCAATCCATATATTTGATATCACCTTCTCATCGATAGCAATGGGAAACTGAGGACGAATGCCCCACATTATCTCATTGAATCCGGGGATTTTGGTAAGAGCTGCCTCTAAATAAAAATAATTCTCCAGTCCAAATTCATAGTTGCTTTTACAGATTTCCGCATTGGACAGTAAAAGCTTTCTGGATTCGGCATATTTTCCCATCAGAAGCAAACTCTGGGAAAGACTCAGTTCCAGCGCCTGTCTGTATTTTCCTCTCAGGAAAAAGCTGGCCTGCTTGTAACAGTCGATGGCTTTCTGAAAATCACCGCGGTCGTTGGCAATTTCTCCCACTAAAAGAGCATACTTTAACGTCTGGTCGCTGTCGCCGCTGTTCTGGTAATGGTAGAGCAGGATGTTGGCGTAATGATAGGAGCTTAAGTCCGCGCTCTGTTCCAGAGACTGGGCAATTCGGAAATGGAGATATTTCCGCTTCAGCGAAGAAATGGAATTGTACAAAAAATCTTTCCCCTGCGGGCTGAAAAAGAAGATTTTATTGTCCGATGTGATTCTTACAATTCTTTCATTTTCCAGCTCTTCCAGAAGATCCATGATCTCCGGCTCCGGAAAGCCTACAATCTGAGATACCACCTTCAGGTCAAAATCCTCATGAAATACCACCAGAACATTTAACAGATTTTTTGCATTGCCCGAGAGATGCTCGAGATTTTCCGAAATGTCGGGAAGCGTCACCGGTGAATCAGTTTCCCTTCGGTCCCCTGATGCGTCGTAGGTATCGTTATCTTTGGTAATAATGTCGGTGTACAGCTTTATCGTCTCCGCCATCGGAGTGATGCCAAGCTCTTCGCCCAGAATATGGGTCAGTCTGTCAAAGAGTCTGACCACGCCCGGCCGGTTTCCCATGCGGTAGTTTACCTTCATGGCGGTGCGGTAGGTATCTTCCCCGTAAGGGTTCAGGGCGATGATCTGTTCCAGCATATCATTGGCTCTTTTATATGCTCCGCTTTTAATATAGGTATCGGCGATAAAACGTTTTGCTTTGATAATACTGTTTGCGTAATACTCAGAACGGGCTTCCTTCCATTGCTCATACTCTGCGGAATTTTCCAGATCAAAATGATTCAGAAACGAATCCCGGTAGAGCTGTTCTGCTTTTCTGGCCTTTTCAAAGGATAAAACCTCGTCTCCGGTGCAGGATTCAAATTCCCGGACATCCACATATACGTCAGAAGGAATGTATAGAAAATCTTTGTTGACAGACAGAATGTTCGGCAAAACGGTGCGGATATTATAAATATAGGTACTTAGATTTTTCAGCGCAGTGATTCGGTCTAACTGAGGCAGAAAAATAGAAATCAATTCTTCTCTGCACACCGGAACAGGGCTGGCAGCCAGATAATAAATCAGCGCTCTTATGCGTTTTCTTTTTAATAAAAACATTTGTCCGTCCACTTGTATAGAAGGAGTTCCAAAAAGATAGATGGAAATTCCGTTCTTGCGTTTACTCGTTGTCACAGTGGCACCTCCTGTTTTGAAAGCCCGGTTTGCTTGTTCTTTATATCATACCGAATCTGTCCTTTTTTAGTCTATACAAAATCTATACAAAACGATTTTTTTTGTTGACATTTAGCTGTCGGACTTAACAGATGCGGGATTCTATAATAAATCATAGACAATATCAAACAAAAATCATAAACAGAAAGGGTGATTGATATGGGAAAACTGGATGGAAAAGTGGCAATCGTTAATGGGGCAACCTCCGGAATGGGACGTGCATCCGCAAAGCTGTTTGCGAAGGAGGGCGCCAAAGTCATTGTTGTAGGAAGAGGACACAATGATGAGGCAAGAGCGCGCGGAAACAAAGTTGTGGAGGATATCAAAGCGGCCGGCGGAGAAGCAGCATTTGTTGCCTGTGATTCTACAAAGGAAGATCAGGTTATCCATTTGATTAATAAGACGATTGAACTGTATGGAAAGCTGGACGTCTTATACAACGTGGTGGGAGAAGGGAAATCCCGTCCGCTTGATCAGGATACCGTGGAAGCCTGGCAGTATACGTTTGAAACAACGCTGCTTACCTGCTTCCTGACCGTTAAATATGGAATGCCATATCTGCTTGAGTCAAAGGGATGTATTATCAATACGTCCTCCGTAGCGGGACTGATGCCGGTTCTTCCCAATATGTATTCATATGGGGCCTGCAATGCCGGTGTTGCCCAGTATACAAAGGTACTGGCAAAGGATTATGCGGCAAAAGGCGTCAGAGTCAATGCGATTGCACCCGGTGTCATTGATACCAATGCATGGTCACATGCGCCGAAAGGGTGGCTGGAGAAGATTATCATGGATACTCCGATTCAGCGAATCGGTCAGCCGGAAGAGATTGCTACGGCAGCAGTATTTCTGGCGTCCGACGATGCAAGCTATATTACAGGGCAGGTGATAGCGGTGGACGGCGCACAGTGTCTGCATTAAATTCTTTTTAAATGCGTCGTGTAAGAAGCAAAATCAGATGAACTGTATGGGAAAAAGTACTTTCTGTCAATGGCGGAAAGTACTTTTCTTCTATTTACTCTGTTCATAAAATCAGATATAATATCTGCATGGAGAATTTAAGAGTATTATTACAAGAGAATTTGAATATAGATTTTGTATCCGCGGTTCTTAGCAATCCACGCACAAAGGGAAATGCGGTAAAGGTAAAAGTGCGTCCTCTCATGAAAAAGGACACACTTTTCTTTCAGTTAGAGACCTTCCGAGGCAATCAGGCGTTTCATAAGAATCTGGAACCTTCGCAGGCGGTGGAAGAGCTTCTTGTCTGTATGGAGGACATGAGACAGCTTCAGATGGAGACAAAGAGCCAGAGCTATACCGTTTTGGTCAGTAAGAAAGGAAAAGTTACGGTGAAAAAGAAGGCGCAGACAAAGCCCGTGAAGATGGTAAGTCTCGTGCATAACCGGAAGAAGCACTATATTCTGGAAGAAGGAAGGGCGGTTCCGTTTCTGGTGGATCTGGGCGTTATGACGAAGGAAGGGAAAATTATCCATTCCCGTTTCGACAAATTTCGTCAGATTAACCGTTTTCTGGAGTTTGTGGAGGATGTGCTTCCGGAGCTTCCAAAGGACAGAGAGCTTACGATTCTGGACTTCGGATGTGGGAAATCCTACCTGACATTTGCCATGTATTACTATTTGCATGAGCTGAAGGGATATGATATTTGTATTATCGGGCTGGATCTTAAGTCGGAAGTAATTCGTCACTGCAATGCGTTAAGCGAGCGGTATGGGTATGAGAAGCTGAAGTTTCTGGAAGGGAATATTGCGGATTATACCGGTGTGGATGCGGTGGATATGGTTGTGACTTTGCATGCCTGTGATACGGCGACGGATTTTGCCCTTGCCAAGGCGGTGGGGTGGAATGCGAAGGTTATTCTGTCTGTTCCGTGCTGTCAGCATGAGGTGAATGGACAGATTGCCAGTGATGTGCTGGCGCCTGTACTGGAATACGGGCTGATTAAGGAGCGTATGGCGGCGCTGGTGACGGATGCCATGCGCGCCCAGTATCTGGAAAGAGAAGGGTACCGCACCCAGATTCTGGAATTTATTGACATGGAACATACTCCGAAGAATATATTAATCCGGGCGGTAAAGACCGGAAAACGGCGGGAGAATCATGAGGCTGTCAGAGCCTGCGAAGAGGCACTGCACATATCGCCTATGTTGGGAAAGCTGCTTAACGGTACTGAGGAGAACAGGAGCTGATCAGATCGATGAAAAAGAAAGTGATACATATAGGAATACTGGCTGTAATATTTGTGGCAGCAGTTATTTTTTTCGAATATATAACCAGCCAGGGAAACGATAACATGATGGCTGATATAGGAAATGCCACGCTTCCCCGGGTTTATTTTTCCGTAGACGGCTATGGTATTAATCCGATGAATGGATACGTAGATAAGATGGATGTTACCACGATGCGGGATGGGATTACTCCTGTGACGAATAATCAGCTTGTGATGAATGTGGAGGCCGAGGACCGGGAAGTATCCTCAATTGACTACGCCGTTTATACGATTGACGGTGAGACAAAGCTTTATGAGAATCAGATTTCGAATGTGGGAGAGCAGGTGAATCTGTCCTTTGAAGAAGGGATTCTTGACCAGGAAAGAGTGATGATTGTAACGCTTCATTCCGAAGAAAAAGAGTACTACTATTATACAAGAGTGGTAACCCCGACGGATTTTAATGTTAGTTCCTGTCTGGATTATGTGTATAATTACCATGAAAATGCGCTGGCGAAGAAGGAAAATGTGGGCGTCGGGGCGGCGCTGGAGCCGAATGATGAGGGAGATAACACAACATTTTCCCATGTGACGATTCACTCCGATTATGACCAGGTTACCTGGGGCAGTCTGGAACCGCAGGTTACGGGCGGAGAGCGCTGGAAGATTTTGGAGACGAATGCTTCCTATACTTCGGTTCTTCTGGAATATGAGGTGAACTGTAAGGGAGAAGAGAATGAGACCGATCTATATACCGTGAAGGAATTTTTTCGGGTGCGCATGGCAGCAGGAACCATGTATCTGCTGAATTATGACCGCACTATGGAGCAGATATTTGACGGAAGTAAGCAGGTCTTGAATGAGAAGGGGGTGCTTCTTGGAATTACAGCCCCGGATGTGTCCTATGCGGTAAATTCTGACGGGACGATCGTGTCCTTTGTACAGGCCAATGAGCTGTGGAATTATAACCGTGATAAGGATGAGATGGCGCTGCTGTTCAGCTTCCGTGATGCGGAAAATGCGGATATCCGCAATAAGGTTTCGGATCACAGCATTCAGATTCTTGGTATGGATAAAGAAGGAAATACCACATTTGCCGTGTCCGGATATATGAACCGGGGAAATCATGAGGGGCAGGTTGGCGTAGATATCTATTATTATGACATTGAGACCAACAGTATTGAAGAGAAGGCATTTATCCCGAGCGACAAGGCTGCCGCCGTCGCAGTGGAAGAACTGGGAAAACTTACCTACTACAGCACAAAAAGGAATTACCTCTACATGATGGTTGGCGGAAGTCTGTATGAGGTTGATGTGGATAAGAATCTGGAAGAGACAGTGGCCTCAGATTTGAAGGATCGCCAATATGCCACTTCGGAGAATGGACAGTGGATTGCCTGGCAGACCGGCGAAAGTGTAGATACCTCTTCGCAGGCTGTGGTGCGGAATCTGTATAATGGCGAGGAATACACGGTTGAAGCAGGTGAGGGAGAATGCATAGTGCCGCTTGGATTTGTGGGCGGCGATTTTGTCTATGGTCTGGCAAAACAGGCTGAAGTAGGAGAAACCATCAGCGGAGAGCTTGCGGTTCCGATGTATCGAATTGAGATACGTGATGATGGAAATGAGGTGGTGAAAACCTATGATGCTGGAGAGAACTATGTATTGGATGCCCAGATCAGCGATGGTATGATTACTTTGAACCGGGCGAAGAAGAGCGGCAATACATATACGGAGATAGACGCGGATTACATTGCCAATAATGAGGAAAAGGAAGAAAGCAATATTATGCTGGAATCTTACATTACCGAATTAAAGGAAACTCAGATGCGCCTTACATTTTTGGATGGAATCAAGGATAAGAATGCTAAGGTTTTAAAGCCCAAACAGGTATTGCATGACGATCCTGCGCTGCCGTCATTTGAAGTAGAAACTTCTGAAAATGGCTATTATGTGTATGGAATTGGAAAACTGCAGGGCATTTACAGAAAGGCTGGAACTGCGATCCAGAAGGCGGACAGTGTGAGCGGGGTGGTGATCGCACCGAACGGGCAGTATGTCTGGGAGAGGGGAAACCGTTACCTGACCTATCTGATCAGCGGGCAGGATGAACTGCTGGCTTCTCTGCAGAGCAGGCTGAAGGCCGGGACCTCTGCACTTGATGCAGTGAATGAACTGACGGGAGATAACGGTGTTGAACTGACGAGTTGCAGTACGGAACAAGTACTGTATCTGATTAACAAAGGAACTCCGGTAATCGGAGTACGGAATGGAGCATCAGCTGTAATTTTAATTGGATATGATGAAAATAATGTGACATTTATTGATGTTTCAAATGGACAGCAGCAGACCATTTTGAGGGAACAGATGGATCAGATGATGCAGAGCGGGGGAAATGCATATATTGGATATCTTCCGTCTTTGCAATGATATTGGTCGGATAATTAATGATTAATTATGTATATTATAATGCCTCTCGGGGACCGGACAGTCCCCAAGAGGCATTCATTTGTTATACCAGGTAATGCTATCTTAGGCGGATATAAAAAACCTAAACGGCTGTTCTGAAAAGTGTACTGCGATAACGGTTCAGAGCTGTGTACAGAACGAGTCCCAGAACCCCACAGGAAATAACTTCTCCAATGCCAACAGTAAGCATCATAAATGGAATCGGAAGATTTACTCCGTATCCAAAGCGCAGTACATAGGGCACAATGACCGTATTGGCTGCAATCGGAGGAAGTGGTCCCAGAATTGGTTTTTGATTCCTTAGCATGTAGGTCAATACTGCGCCGATCAGAGTCGCAATACTGCCGAATACAATATCCGGGAGAATCGCTCCACCGAGGATATTGCCGATCAGACATCCGATGAATAAGCCGGGCACAGCAGCCGGTGTAAACAGTGGAAGGATGGTAAGTGCCTCGGAAAGGCGCACCTGAACCTCGCCAAATGAAAAGGGTGCAAATATGTAGGTAAGTACTACATAAATGGCAGCAATCATAGCCGCCTGGGTCAGAAATGTTACGTTCTTGTTCTTCATATTCAGTTCTCCTTTAGTTTTGTTTTACGAGTGGAAGGTCTCGAACACTCGATTCATTTAACGCCGGGAATCGGCGGAAAGCCCCATAAGACCTTGGTTTTAATGGGCTTTGCAACGTGTAGTAGTATAACATGAGAACGGTATGGAAATCAAGGCTTGTCCGATATTTAAATTTGAAAGGAAAAATTAACTGATGTATAGAGAGAAAAGTTTCGATATAATAGAAATATCGAAGAGAGGAAACGAATCATGTA
>JAUNGJ010000059.1 GCA_030524585.1 Eubacteriales bacterium | reverse complement strand
GGCAATCATCAGTAACATTCCTATGCTTCTTCAGGCCGGTGTACAGATTATTTTGGCTATTGGCAATGGGATCGTAACAGCGATTCCACTTATCTTGGAGGCTATACCCGTATTATTTTCCAGTATTTGGGATGCTGTTTCCGGTATCAATTGGATTGACCTCGGAAAAAACCTGATTGAATCTGTAGGAAACGGAATTATTTCAGGATTTGAAAAGATCAAAAGTGCGGTCGCAGATTTCTTTGGAGGTATATGGGATTTTATTACTGGAGAAGGCAGTGGCGGAGCAGAAGAAGCAGGTGGAAAAATCCCAGAAAACTATGCGAAAGGAATTGAGAACGGTACACCACAGATACAGTCTTCTGTACAGCAGATGACAAGTAGTGCTACGCAGGGAATTGTTTCAGATGCGTCATTATTTCAGATGGCCGGAATGGAGATGGGACAGAGCTATTCTTTGGGTATAGATTCTAGTACTGGAATAGTGACAAGTTCTATTCTGAATCTTTCAGATGCGGCATCAAGCAGCGTGTCTATTCTGGATTTTTCTGCCCAGGGTTATGACAGCGGTCTTTCTCTGGGAGCTGGGATTGATAGCAGTTCTGGAGCTGTTGCGGCATCCATGGAGCAGTTGATGGCATCTATTCCGGAAGGTGTAAGCATGCCAGATATATCAAAACTGGGAATACAGGCCGGAGACAGTGTGGCCAATGGAATTAACAGTAGTACCGGGAATGCAGTAAGTGCGGCACAGAGTCTGAGCAGCCAGGTACAGAGTGCGGCTGAGACAGAGGTAAATGTTAAAATCAATACCGATGCAACAAGCTTAGAGTCTTTTAAGACAGGAATCTCTGAGGTGGCCAGCAGTGCAAGTGCCGATATACAGAAAGTGCCAGAAGCATTTGATAGTGCTTTCTCACAGGCATTCAGTACGGCGTCATCCCAAACAGCTGCTATCACGGGAACTGTGCAGTCTGGAATGTCTTCTCTGACATCTGCTGTGCAATCTGGATGCAGTCAAGCACTTTCCTCAGCTCAATCATGTGCATCCAGCATCTATTCGGCATTTGCAGGTGTGGATCTATACGGGGCAGGCGTAAATATGATGTCTGGATTGGTTAATGGAATTCAGAGTATGGCAGGCGCAGTGCAGGCGGCAGCGGCATCCATAGCGGCGTCAGCTGCGGCAGCGGTAAACAGCGCTTTAAAGATACATTCCCCTTCAAGGGTATTGACTCAGTCGGGCGAATATGCGGGTGAAGGTCTTGTTGTTGGTTTAAAAAATAGAACGGAACAAGTTGCGGAATCTGCAAAAAGGTATCTTGCAAGCCCAATTGTAAACAATGCAACGCCTGATACAGATAACTTAAAAAGCCCTGTAATCAAAGACATAATAGAACTGTTCGGAGGTACTTGGCCAAATCCAAAGTCGGGCGGAGGCACGTCAGGTTCTCCCACCATTGTTTATTCGCCTACTCACAATTTTTATGGAGATGCCCCAAGCAAAGAAGAAATTGTAAAGGCAGAAAGAATATCGCAGGCAGAATTTGAGGGTATGATGGAACGGTACATAAAAACGAAAGGCCGGCTTGCCTTGGGATAAGGAGGAAAAGAGATGGCAGGAAAAACCTATACAACCGTTCTTGGAGATACCTGGGACAGCATTGCTTACAACCTGTATGGCGATGAAAAGTATATGTTCTATCTGATCCAGGCAAATCTCCCGCTTTTGGATATCATGAAATTTTCCCACGGAACGGTATTGAATGTACCAGACCTTCCGGAAGATATCAATGAAGATCTTCCGAATTGGAGAAGAGAGGACTAATATGGCAGACACTTATGGAAGAAAGGCAGATGTGAGTCTGACCTATAACTCAAAAAAAGCGTCAGAGATTCATCCATATTTAAGAGGGATAACGTTTACGGAATGCTCTTCCGAGAACAGTGATAAGCTGGATATATCCCTCCATGATACGGACAAAATTTGGCTGACAAAATGGTTTCCCAAGAAAGGGGATAAGCTCGGGCTGAACATTTATCTTAAAGACCAGTGGCAGGATAAGAAAAAGAAAATAAAAATTCCATGCGGCAAGTTTACGCTGGATGATTTTACAATCCAGTATGGGAGTTGTGATTTGTCTGCATTATCTCAGCCTGCAAGCGAATCGTTTAACGTCACGGAGCGAACAAAGACCTGGAAAAACGTCACAATTAAAGGGGTTGCTCAAGAGTTCGGAAATAAGTATAAGCTCAAAGTAGTATACGAGGCAATCAGTATCCAGATCAAAGAAATCGAACAGAACGGAAAGACAGACAGTGCATTCCTCACTGAACTTTGTAAAGAGTATGGGCTTGCCTACAAAATATATTCAAATCAGATCGTCATTCGGGATTTTGAAGATTACGAAAAAAAGAAAGCCGTTATGACGATTAAAGAAAAGGATGTATCATCAGACTGGACTTTTAATGATACCTTATACGGCATATATACTGGTGCAAAAATATCATACACAAATGCATCTACCAAAACAGACGTTACAGTCATGGTGGGCAGCGCAAAACGTCTTTTGAACGTTACACAAAAAGCAGATGACGAAAGAGACGCAAAACTGAAAGCAAATGCAAAGGTAGCGGAGAGCAACCGTAAGGCTACCACCATGACGCTTACGATAATGGCAAATTCCAAAATCTATGCGGGATGCAATGTGAATCTTTCGGGCTTTGCGAAAAAGATAGATGGAAAATACAGCGTCAGCAAGGTTGTGCATAGCATTGATGCATCAGCCGTTTACACCATGAAGTTAGATCTATACAGGATTGTAAAAAAGTAAGGAGGTCCCATGAACGAAACAAGGGTAGGGAGGGTATCTAAAATCAATTACGAGAATGGTACCATAGAGGTTTTGTATACCGACCGAGACAACGAGGTAACAACGGAACTTCCCGTCTTGAATTTTGGGAACGAATATCATATGCCGAAGATTGATGACATGGTAATGGTGATGCATCTGTCAAACGGATGTGAGATGGGAGTTGTCCTTGGAACTTTTTGGTGCGGAGGAAATCCTCCTCCGGAATCCGGAGAGGGGCTTTACCGGAAGGAATATGGCTCGGAGCCGGGAGAAGCTTATGCGCGATTCAAGAACGGAATTATGGAGTTTAAAGCGGATTCCGTTGTTTTTAAAACTAAGTCTGGAACTGTATCAATAAGGGAGATTGTGAGTCATTTAACACATCCACTTGATTAAGAGGTGAAAGATGGGAAAAATTGGTAGTTTTGGTAAGACTATTATATTTGAAGTCACAAGCAAAAAAATATTGACTCCAACAAATGTGAAAAAGGAAGTAGAACCGCGCTGGGAATCGTTTGACAGGATACTTCAAAAGCCAAAAAAACAGTTCCTGGGACCTGGAGACTCCTCGCTGAGTATGGATATCCGGATAAGCGGGATGCACGGGCAGAAACCACGCAAGACAATCGAAAAGATTGAGAATGCAGCTGAAAAAGGAAAGATAGACACCCTTGTTATCGGAGGGAAGAAGGTTTTTTCAGGGAAATGCTACATTTCTAAGATTTCTGAGGAATGGGGATGTATCTATAACAAAGGTGAATTGATGACAGCTACGATTTCCCTTACTTTTTCAGAATATGCTTAGGAGGCAGGAATGAATGACATTAAAACAGATTATGCTGACATTCACCTAAAATTTGAATATGATTCTCCGGAAAATGAAAATATTTTACGGTGCATGACGAATCTTTTCAGAACTGTACAAGGGACCGTACCAGGGAACCGTGGATTCGGGATTGACGGAGAGTGTATCGCTAAACCTCCGGAGATTGCAGCAGAAATGATAACACAGGATATTTTTGAAAAAACAGAATTGTTTATGCCAGAAGTTGTCATTACAGACTCATCATATGAAGTAGCAGAAGCAAAGATAGACCTATATTTAAAGATCGGAAGGGAGGAAGAGGATGGAGACGATACAGAAGATCAGGGATAGTATTCCGGAAGTATCTTTTATCGAAGACAAAGGATTAAACCAGATTCAATCTGAAATGATAAATGATTTCCTAAAAAAGTACAAAGATCTTACCGGAAAAGATATGAAATTCTCTCTTGCAGATCCCGTACGTATGATGCTGTCAGCAGCAGGTGTACAGATATATCAGGCACTCTTATATGTAGATCGTGCCGGGAAGCAGAACCTTCTGAAATATAGTTATGCAGAATTCCTGGATAGTCTGGCAGCGTGGGTTGGAATTTCCCGTATGCAGCCTATTCCTGCAGTAGTAACCATTCGTTTTACTTTGTCGGAAGCCAGAGAGACTGTAATTGGAATCCCATCCGGCACCAGAGTAACAAACAGATACGAACTATATTATGACACGGAGGAATATGCGGAGATTTCTGTTGGAGATACATATGTTGATGTGAAGGCAGTTTGCGAAACGCCGGGTATCGTAGGAAACAAATTGGAGATTGGAGAAATCAACGTACTCGTAGACCCAATTCCGTATATGGATAATGTTCGGAATATTGATAAGCCGTCTGGAGGAGCGGATATAGAGTCGGATGATAGCTTGGCAGAACGTATCTATATGGCTCCGTCCAGGACATCAGTAGCAGGCCCCAAAGATGCTTATGTTTACTGGGCAAGGGCTTATCACAGTGAAATTGGAGACGTTAGTGTAGTAAGCCCAAGGCCAGTAGAAGTTGTAATCAGATTCTTGATGTCAGACAGTTCGCTTCCAGATGAACATATGATAGATGGTCTGCAGGAATATCTCCAAGATAAAAATATCCGCCCTTTGACGGATAAGGTGACAGTTCAGGCACCGGAAATAGAGGATTATAACCTTAATGTTCGGTACTGGATTAACAGGAGCGATTATGATAAAGCGGCAGTTATACAAAGTAAGGTCTTCCAGGCTATCGAGGAATATAAGAGATGGCAGTCAAGGGTGATTGGGCGTGACATCAATCCGGATGAATTAATCAGAGGGATCAAAGAGGCCGGGGCAAAAAGGGCAGAAGTGCAGGAACCGGTATTTAGGGTTATTCCAGATACATCGGTTGCACGCCTGGTATCTGAGAATATAGCATATGGAGGGATAGAAGATGATTAATCTTAGAGAAGGAGAACTTCTGGACATCCTTCCATGTCCGATCAAAGACGATCCTGTTGTTGCAGCATTCAGCTATGCCTTAAAACGGCAAATTTGTTTTGTTATTGAGGCAGCAGATAAAGCCAGAGTATACGCCGCCATAGAACAGGCACCGGAAAGACTCCTGGATATCATGGCAATACAACTTCGATCCATGTACTATTCAGAAAAACTTCCTTTAGAGATAAAAAGGGAGATTGTCCGCAATACTCTGAAGTGGTATCAGAAAGCAGGAACTACAGCGGCAGTGGAAGAACTGATCACAATTCTTTTTGGAGAGGGAGAGGTTATTGAATGGTATGACATAGACCCAAGCGAAGGAGCATTACCCGGAGAATTCGATATTATAACAAATGCTCAGTTGTTGGTGGATTCTGTGGAGCTGTTTAAAAGTATTATTGATAAAGTAAAAAACGTCCGATCACATTTGAGACGCATTATTACACACCGGGAATTCCAGGCTAATCTATACGTTGCTAATGTAAATGCTGCAAATATGAGAATTATCATCCGAGATGACGGATTACACCTTAACTATTGCATGAAGAGAGAAAACAGGATGGAAATATCTTTTGCTAGTTCATACAGCGTGTATCAAAAAATCATAATCAGAGACAATGGAAAAGGGGTGATAGGAAGTGCCTAATTTCAGCAGAGCGACTATAACAAACAAAGGCTTGGAATTAAATGCAAAAGCTAATTTTGGACGAGGTACAATTGTATTTACAAAGGCAGCAACAGGATCGGGGAGATATACACCAGATATTAATCTGATGGAAGTTACAGATCTAATTGATAAACGGCAGGAAGTATTTTTTGTCAAAAAAGAGATTGTGGATAGAACAACCGTCCATATGCGGTCGATTATAACCAATGATGACCTTGCCGAAGGATATGATGTAACAGAATTTGGCATTTATGCTAAAGACCCGGATGAAGGAGAAATTCTATACTCCATTACTACCGCAGACAAACCGGACTATCTTCCGGATAAAAGCATTGGTTCCGTAGCCATTACCATAGAATCATATGTCAGTGTTGCCAATTCGGAAAACGTAATGATTATTGCAAACACTGGAGCATATGCACTGGAAGAAGACGTTGAAAAAATTCAGGAACAAATAAACAACCTGAAATCAGAATGCATTACAAAAGAAGTGCTCGAAAAAATCATTTTAGAAAAACTAAAAAAAATCGGTAAAGTAAAGATTGGCCCTAAAGATACATACCTGGCAGAAGGAGATACATTATTTATTACCGATGGAGAGATTCCAGGGCAATTTAAGGCAGCAGAATATACTAATATAATTTTTAGTTCCTCTGCTCCAGAACATGCAGAGTATTGGGCCAGGATGCCGCCTGCGGAAGATTCTGGACAGACAGAGGGTACAGGCAATGTGCCTGTAACAACCGGAGAAATAGCAGTATCTCAGGAAGCGCCTGCGGATGCTGTTTTTTATGCAAAAATAACCCCATAAAGAAAGAGAGGACAAAAAATGGCAAAAGAAAGAGTATTCACATACCGGAATACCGGTACAGAAGACAATCCCGTATGGGTGAAATGGTTTCAGAAAACCGTAGCTGATGCGGTCCTGATGAGTGACGCAGACGGGGAAACCAAAACAATCGTAGATTACGTGAATCAGAAGATTGCCGACCTGATCGGCAGCGCTCCTGAGACCTACGATACCTTGCAGGAGATTGCAGAGTATATTGCATCCCACGAAACTGTAGCTACTGCGCTTAATTCCGCAATCGGGAACAAGGTAGATAAGGAAGCCGGTAAAGGCTTGTCTTCTAACGACTATACCAATGAAGAGAAGGAGAAACTTGCAGATATAGCGGATGGTGCAACAGTCAACGACACCCTGTATAAAAACCAGACTCCCTCAACAGTGGCCGTAGGAGGTGTGCCCAAAGGATATGTACCTCCGGAATCCGGCGTGGAAGTGGTCGAGATGATTGATAAATTACTGCACCCGTATGTAGCTCCTATTGTAACAGCGGCAATGTCACCGACAAACGGCGGCACTGTCGAAACAGGCACTACGCAGACTGTTAATGCAGTTACCGTCAACATCACCCCAGGAAGCTCTGCCGTTACAAAGATTGAGGTGTTTGACGGCTCTACGTCACTCGGCAGCCTGAGCAGCGGCGTTTCTGGCACCAATACTGTGCCACTGACAACCCCACTGGCCGTAACAGCAAATAAGCAGCTTTCTGTGACTGTAACAGATGCAACTGGCGGCACTGTGACAGCGAAGACAGGTACCTATACTTTTGTAAGCCCGTATTATTACGGAGTAATTGCAGCAGATGCCGCACCGACAGAGGCTCTTATCAAGGCTGCGACAAAATCCGTGCAGGCAAAAGGCAACAAGTCCTTTAATTTTACGACTGCAAATCAGAAGATGCTGTATGCGTATCCGAAGTCTTATGGCGCCCTTGCGAAGATCCTGGATGCCAATAACTTTGACGTTACAAGTACATTTACGCAGACAGAGGTTACAGTGGACGGCATAGCATATTATGCATACACCAATGATGCCTCTACGGTATCTGCCTTCAAGATGACATTCAATTACTAAGAAAGGGAGGTAAAAAAGAATGAGTTTTGCAGATAAAAAAGGTATCACAGTTGCCAGTGGTTTTAAGCTGCAGGCAAAAGCACTCCTGGATGTCAGGGGACAGGTGGAAACAATTGAGGAGAGGGATGAACTTGTAACGCTTAATGCGGTTACAGAAGGTCTCCAGGTATATGTTAAGGCCAATAAGACCATGTATACATACAACGGCTCCGGATGGGACGAGACCCCCAAGGGCAACATGGCAGGGAACCTTGAAAATTACGTTCAAAAAGAAACTGGCAAAGGCTTATCATCGAATGACTATACCGATGATGAGAAAGAAAAGGTTGCCAGTCTGGATACTGATCTTGCTGGAAAAGTGCCGACCAACAGGAAAGTAAATGGCAAAGACCTTTCCGCTGACATTAATTTGGCTGCTGCGGACGTTGGTGCGATTGCGGCAACAGCTAAAGGCGCCGCTGGCGGAGTGGCGGAATTGGACGGTACTGGAAAAGTGCCGGCTGCGCAGTTGCCATCTTATGTGGATGATGTACTTGAGGGTACTTTTATCAGCAGTACTGTCTTTAACGATCCTGATGGCAACGCATACACAGGCGAAACCGGGAAGATTTATGTAGATACAGCATCCGGAAAAACCTATCGCTGGTCAGGTACGGCTTTTGTTGTAATCTCTGATACGATTGCACTTGGCGAAACATCTTCTACTGCATACCGTGGTGACAGAGGCAAAATCGCCTACGAACACAGCCAGACGGAACATGCACCGGCAAATGCTCAGAAAAACGTGCAGCCTGACTGGAATGAGGCAGATACGGAGAGCGATGCTTTTATTAAAAACAAACCATCCAGCCTGCCTGCCAACGGAGGAAATGCGGGGACGGTAAATGGGCACACGGTAGAATCTAATGTTCCGGCGGACGCCAAGTTTACGGATACGATATATAACCATCCAGATACCCACCCTGCATCCATGATAACAGAGGATGCAAACCATCGTTTTGCAACGGATGTGGAAAAGGAATCGTGGAATGCCAAAGCAAATGTCTACTTTGCTTCTTCCCTGCCGGATTCCGCTCCGGCAGGGTCTGTGTGTTTCCTGATCGCTTGATATCACAGATTTCAAGAGGGGACCGGGGTTACACCCAGTCCCCCGGAAAGGAGATTAAATGGTCACGAAACAGATTAAACAAAAATTAGAAGATGGGACAGAGATTGTAGTAGATATCGGAGCAATGGCAGAGAATGTCGAGACAGATCCTAACCATCGTTTTGTTACGGATAAGGAAAAAGAGACATGGGGAAAAGCGACTGCCATGAATTATGTTGGAGGTTCCGAACTCTCAGAAGACGCAACAATAGAAGATGAGAAGGCCCAGTATGCGATAGCGCCGAAAACTGCCGGCGATTCGGAACAGGTATTATTTAGCAAAAATCTGAATGGATTGCCGCTTGGACTGTATTCTGCAATGTTCCGGATGAAAATGTCGGAAATCACAGAAGATGTTAATTTGGTAGATATAAAGGCGAAAACAGGATCAGACGGACGCTTGCTCAAAGAAATCTATATCAAGCCAAGTATGTTCAATGCTGCGGATAAATTCCAGACAATGGGTTTTTTAGTTGATTTCGATGCCAACAAGGGAGATACCTTGTGCATTGATGCGATTCTGCTGGCATCTTCCAGCGCAGTGACGGTGACTATTGATTATGTTTTGGTAGCTCCTGCATATACGGCTGTTAGCTCTTTGGCATAGGGGGTGCGTTATGGCTGATTATGTTATGACCGCCGAAAGGCTGAATGCTTTAAAGGCAAAAGTTAAAGAGGAGATGGCAAGGAGGACTGCCACAGAGCATAATGCCTCCTTATCTGATTATGCTGGTGATTCCTGGGATTTTGAAACAAAGGACGGAGAGCCTATTACGGATGAACATGTGCAGAAGATTATCGACCCTTTGTTAGAAGTGAACGATTTTTTGTATGATAACAGCTTTCGTACAGGAAAAAGCGGCTTGGAGCTGTCTGTATATAGGGCCGATAAATTTGTTGATGAAATATCGGCTATTGACAAAATAGCACAGGATACAGGCTGCCGTGGAAACTGCACCGGATTATGCTATGCAGCATGTTATTCGGCTTGTACGGGCTGTACAAGCTGTTCGGGAAGCTGCAGTACGACCTGCGGAAAACAATGTGCTGAAGGATGTGAGGGCGGCTGTACAGGCTGTACGGGAGGCTGCTGCAACAGTTGTACGAATACCTGTGGCTCTGGTTGTACGACCGGAGCAAAATCATAGGAGGTGAAAGAAACATGGCTAGTTGTGAAGGCTCATGTAGTGGTTTATGTTATACTAGCTGTAGCAGTGCATGCAGCAATGGATGTGAATCCGGATGTAAAAGTTCCTGTGGCAGCAGTTGTGCTGGTTCTTGCAGCGGATGCAGTGGATGCAGTAGTGCATGTGAATCTGGATGCTCGGGAACTTGCGCTTATTCCTGCGGCGGTGCTTGCGCAGAAAATTGCTCGGGAACTTGTGCGGCTGGCTGCTCTGCCGCATGTGCAGCAGGGTGTGTTGGTACCTGCTCCCAGGGGTGTTCGGCTTCCTGTGCCTCGGGCTGTTCGGGCTATTGCACCGGATGCTCCTCAGGATGCTATGGCCAGTGCACGAGTGGATGTGTAGGAAGTACAACTGGTACTTGTAAAGGATGCACGGGAACCTGCTCCAGTGGATGCACGAATACCTGCGGTGGCAGTTATTGCGGGGGCACTTGTTCCGGTTCTTGCGGCGGTACTTGCGCTACCGATTGTACTTCTACATGTGCCGGTTCTTGCGGCGGTACTTGTGCTACGAATTGTAGTTCTTGTTCCGGTGTTTGTACTGGTGCTTGCGCTGGTTCTTGTAATTCTGGATGCAGCAGTGGGTGTACGGGATGCAGTGGCTGTTCAAGCTGTTCCTCAAGTTGTGGTTCCGGCTGCACTTCCGGGTGTACTGGTGAATGCACCAATTCTTGTTCTTCCTGCACTGCTTGCACTGGTTCCTGTAATGATGCATGTTATTCGTCCTGCACAGGAAATTGTACGGGCTGTTCTGGTTCTTGCAGCGGGAATTGTACCGGCTGCTCGGGAACATGTACGGGTTGTTCCGGTTCTTGCAGCGGGAATTGTACTGGATGCTCAGGAACTTGTTCCGGTACCTGTACAGATAATTGCAATGATAAATGTACAGCCTCCTGTAAGCAATCCTGCACAGGCTGCAACGGATGCTCTTCTTGTGGATCTACTTGTGGTTCCGGCTGTACACAATCCTGTTATGGAACTTGTTCAGATACCTGTTCCGATGGCTGCTCCGCATCCTGCGGGACTTGCACTGGTACTTGTTCTACATCTTGTCAGGTGGGATGCGGATCTTCCTGCCAAGGGACCTGTTATGGACAGGCGTCGATGCCTGTTTAGAATTTCAAAATAAAAAAGGAGAAAAATATGTTGAGAAAAATAAAGTTACCGATTCCGACAGACGTCACTCTTGAAATTCAGAGATTAAATTATGAAATGGAGGCTCGTAAAAACGTTTTAACCAGATTAATTGAAGCGAATATCGACGATCCTACGTTTGACGAAAAACCTTTGTTCCAGACCATCCACAATCGTTTTGTGGATGCCAATGCAAAGTATGATCTTGCCAAAGAGGACTTTGCGGCCAGATATCTTCCGAAATATCTGAAAGATCATCGGGTAAGATGGAGTTTGGATTATGCAACTTCAGAACTTACCATTGAGGTCCTTTGCGATTGCCCCATTCAGGAGCTGGATCAGAAGGAAGAATGAGTATGGGACGAAAGAGAGATATCCAGTATAATGATATGCTTGCTTCCATGTATCCGGAACTTCATCAAATCCGGAAAGATGGAAAACGTGTGTTAACGCAAACGTTCACTTTCCAAGTAACGGATGCCTGCAATCTGGCTTGTACTTATTGTTATCAAACCCATAAAGGAACTCGCTCTATGAAATTAGAGGATGCGAAAAAGGCAGTAGATATGTTGCTGACTGGATCCAACGGTATGGACCAATATGTCACCCCTGAGGTATCTCCGGGAATTATTATTGAGTTCATCGGCGGAGAGCCATTTATGGAAATCGAATTAATAGAAAAAATATGTGACTATTTTACAGAACGATGCATGGAGTTAGACCATCCTTGGTTATACCTGCATCGTTTTTCTATTTGTTCGAATGGTGTTTTATACTTTGATCCCCAAGTACAGCATTTTCTCAATCGTTACCGTCATGACCTTAGCTTTTCAGTGACCATTGACGGAAATAAGGAGCTTCATGATTCTTGCCGTATTTTTCCGGACGGAGAGCCAAGCTATGATCTGGCAGTTGCGGCTGCAAAGGATTGGATTGCACATGGTTACACCATGGGAAGCAAGATTACCATTGCACCGGGAAACATTTCTTATGTGACGCAGGCTATTAAGCACATGGTATCTTTAGGATACACGGACATTAATGCCAACTGCGTATATGAAGAAGGCTGGGAACCAATGCACGCCACGGTTTTGTACCAGCAGATGAAAGAATTGGCGGATTATTTTCTGGAGGAAGGGTTTCATTTTGAGAACGGGGAATTCCGGTGTTCCTTGTATGAAGAGCGTTTTTTTCATCCGAAAGAAGAAAGTGACTTACAAAATTGGTGCGGCGGAAACGGTGTGATGTTATCCATGGATCCGGACGGAGTATTTTTTCCCTGTATTCGGTATATGGAATCTTCCCTGGCCGGGGATCAGGAGCCTTATTCCATTGGAGATTTGGAGCATGGCTTATGCCAGAGAGAATGCGATCGCTGCCGGGTAGAAACTCTGAAGAAGATTGACCGAAGAACTCAGAGTACGGATAAATGCTTTTATTGTCCGATTGCGGAGGGGTGCAGCTGGTGCACTGCTTACAATTACCAGGTTTTCGGCACTCCAGATGCCAGAGCCACTTACATATGCGTGATGCATCAAGCGCGTGCATTGGCAAATCTATATTTTTGGAATCAATATTACCGTAGGAACGGAATTTCCAAAAGAATGAAGAACTACGTTCCAGATGAATGGGCGTTGGCGATTATTTCTAAAAAAGAATTGCAACAATTAAAAGATTTATGCAGGGAGGATTAGGTTTATGAAAGTAATTTTAAAAGATCAGAGACAGTTTGAAGCTACCAGATGCAATATCAATTTAAATACACTGACGGAAAGCGAAGATGAGAAGGCTACCATTAATATTTTTGTTGAGGAAGGGGACATAGGGGAGGTTACCGTAGAGGAATTGGGAGCTATGCTTACCCCGGATAATATATCAGAGTTTTCTCTGGTAACCAGTACAATGACAAAGCAAGTGGCCGGAAAGAAATTATTGGCTATCGGTGAAAACATCACAGATGAACAGTATAGCATTGATATCCGAATTGCCAAAGCTTAAAGGACAAGGAGATACATTCCAGGAAGGGGTAGAGAATGGAGGATTATATTACACGGGCGGAACATGAAGAATTCTGCAAGCGGATAGCGGATGAAGATCGCCGCCAGAACAGGCGGTTAGAAATCCTGGAGGAAACTACAGGGCAGATCAGCTCTCTGGCGTCATCCGTAGAAAAGCTGGCTATTAACATGCAGAACATGGTAAAAGCCCAGGAACAGCAAGGCAAGCGCCTGGAAATCCTGGAATCCCGAGATGGGGAAATGTGGCGTAAGGTAACCGGGCATGTGCTTACGGTGGTGATCGGAATTGTGGTGGGGTACCTCTTCACCCGGGTAGGGATGTAACCGTGGAAGGAAAAGGGAATACAGCCGAAAAGAAAAAGCTCAGGACGATGGATGCGATTCTGATTTTTATTGCACTTTTTCTGTTAGTATTTGTTGCTGTAATGATTTTGCTTTATTACCGCACGGGAGGAATCCCGGATACCTTATGCACCTGTGTGTTTGCGTGCTGCGGCGGGGAATGCGGGGTGATGGGTTGGATCAAGACTACAAAGGAACGGCAGCGGGACCGGACATACGAATTACAGGACAGGGAGTACAACGAAAAAATGATGAGGCAGCAGGAAGCTGTAGAAGGAGGACCATATGACGCATGAAGTATTTTTGTTGTGTTTGCTCATTGTAGCGACAATGACGGGCTTGGTAACGGAAGCGGTCAAGAAATACCTGAAGGAATTGGATAAGACGTACCGGTCGAATATTCTTGCCGGTACTGTGGCGGCGGTGTTGTCTGTGGCAGTGGGGATTGCGTACATGATCCTGACAGAGACCGCAATTAACTCCAAGATGGCAGTATATCTGATTGCCCTGGCATTTCTGTCCTGGCTGTCCGCAATGGTGGGCTATGACAAAGTGATACAGACGATTACACAATTCAAGAAAAAACACGTGTAAAGGAGTGAATTAAGGAACTAAAGTAAGGGGACGGGAATGATATGCTCCCTGTCAAGTAGACAGGGAGCATAAAAAAACCGCCCTCTTATTATTTTGCAAGAAATCTTGGAATATCTGGTTAGTGGCCGGATTGATTGTGAATGAGGATACAAAGACACGAAAGCGCTTAATCAACAAAATAATACGATATAAATTTCAGTATAGGAGGAAAATCATATGGATTTAAAGAAAATTTTAAATATAATTAAGAAGTTCTTTACAAATAATCCTTGCCTGGCAACAGGAGCAACCTGCAAGAAAATTGGTATTCAGATACATACCATTGGCTGTGCCCAAGGAACTGCCCAGAGTGTTTACAATTCCATGAACAATCCGGGATATATGGCAGGGGTTCACTACCTTGTGGATTCCGATGTGGCAGGAAAAGTACTCCAGACTATGCCGGAAACAATTCGTTCCTGGGCAGATGGCGGATACGGAAATGACCATTTGATTACTATAGAAATTTGCGAGTCTGATTACATGAGTTATGCTGGCGGCGCAAGTTTTTCTATCACTAATTCGGCAGCTTTCCGGGCAGATATTACCAGAGGATACCAGACAGCCGTTCTTCTGTGCGCGGATATCTGCAAGAGATATGGATGGAATCCGCAAGCAAAACTTCCAAGCGGACTGTATTTAATCTCCAGCCACGATGAAGGAAGAAGGGCGGGACTTTCTACGGCCCATGTAGATCCCACACATGTATGGGAAAAACTTGGCTTTACAATGGACAAATTCAGGGCAGACGTAAAAGCGGCCATGGGAGGATCCACCATTGCCCCGGATCCACAACCGGCGGTACCAGATACAAAACCTTATTACTACAAAGTACAGGCTGGAGCCTTCAAAGAAAAGACCAAAGCGGACAAACTCTGTACGGAACTGAAGGGAAAAGGTTTTGATGCTTTTGTAGTGCGGATTGACCAGTATTATAAAGTGCAGGTTGGAAATTTCACTGTACAGGCCAATGCAGAAAAATTAATGAACCAGGTCAAGGCAGCAGGTTATCCGGCTTTTGTCACCAAGACCACCAGCTCCACAACCTATAACACATGGGTTGGAAAAGTGAATGCGGATAAGCTAAATGTCCGGACAGGCCCCGGAACGAATTACGGTAATTTACCAGAATATCCGACACTTGCATCTGGAAATCTGGTAGATGTAATTGGCGAGAGCGGAGAATGGTATCAGATTAAAATTGCTGGCAAGTATAAAGGTTATGTGCATAAAAATTATATTACACAGGCTTAAAGCTGAGCCGACATTACAGTCGGCTCTTGGAATGTTGCGATAATATTTTTGCATTATATTATTTTACTAACTACGAAGAACCGAC
>JAUNGJ010000058.1 GCA_030524585.1 Eubacteriales bacterium | reverse complement strand
GACCTCCGACTACTTAGGAGGGGCTTGTTATATCCATTTAACTAAGAGAGCATATACTTTTACCAGTAACTAGCTGCCAGCAATTAGATATCCAGCCCCAGGTTACCGCCTCCTAAGCAAGCTATATTGTAACATTCTTGTATGAGAAAATCAAGTAACACCTCCATAGAAAATGATGTTCTATTATTTTCCAAGCAAATACTTTTCGATAGCTTCCGCACAGCCATCATGATCATTATCAGCAACTATTACATCGCACAGTGCTTTGATATGTGGGAAGGCGTTGTCCATAGCTATAGAAAGACCGGCAGCTTTTATAATCTCAATATCATTATCAGAGTCTCCTACTGCAATTGTTTTTTCAATGGAAATAGACAGGTAATCACATAGCTTTTGCAATCCAAATGCCTTGGATACATGCAATGGGGAAATTTCCAGAGAAGCCGCTTCGGCATATGCCATAGTTATCGGAAGAGGGGATAAAATATTATGTAGGGATTCTCTTATTTCAGCAGATGCGCAGAAAAGGTTTAGTTTTTCTACGGGAAACATCTCATTTTGGAAGCTTGTAATTATATCTTCGAGTAACACTGCAGTTTTTAACATTAAATCTTTATATTTTCCCAAAAGAAAATGTTCCATCCGAAGTACGTCGCTATAGTTACACATTTGGTATCCGTTACTGGCAATGTATATCATTGTATCATATTGTTTGGAAGCTTCTATAATTTTTGTAACGATTTCAGAGGGAATCGTATTGGAGTAAATAATTTGTTCTTCGAAAGAGTCGAATATAATCGCTCCGCTTGAACAGATATAATAACGGACATTCTCAAGATCTTTTTTATAATCCTGAAGCTCGGATACGGAGCGTCCGGTAGAAAGAATTACGGTTTTATTTTCAGAAACCGCCTTATTAATTGCTTTTTTTGTATTTTCAGAGATATTTTGTCTGCTGTTTAAAAGAGTTCCATCCATATCAAAGGAAATTAAATCATATTGGTTCATAGTGATAATTTTAACCTCCTGTATTTAGTAACTGATTGTTTTGGTATCTTCTTCATAAATGTAGTTTCATGTTATCACTAAATATAAAAAAAGAAAAGGGGAAGATCGGCAGGAAGTGAAGAGAAATGCGGTCTGGCTTGAGAATTTTCATAATATCCTCTATAATAGTTTCTATATTAACTGTGATTTTTATGGAGGCAGCAGATGAGAAAATGGAGACAGACACTGGCTGTGATATTAGCAGCACTTTTGCTGAGTGCCATGGCGGATGGTAATATGGATTCGGTATCTGCATCATCGACGGCAGGTACAGAACAGGAAAAGCCTGAGAGCGAGATGACAGAAGAAGAAAAGGCGGCAAAAGAAGCAAAAGAGGCATATGAGAAGGAAATTCAGACAGCATATGAGCTTCCAGTACAGACAAATGAACTTAAAGGATGGCCTAAAGGACCAGGAACTTATGGAGATGCTGCTATTGTTATGGATGTTGACAGTGGTGCAATCCTGTACGCTAAGAATATAGATAAAAAAGAATATCCGGCAAGTATTACAAAAGTGCTGACGGCCCTGCTGGCATTTCAATATGGAGATATGAGCAGTCAGGTGACGATTTCGCCGGAAGCATTGGCCTGTCTTGGATCGGGCTATGCTTCAATTGGTCTGAAGGAAGGTAATGTAATAAATTTAGAACAGACTATGTATGCTATGCTTCTTGCATCGGCCAATGAAGCAGCTTATGCAGTGGGAGAGACTATTGCAGCTGGCCAGGGGCAGGACTATGATTGGTTTCTGGAGCAGATGAATGAAAAATGTAAGGAGCTTGGAGGAGTAAATTCTAATTTTGTGAATACAAATGGAGTATTTGATGAGAATCATTATACTTGTGCAAGAGATATGGCGTTAATAGGAAGAGCTCTGTTTGATTATCCGCTGTTTTTTCAGATTTGTCAGACGCAGCAGTATACAATACCTGTATCTGATACCGTGGAGGAACATGTATTTCAGCAAAAGCATCATATGCTGATCCAGGGAAATAAGGATTATTATGAATATGCAGTTGGCGGAAAGACCGGCTATACTACAGAGGCTGAGAATACATTGATTACAATGGCAGATAATGGAGACAGACGGTTGGTCTGTGTGGTCCTTAAAACATATGGGGGATATCCATATTCGGATACAAAAGCTCTTTTAGATTATGGATTTGATAATTTTCAGAAGGTATCCATTTCTGAATATGAAAAGGATGAGATTTTTGAAAAAATCAGTGATGATGCATATGTCATGCTTCCGGAAGGAGTAGAATTTGATGATCTTGAAAGAGAAATTGACCTTCATGAGGATGGAACAAGGGATGCAGAAGTTACTTACTATTATAAGGATATGCCGGTAGGAATGTGTGAAGCTACGGTTGTTAGCAGTTATAAGAATAAAGAAATAAAATTTGGCGAAAAGGTAAAAGAAGGAGAGCAGACATCAGAAAAGAATAATAAGGGTTACAAGGCGTTGGCGGCAATCGGATTGGCAGTAATTCTTATGATTTGTATTGTAATATCTTTGATTGTTACGAGAATATCCAGAAAGAGAAAACGGAGAAGACGAAGGAGAAGATAAAAAACCCTTGACGAATCAGGATTGTTTCAACTATAATATCATCGTGTTAAAAACGATGACGAAGACAGTAGGATATTTTGGAAAGGCAAAGAGAGCCGGGGATGGTGAGAATCCGGTGCGAGTATGGAGTATCTGAATATCACTTCCGAGTTTCGGTTATCGAAAGCATTTTTGTTAAACAAAAAAGAGCCAGTAGATACCGACGGAATTCCTCCGTTATAAGGAAGACATATAATTAGAAGTATGTTTAGGTGGTTAATAAACGAAGAAGTTAAGCTTTCGTCCTATTCAGGGCGGAAGCTTTTTTTACTTTGAAAAAAGTGAGGAGGATGGTTATGTATAAGAAAGTTTCTACGGATCTGAAGTTTGTAGACCGGGAGAAAGCGACAGAGAAATTCTGGGAAGAAAATCACATCTTCGAAAAGAGTATGGAGAACCGCAAAGAGGGTGAGACGTACACTTTTTATGATGGGCCGCCGACTGCCAATGGAAAGCCTCATATCGGACATGTACTGACCCGTGTCATTAAGGATATGATTCCAAGATACCGTACCATGAAGGGGTATATGGTTCCACGTAAGGCGGGATGGGATACCCATGGTCTTCCGGTAGAGCTGGAAGTGGAAAGGCTTCTGGGGCTGGATGGTAAGGATCAGATTGAAGAATATGGTCTGGAGCCATTCATTAATAAATGTAAAGAAAGTGTCTGGAAATACAAGGGAATGTGGGAGGATTTCTCCGGCACCGTTGGTTTCTGGGCTGATATGGAGAACCCATATGTAACGTATGATAATAATTTTATTGAGTCTGAGTGGTGGGCTCTGAAGAAGATCTGGGATAAGGGACTTCTCTATAAAGGATTTAAGATTGTTCCGTACTGCCCGCGCTGTGGTACTCCGCTGTCCGCACAGGAAGTGGCACAGGGATATAAGGATGTGAAAGAGCGTTCTGCAATTGTCCGTTTTAAGGTAAAGGATGAGGATGCATATATCCTTGCATGGACTACTACACCATGGACACTTCCGTCTAATATTGGTCTCTGCGTGAATCCGGCAGAGGAATATGCGAAGGTAAAATGCGCAGATGGCTATACCTATTATATGGCATCTGCTCTTCTTGATACGGTTCTTGGAGGAAGCGCCGGGAAAGCCGGAGTGGAAGGAGCGGATTATGAAGTTCTTGAAACCTACAAGGGTCAGGAGCTGGAGTACAAAGAGTACGAGCCATTATATGAATGTGCATATGAGTGTGCATCAAAGCAGAATAAGAAAGCATTCTTTGTAACCTGCGATTCGTACGTAACACTTACTGATGGTACTGGTGTGGTTCATATTGCACCTGCATTTGGTGAGGATGATGCGAAGGTAGGCCGCAAATACGACATGCCGTTCGTACAGCTGGTGGATGAGAAGGGTAACATGAGCGAGACCACGCCATTTGCCGGGTTATTTGTTAAGAAGGCAGATCCGGAGGTGTTAAAGGATCTGGATGCAAGAGGGCTGCTCTTTGAGGCACCGAAATTTGAGCATAGCTACCCACACTGCTGGAGATGTGATACTCCTCTGATTTATTATGCACGTGAGTCATGGTTTATCAAGATGACAGATGTGAAGGAAGATCTGATTGCCAACAATAATACCATCAACTGGATTCCGGAAAGTATTGGTAAGGGACGTTTTGGTGATTGGCTTGAGAATGTTCAGGATTGGGGAATCAGCCGTAACCGTTACTGGGGAACTCCTTTAAATATCTGGGAATGTGAGTGTGGACATCAGCATTCTATCGGAAGTATTGAAGAGCTGAAGAGCATGTCTGACAACTGTCCGGAGAATATCGAGCTTCACCGTCCATATATTGACGAAGTGACGATTCGCTGTCCAAAATGCGGTAAGCCGATGCACCGTGTTCCGGAAGTAATTGACTGCTGGTTCGACAGTGGTTCCATGCCGTTTGCACAGCATCATTATCCATTTGAGAATAAAGAATTGTTTGAACAGCAGTTCCCGGCTAACTTTATTTCCGAGGCGGTAGACCAGACTCGTGGATGGTTCTACTCACTGCTTGCAATTTCCACACTGATCTTTAACGAGGCACCATACAAGAACGTTATCGTACTTGGTCATGTACAGGATGAGAATGGTCAGAAGATGAGCAAATCCAAGGGAAATGCGGTCGATCCTTTTGAGGCGCTGGAGACATACGGAGCAGATGCGATCCGCTGGTATTTCTATGTAAACAGTGCACCGTGGCTTCCAAACCGTTTCCACGGCAAGGCTGTTGTAGAAGGACAGCGTAAGTTCATGGGTACATTGTGGAATACTTATGCATTTTTTGTGCTGTATGCGAATATTGATGAGTTTGATGCTACAAAATATACATTGGAATATGACAAATTATCCGTTATGGATAAATGGCTTCTGTCCAAATTGAATACACTGATTAAAGAGGTGGATGAGAATCTTGCAAATTACCGGATTCCGGAGACTGCAAGAGCACTTCAGGATTTCGTGGATGACATGAGCAACTGGTATGTAAGAAGAAGTCGTGAGCGTTTCTGGGCAAAGGGAATGGAGCAGGATAAGATCAATGCTTACATGACTCTGTATACTGCATTGGTTGAGTGCAGCAAAGCAGCAGCTCCGATGATTCCGTTTATGACAGAGGAGATTTATCAGAATCTGGTAAGAAGTATTGACCAGACAGCACCGGAAAGTATTCATCTGTGTGATTTCCCGGCTGTGGATGAGACAAAGATCGATAAAGAACTGGAAGCAAATATGGAAGAAGTTCTGAAGCTGGTGGTAATGGGACGTGCATGCCGTAATACGGCCAACATTAAGAACCGTCAGCCTATTGGACAGATGTTTGTAAAAGCGGATTTTGATCTGCCGGAATTTTATCAGGATATTGTAAAGGATGAATTGAACGTAAAAATTGTTACATTTACACAAGATGTTCGGGATTTCACCTCATATTCTTTTAAACCTCAACTAAAGACAGTAGGACCAAAATATGGTAAAATGCTGGGTGGAATCAAAAATGTATTGAGTGAAATCGACGGCAATGCAGCGATGGATGAACTGAATGCAAACGATGCGCTGAAGCTGGATGTGAACGGACAGGAGATTACGCTGTTCCGTGAGGATCTGCTGATTGAGACCGCCCAGATGGAAGGATATGTATCAGAGAACGATAATGGTATTACCGTTGTTTTGGATACCAATCTGTCTCCGGAGCTTCTGGAAGAGGGATTTGTCCGTGAAATTATCAGCAAGATTCAGACGATGCGCAAGGAAGCAGATTTTGAAGTGATGGATAAGATTTCCGTTACTTACGAGGGAACTGACAAAGCAGAAAAGGTATTCGCTGATAATGCAGATACAATTGGTTCTGAGACATTGGCCGTTCACGTTGAAAAAGCAGCTCCTGCCGGATATGTGAAGGAGTGGAAGATCAACGGTGAGAAGGTAACACTTGGAGTAGAGAAAAAGTAAGAGGGAAGAGGTAACATGAATTCAAGATTTGAGAAAGTAACATTTAAAAAAGATGTACAGGATAATTGCAGAAGACTGTTCCGCAAAGAGCTGGATGAGGCATCACCGCAGGAGCAGTATCAGGCAGTATCCTATGCAGTTAAGGATGCTATTATTGATGATTGGATCGCAACACAGAGACAGCTGGATAAGGATGATCCGAAGATTGTATATTATATGTCCATGGAATTTTTGATGGGCCGTGCACTTGGAAACAACCTGATTAATATGACGGTATATAAGGAAGTAAAAGAAGCTCTGGATGAGATGGGCATTAACCTTAATTATGTGGAGGATCAGGAACCGGATCCGGCGCTTGGTAATGGAGGTCTGGGACGTCTGGCTGCATGTTTCCTGGATTCGCTGGCATCTCTTGGCTATGCCGCTTATGGATGTGGTATCCGTTACCGTTATGGTATGTTTAAACAGAAAATTCAGGACGGATATCAGGTTGAAAAGCCGGATAACTGGCTGAAATACGGTAATCCATTTGAGATTAAACGACCGGAGTATGCGAAGGAGATCCGTTTTGGCGGGAATATTCGTGTAGAGTATGATGACGAGACAGGAAAGACACTGTTCAAACAGGAGAACTATGAGTCTGTACTTGCCGTACCATATGACTATCCGATTGTTGGTTATAACAATCATCAGGTAAATACACTTCGTATCTGGGATGCGGAGCCGATTGTAGATTTCCGTCTGGAATCTTTTGACCGCGGAGATTACCACAAAGCGGTTGAGCAGATGAATCTGGCAAAGACTATCGTTGAGGTACTGTATCCAAACGACAACCATTATGCAGGTAAGGAGCTTCGTCTGAAACAGCAGTATTTCTTTGTATCAGCCAGCCTTCAGGCAGCAGTTGCAAAATATATGAGAACTCACAAGGATATTCGTAAGCTGTATGAAAAAGCAACCTTCCAGATGAATGATACCCATCCGACCGTTGCAGTTGCAGAGCTTATGAGAATCCTTCTGGATGATTACCATCTGGAGTGGAATGAGGCTTGGGAGGTTACGACAAAGGCATGCGCTTACACTAACCATACCATTATGGCAGAGGCGCTTGAGAAGTGGCCAATTGACCTGTTCTCTAAACTGCTTCCGAGAGTTTACCAGATTATCCAGGAGATTGACCGCCGCTTCCTGCTTCAGGTAGAGAGCATGTACCCAGGCAACCAGGAAAAGGTTAAAAATATGGGAATTCTCCGTGACGGACAGGTAAGAATGGCAAATCTTGCTATTGTTGCAGGTTATTCTGTCAACGGTGTTGCAAGACTTCACACAGAGATTCTTAAAATGCGCGAGCTGAAAGATTTCTATGAGATGATGCCTGAGAAGTTTAATAACAAGACGAACGGTATTACTCAGAGACGTTTCCTGATGCACGGAAATCCGCTGCTTGCAGATTGGGTAACGAAGAAGCTTGGTACAGACGGATGGGCTACGGATCTGTCATTGATGAGTGGTCTTAAGAAGTATGCAGATGATGAGAAGGCTCTGAAAGAGTTTATGGAGATTAAGTATAAGAATAAAGAACGTCTGGCTGCTTATATCTTAGAGCACAATGGCATTGAGGTTGATCCCCGTTCTATCTTTGATGTACAGGTTAAGAGACTTCACGAATATAAGCGTCAGCTTCTTAACATACTGCATGTTATGTATCTGTACAATAAGATCAAAGAGCACCCGGAGATGAGCTTCTATCCAAGAACATTTATCTTTGGTGCTAAGGCGTCTGCAGGATATATTCGTGCAAAAGAGATTATCAAATTGATTAACTCGGTTGCAGATGTTGTAAATAATGACCGCAGCATTCAGGGCAAACTGAAGGTGGTATTTATTGAGGATTACCGTGTTTCCAATGCGGAATGGATTTTCGCGGCGGCAGATGTGAGCGAGCAGATTTCGACAGCTTCAAAAGAAGCATCTGGTACCGGTAACATGAAGTTTATGCTGAACGGCGCTCCGACACTTGGAACTATGGATGGCGCTAACGTAGAGATCGTAGAAGAGGTTGGCGAGGAAAATGCTTTCATCTTCGGTATGAGTTCTGATGAAGTTATGAATTACGAAAAAAATGGCGGATATAATCCGTACGATATCTACAATAATGATGCCGAAGTGCGCAGGGTAGTAGAACAGCTTGTAGATGGTACCTATGCAAATGGAGACAGAGAGAGATACCGCGATCTGTATAATTCACTGTTAAATACTAAGGGCAGTGACCGCGCGGATATGTACTTCATCCTTAAGGATTTCCGCTCCTATGCAGAGGCTCAGGAAAGAGTTGAGGAAGCGTATAAGGATCAGGATGGATGGGCTAAGAAGGCTCTTCTTAACACAGCCTGCTGCGGAAAGTTCTCTTCTGACAGAACAATTGAAGAATATGTAAAAGACATCTGGCATTTGGATAAGATTACGATTGATGTGGAAGACTAATTGCCGGACAGGATGTGCATAAAATAATGTATCCTCTCATACGATTTAGTATGGGAGGATTTTTTATGTTACAAAGAATAGAACGATTGGGATGCTACCTGATAATTATTGTGCTGCTCCCATATATAATCACTATTTTTCTAAATGGACCGGTGGTAACAACTTCCGCCAAAGTAGATGAGAGTTATATCAAAGTGGAGCATGACGGTAAGGAAACGGAAATGTCCATTGAAGAATACTGCATCGGGAGATTGGCAAGGGAGATTCCGGCTTCTTATGAAAAAGAAGCGTTTAAATCCCAGGCAGTACTGGTGCGGACTACAGTGTATGGACAGATTCGGGAATCCGGCAGCAGTACGGTTCTTCCAGATGAATTTTGGACAGCAGATGAAATGAGGGAGCAGTGGGGAGCGGGAAAGTATAATGAAAATTATGAAAAATTAAAGGATGCCTGGCAGGAAACGGAAGGACAAGTGCTAATGTACGGGGAAAATCCGGCTAATGTACCATATTGCAGACTGACCAATGGTAATACAAGAGACGGCGGGGAAGTTCTTGGAAGCGAGGACTATCCTTATCTTAAAATCAGGGAATGTCCGCTGGATGTTGAGTCAAAGGAACAGATACAAACTATTGTTTTGGAGGAAATGGATGTGGAAATTACCGAAACAGATACTGCCGGGTATGTATTAAGTGTCCGTGTGGGCGAAGAAACGGTAAACGGTGAAGAATTTCGAAAAACATACGGACTTGCGTCCAGCAGTTTTACAGTACAAAACTATGATGGAAAGCTCCGAATCACTACCAGAGGTGTTGGACATGGTCTGGGAATGAGTCAGTATACGGCGAATCGTATGGCAAAAGACGGAGATACTTATGATGAAATTCTTGCATATTTTTTTGATGGAACAGAGCTAAAGGAAGTTGCAGATATTGTAAGAGATTCTGAATAAAAAGGCCCGCTTCTGGCAAAGATATAGCCAGAGGTGATAAATATGAATAAGAGTCCAAAGTCTTTAAAAAAGAAACGTGCGTCTGTTGGTATTGCAATCTGTTTTGTGGCGGCGGTTGCGATTGTTGGAACATATACGCTGAGAAGCTACCAGGAGTCTGAGCGGCAGGAGCTTGGAGCATCGGACGACACGAATACTGCAGAGGAAGAAACAAAAGAACCGTCAAGATCAGCAAATACGGACAGGCTGATTATTGATACGGACGATGATGAAGATGCAGTGTCAGAGCCAGATATCAAGGAAAATGGTACAGAAACTTCTGAGGAAAATGCACAGGATGAAATGTCTGGTGTGAGAACATCCGGCAGCAGTACATCCCTTAATTTTACCGAGGACAGCGAAATTTTGTGGCCGGTAAATGGTCAGATACTGCTTAATTACAGCATGGATAAGACCGTTTATTTCTCTACTCTTGACCAGTATAAGTATAATCCTGCACTGATTATTTCAGGAGCAGAGGGTGATCAGGTGATCAGCGGAGCAGCCGGCATAGTTAAATCCATCGATGTGACAGCTCAGACAGGAACTACTGTCAACCTGGATCTTGGAAATGGGTATGAGTTATTTGTAGGACAGTTAAAGGAGGTACCAGTAAATACTGGTGACTATGTGGATGCCAATACGGTTATTGGCTATGTGAGTCAGCCGACCAAATATTATTCCGTGGAAGGCTGTAACGTGTATTATGAGATGCGTAAGGATGGACAGCCTGTAGATCCGCTGCAGTTTGTAAGTGAATAATGGCATGTATATGAAGGCAGGGAAAATTCCCTGCTTTTATAAATATAATGGAAAATTTATGGGAATTAGAGTTGCGGGGAAAGAGCATTTTGAGCTATAGTTATCTATATGAAACGGAGTGAAATTATGAACTATACATACATTGTAAAATGCAGGGACGGAAGTCTGTACACCGGATGGACAACGGATGTAGAGCGACGTATAAAGGAGCATAATGAGGGCAGAGGCGCCAAGTATACCAACAGCCGAAGACCAGTGGAGCTGGTATATTATGAGACCTTTGAGACAAAGATAGAGGCCATGAAACGGGAGTATGCGATTAAACAGTTAAGCAGAGAGGAAAAGGAAAAGCTTATTCAGAAGTAAATACTGAGTAAGCTCTTTTTGTATGAGTTTCTTTTCCCTATTGATCCGATTAATTATAATACAAAGGCATACATCACTACGAAGTGACAAGCACTTCCTCCCATAACAAACAGATGAAATATTTCATGACTGCCGAAATATTTGTGTTTCATATTGAAAATCGGAAGCTTCAGTGCATAAATGACACCGCCAACAGTGTAAATAATACCGCCGGCCAGAAGCCATCCAAAGGCTGCCGGCGACATGGAGTTTAAAAGCTGTGTGAATGCAAGTACACAGGTCCAGCCCATACCAATATACAGTACGGAGGATACCCATTTAGGACAGTAAACCCAGAAGGCCTTAATTAAGATTCCAATAATTGCAAAGCTCCATACGATTGTAAGCAGGATAATGCCAAGCCTGCCGCCTAAAACTAACAGACATATAGGCGTGTAGCTCCCGGCGATTAACACAGAAATCATCATATGGTCTATTTTTTTGAGAATGGTATTGATCTTTTCTGACTTATCAAAAGTATGGTAGGTTGTACTGGCTGCATATAATAAAATCAGGCTGATTGCGTAGATAAGGATAGATACTACGTAGATACGGCTTGGTTCATGAGCAGCCTTGATAATCAGCGGCACAGCAGCAAAAACTGCCATTAGCATCCCAATAAAATGAGTAATTGCGCTGCCTGGATCTTTTACGTGTTTTTTAATAGCATTTGCCATAATATCCCTCCAATAATATCTATAATTCGAAATGTAGTTTTTAAAACTACATGTGATATATACATATTATATCCGAATGGAGGAAAAAGCAATACAAAAAAGAAAAGTTTTTATAAATGATAATAGTTTTCTGCCGGATAGTCTGTCTCCGTATAAGAGCGCAACAACAAACGCCCGCGCAAGTAAACCTGCCGGACGTTTGTCGTTACGCTCTTTTA
Organism: Eubacteriales bacterium; assembly: GCA_030524585.1. Lineage (GTDB taxonomy): Bacteria > Bacillota > Clostridia > Lachnospirales > Lachnospiraceae > Claveliimonas. Next base: position 4,052 of record JAUNGJ010000058.1, on the reverse strand, counting down.
TAATTTGTAGATTAGCCAAAATATCTCTTAAGCAGACCTGCAAATGCTCTTCCGTGACGAGCCTCATCTCTTGCCATCTCATGTACTGTGTCATGGATTGCATCCAGGTTAGCAGCTTTTGCTCTCTTAGCAAGATCTGTCTTACCAGCGGTTGCTCCATTCTCTGCTTCTACTCTCATCTCAAGGTTCTTCTTTGTGCTGTCTGTTACAACTTCACCAAGTAACTCAGCGAACTTAGACGCATGCTCTGCCTCTTCCCAGGCAGCCTTCTCCCAGTATAATCCAATCTCAGGATAACCTTCTCTATGAGCAACTCTTGCCATTGCAAGATACATACCAACTTCTGTACACTCACCTTCGAAGTTTGCTCTTAAATCTGCAAGGATGTCCTCGCTAACGCCCTTAGCAACACCAACAACGTGCTCGGAAGCCCAAGTCATCTCTTCGCCCTGCTCGATGAACTTCTCAGCGCCTACATGACAGACTGGACATTCAGCCGGTGCAGCTTCTCCTTCATAAACATAACCACATACAGAACATACAAATTTTTTCATAACTGTAATCTCCTTTTCTTAAATAATGATGTATTTATTTAAATCAGTATTTCTACTGATATAAATCATTGCTTTTGCTTTCGGCAGTGACTGCACACGCCGTAAAACATAGCGGAATGAGAATTGATAGTTCCAGAAAAACAAGCCTTAGCCTGTTCGGTAATGGAGTCCTGGACCTCCATATCCAGATCAAATAATCTGCCGCACTCGGTACATAATACATGATAATGAGGATAAGTGATTCCATCAAAACGGACAGCTCCGTCAGGAGTTGTAATTTTATTTGCTTCTCCCATATCAGCAAGCAGATTCAGATTGCGATATACGGTTCCCAGGCTGATCCTTGGAAATGCCTGTCTGACATGCATGTATACAGTATCGGCTGTTGGATGGTCGTCGGTATTGGAAAGATATTCTTTGATGACTTCCCGCTGTCTGCTGTATTTTAAAGCCGCCATTTTGTCCTCCTTTCAATTAATAATAGTAACGATTACTGTAATTGATTCTAAACGATAATATAAGATTTGTCAATACAATTTACAAAAATTTTTATGATATTTGACGTGCCAATATTTAATAATTTTGTAACAATTTTCTACAAAATCTGACTTCACATCTTAAGAAAAAGATAATAAAAGACGGGAAAAATTAAGGGTTTTCAACTTGACACATGGTATATGCATTGATATAATTACAGCGTAATAATTGTAACAATTCTGTAACAATTGGCGACGAGATAATTCGGCCGACCTGTGGAAATCATATTTACAGGCATACAAAAGATAAGAAGACATAGACGAATAAAGGAGGTTGTTTATGAATTCGAGTCTTAAGAGAGGATTATTTCTGGTTACTGTAATTGGAACAATATCAGTTTCCGGGGAGCAGGCAGAAGCTGCAGATGAGAGAGACGCCGCTTTGCCAGGTGTGGGAATTGAGCAGGTACTGAATGACTGTTATGCAGCGGATGAAGATTTCTCTGTAGAAGATTATCTGGTACCTACGGTAAAAGGTGAGTATTTAGATATGGCATTCACGAATGTGAGTGCAGATACATTTCTCTTTGTCAGGAGCGAACCTACAAGAGAAAGTGAATGGGTCGGAAAACTGTATCCGGACTCTGCATCTGAGATTATCGGTCCGGTGGGAGAATGGACAAAGGTGCAGTCCGGAACAGTAACCGGCTATGTTTATACGGAATACATTATTACAGGAAACGAAGCGGAGGAACGGGCAAGAGATCTGGCAGAAAGTTCTGGGGCAGAAGATATTCGGGAAGTTGTGCAGCATGCTGAATCGAGAGAGGAAGAAGAAGCCCGCCTTGCCGAGGAAAAAAGAGTGGCAGAAGAAGAAGCTGCCAGAGTGGCGGAGGAACAGGCAGAGGAGGCGTCAACTCTGGGACAGGCTGTTGTAGATTATGCCTGTCAGTTTATTGGAAATCCATATGTGTGGGGTGGGACAAGCCTTACGGAAGGTGCGGATTGTTCGGGATTTGTACAGTCAGTATACGCACATTTTGGAATCAGCCTTCCGAGAACTACCTGGGATCAGGAGTATTCAGGGATTGGCATCAGTTATAGTGAGGCGATGCCGGGAGATTTGATTCTTTATGAAGGACATGTTGGTATATATATAGGAAATGGTCAGATTGTGAATGCAATTAATGCTTCTAAAGGAATTGGAATAATTCCGGCTACCTGTATGAGTATTAAAACAGTAAGACGTGTAATTTAGAATTGTCTGACTACAAAAAATTAAAAAAATTTCGATATATTTTGCAAGAATATATCGGAATTTTTTTATGTAACAGAGGTTTATTATTATGTAATTATCTTAAAAATCGAATCTTTGTGTAATTTACACAAAAATGTCAAATGCTGAAAAAAATTGTCAAATACCAATATCAAAGTTATCAACACAAAAATCAATGAAAACTGTGGAAAAATTGAAGATTTTTGCAACTTATCCACATTATCAACACAAAAACACCTGTTTTTGGTTGATTACTCGAGTAAAATAAAAGAACGAATGTTTTGTTAAGAAATCATAAAATTAATTATTTGTCAAAAAAAAACGAAATGTATCTTGACATTTGAATAGTCAAATTTTAAGAAATAAATTGGTTTAAATGTTTACACAATGGAGAAAAACGGATATAATAAGGTTTATTGAAGGTACAAAGGAGGCGATAATATGGCAGGAATTAATAAGGAAACTACAATCGGTGAATTATTAATGACCAGTGGAGATAAGATTGAAGATGTTGCAAGAGCTCTTATGGAGATTGGAATGCATTGTATCGGATGCCCATCTTCTCAGGGAGAATCTATTGAAGAGGCAGCTATGGTACACGGTATTGATGCAGATCTGTTGGTAGCAAAGCTGAATGCAATCCTGAATGCGTAAGAAAAGAGCTTTACTCTATAAGGGATTTCGGAGGAATTTCCGATGGACATAAAAAGACTGCCGAAGATGGCAGTCTTTTTTCACTGTAAAATAAATGGGAAACACATTGGTATATATTGCAGTACTCCTGTGTTAGATCTGTGAAAGCTTCTGTACCGCATCAGCGGAGATGATTACTTCACAGTGCTCTTCCAGATATGCAAGAGTTGCTCCGGAGGAATTCTCCTGAGAGCCATACTCAGACAGCATGTTGCAGAATCGGCTAAAATCATTGACCGTATGGTCTGACTGTGTCAGCGCAAGAATATACATGTCAGCGCCGGTATCTTTATATAAAGTATTAGATCCGTGATACATCCTGCCAAGCAGCTGTGACGCACAGATCACACTGTCCATAGCGGCAAAAGAGAATAATCGGAGATCTGATCTCTTCCTGTCAGATGTCCCCGGTGATGTCTCCTGCGGTGCGGAAGTAAGACTTTCTCTGACCTTACCAAGAAGATTTAGGATATCTTCTGCGCCTTCCAGTTTAAGGGACGAGGTATCTCTTTTTGTATCCCAATCACTGCCAGCCGTAGGTGCAAATCTGGAGAATCTGGTGTCCAGCTCTTCAGGATCTTCTACTTTAGTAATTATCAGCACGATGGAGTCTGCGGACGCAGGAATCGCTTCAATCATAAGCGGAATATCTTCTGCTTCAAAACCGCACTCGTGGGCTGCCTGTTGCATCATATCGTGGAAAAGTGATTTCGCTTTTTCTGTTCCGTATGCCAGCTCACTTAGCTTTAGCTGACGGTCGGCCAAATCAGCACGCGTCAGAGTGCAGCGTATCTGATTCTCATTGATCTTTTCAATTTTCATATTTATCACTTCCTTTTAGACAGTATAGCATAGTAGTTTATAAATGTTCAATAAAATAAATATAAAAAACTGCTTGCGTTGACATAAGAATTGATATATAATAGCCGTACAGAAAATAGTATTCCCATATAGGTGTACTTTCAACATATTAGAGTTAAGAATAACAAAATTCAGAATATCATTTTTTCAACATTTTCAGAATCAGATTCATTCAACAGTTTTTCAACAGAT
>JAUNGJ010000108.1 GCA_030524585.1 Eubacteriales bacterium | reverse complement strand
AAAGGAGAAGATGAGATGGCAAAAAAAGGATTTATAGCTGAATTCAAAGAATTTATCAGCCGTGGAAATGTGATGGATATGGCAGTTGGTGTGATTATTGGAGGTGCTTTTCAGGCGATTATCAATTCGCTGGTGAATGATGTGGTAATGCCATTGATCAGTCTGCTTACCGGAGGATTGGATTTTTCTGCATGGAAGATCATTCTAGGAAGCGGAGAAAACGCACCCGTGCTGGCGTATGGAAGCTTTATTACGGCTGTTATCAATTTCCTGCTGATGGCGCTGGTGATTTTTACATTTATTAAGGTTATGAACAATCTGGCAGCAAAGGCGCTTAAGAAGCCAGAAGAGGAGCCTGCAGCTGCTACGACTAAGATCTGTCCGTTCTGTAAGACGGAAATCTCAATTGAGGCAAGCAGATGTCCGAACTGTACCTCCCATCTGGAGATTGAATAATCATTTGAGAAGAGATACATACACCCATGCAGAAATACAAAGACTTTTATAAAAATTTCTTTAACATATGTATTTTGCTTGTACTGCAGAATGTTGTAACGATCAGCATTAATCTTGCTGATAATATGATGCTTGGAGCATATAGTGAAACGGCGCTTTCCGGCGTGGCAGCGGTTAATCAGATTCAGTTTGTATATCAGCAGATTCTGATGGCGTTAGGGGACGGTGCAGTGATTGTCTGTAGCCAGTACTGGGGCAAACGGATGACGGAGCCTATGAAGCGAATCTGTGCATCAGCCATGCATTTGGGAATCCTGACAGCAGTAGTCCTTTTTTGGCTTGTCAGCGTCTTCCCATACAGGGCGGTAGGGTTATTCACCACAGATGGGACAATTATTGCCCAGGGAGTTTCCTATCTTCGAATTATCCGATTTACCTATCCATTCTTTGCAGTAACGATTTTACTTTTGGCGGCCCTTCGCAGTGCGGAGATTGTAAAGATTGCTTTCTGGCTGTCGGTCATGACTTTTTGCATTAACTGTGGATTGAATTCGGTTCTGATTTACGGAAAGCTTGGAATGCCGGAACTTGGAGCAGCGGGCGCAGCCATTGGAACGCTTTGCGCAAGAGTGGTAGAATGTATGGTATTGATTCTTTATGTGGCGAAGAAGGAAAAGAAGCTGTGTCTGAGGCTTTCAGATTATTTTCAGATTGACCGGGTGCTGATTAAAGACTACCTTAGGATTACCGGTCCGATTCTGTTAGTGCAGACCCTGTGGGGAATCAATACCGCTCTTCAGACGGTGATTCTTGGACATATGACTTCGGCAGCTATTGCAGCCAACAGCGTAGCGTCCACGCTGTTTCTGATGATAAAGTCGGCGGCAGTGGGGGCGTCTGCAACGGCATCGGTTATTATTGGAAAGACCATCGGAACCGGTGATATGGCGCTGGTTAGGACGTATTCCCGCCTAATGCAGAGGATATTTCTGGCTATTGGAATCGTAGGTGGAATCCTGCTGTTCCTTATCCGGATTCCAATCCTGCATCTATATAACCTGTCACCGGAAACGATGCGTATGGCAAATCAATTCCTGATCATTTTATGTGTCATTTTTGTGGGGATGGCCTATCAGATGCCTACGAATAATGGAATTATTCGGGGCGGCGGAAATCCCATGTTTGTTGTGAAGATGGATTTGGTCAGTATCTGGATGATTGTACTGCCCTTATCATTTGTTATGGCATTTGTGGTGAAGGCATCACCGGCAGTGGTAGTGTGCTGTCTGAATGCGGATCAGATATTTAAATGTGTACCGGGATTCATTATGTCCCACTACGGGAACTGGATCCGAAAGCTGACAAGAGAATAAAGATTTTAATTATAATTAAGAAACCAGAGATTGGGATGATATGTCCTAATACTCTGGTTTTTTGGTTAGAACTATCTATTAACCGATAGCCCCTTTTTCTTGTTGTACGCCTTGCGGTGCACGTTTCTAATGGGTGAAAGAAACCAGTTTTGGTTTCTGCCCGGGAAGAGGACAGCACGATGCCAAAGACGGCAGAGTTGAGCGCGGGGGACATTGGAAAATCAGTAACTAATGGCTGGAGGCTGATATTTTTTTGTCCCACACTATACCTAT
>JAUNGJ010000057.1 GCA_030524585.1 Eubacteriales bacterium | reverse complement strand
ATAAGTTCATCGTAATGGATGAGAATTCCAAAGATACTGTATGGTGGACTTCTGACGAGTATAAGAATGATAATCATCCGGCTACAGAAGAAACATGGAATACTGTAAAGGATATTGCGTTGAAAGAGCTCTCTAACAAGAGACTTTTTGTAGTAGATGCATTCTGCGGTGCAAACCATGACACACGTATGGCAATCCGTTTCATCGTAGAAGTAGCATGGCAGGCTCATTTTGTAAAGAACATGTTCATCCAGCCAACAGCTGAAGAGCTTGAGAACTTTGAGCCGGATTTCGTTGTTTACAATGCTTCCAAAGCAAAAGTTGAAAACTACAAAGAACTTGGTCTGAACTCAGAGACAGCAGTAATGTTCAATATCACAAGCCGTGAGCAGGTTATTGTAAACACATGGTACGGCGGCGAGATGAAGAAGGGTATGTTCTCTATGATGAACTACTATCTGCCGCTGAAGGGCATCGCTTCTATGCACTGCTCTGCAAACACAGATATGAATGGTGAGAACACTGCTATCTTCTTCGGTCTGTCCGGAACAGGTAAGACAACACTGTCCACAGATCCTAAGCGTCTCCTGATCGGTGATGATGAGCACGGCTGGGATGACAACGGCGTCTTCAACTTCGAGGGCGGCTGCTATGCTAAGGTTATCAATCTGGACAAAGAGTCTGAGCCGGATATCTATAACGCAATCAAGAGAAATGCACTTCTTGAGAACGTTACTCTGGATGCTGACGGCAAGATTGATTTCGCTGATAAGAGCGTAACCGAGAACACACGTGTATCTTATCCGATTGACCATATCGAGAAGATTGTTCGTCCGGTTTCTTCTGCACCTGCAGCGAAGAACGTAATCTTCCTGTCTGCAGACGCTTTCGGCGTGCTTCCTCCAGTATCTGTTCTTACTCCAGAGCAGACACAGTACTATTTCCTGTCAGGCTTCACAGCTAAGCTTGCAGGTACAGAGCGCGGTATCACAGAGCCAACACCTACATTCTCCGCTTGCTTCGGTCAGGCATTCCTTGAGCTTCATCCTACAAAGTACGCTGAGGAACTGGTTAAGAGAATGGAAAAGAGCGGCGCTAAGGCATACCTGGTAAATACCGGATGGAACGGAACCGGAAAGCGTATTTCCATCAAAGATACCCGCGGTATCATTGATGCAATCTTAAACGGCGACATCCTGAATGCACCTACAAAGAAGATTCCATACTTCAACTTTGAAGTACCAACTGAGCTTCCAGGTGTAGATCCAGCGATCCTTGATCCACGCGATACTTATGCAGATGCTTCTGAATGGGAAGCGAAAGCAAAGGATCTGGCACAGAGATTTGTTAAGAACTTTGTAAAATATACAGGCAATGATGCTGGTAAAGCATTGGTTCCTGCCGGTCCTCAGATATAAAACTTTAACGATTCAGACAATGATCGGGTGTGAATGATTCACACCCGATTTTTTCTCTTTTGTCTTTGATTTCCCTGTGTCACTAATTTCCATATGTCATAATCTTTGGGTTCTGCCCCAAAGGTCACCCTGCATACCGAAAGCTTTTCTTTGTCGATTCTCTCAAACACGCCCACCCAAAACGGTTCATCAAAAAATACTGTCAATCTTCCTATTACTTTGTCCATAACGAAACCCTCCTTTTAATATAAATAAGTTATGAACAAAGAACAGACGACCCAGGAGGGAGGGTTACTGACAATGCTCTTAGCATTGCTCCCGGCCTACCTTCCGGGATGGGTTTTTATCTTTGTTATATTAGAGTATAGCATACAATTCCTTTTAAAGATTGAAAACAGGCATAATTTTTTTACAATGGGCGCAATAATAGGCTTCGGCTTCTTCTCCCGGCGAAATAACCGTATCCTGCGTTTTGCGTTTAAAAAATTTATTCTTTAACTCTTCATCAGAAGTATAAGATAACATTATCTGTGCAAATCCTTGTAATGTCATACAAGAAGCTTTTCCTTTCTCCATTTCTTTTCCGCAATATGGACATTTCATTTTAGCACGCTCCTCCCCTAAGTCATAATTTTTATATGCTTATATTTCAATTTGCAAATGATTCTTTCAATATACGAAACTAAGATTTATTTTAGTTTCCCATAAATGCAAAGATCGAATACCGCTTCATTTTTGATAACCGCGTTTTTCATCACTCCTTCCATAGAAAAACCGTTTTTTTCGAGAACTCTTCTTGAAGCAATATTAGGTTCATATATCAATCCTGTAATACGAATAATATCTAACTCCCGAAAGGCTATCTCACAAATTTGCTCAACAGCTTTTGTCATGATGCCTTTTGAATATTCTTCTTGCAGTAAATAATACCCAATTTCTGCATCTTTTCGGTAAACATCTTCTTTTCGTTCAACTGATATCGTCCCTATTATTTTATCGTTTACAACTATTTCCCGGAATACACCGTTGTTCCCTTCGTTTTCATTTGCCATATTTATCCACCACTCTGCCGAATCGTTTGTATATGGATTAGGTAACCTATCAGACAAATAACTTCGGTCTATCCTATTGCATATTTCTATTAAAGATGCTTTGTCCTCCAATGACCATTTTCTTAATTCAACTTTCATATCCTATACCTCCGCCAAAATTCTCATTTTATATACCAAATTAAATAAATGATGCATAAATAACATATATTTCTGTAATCAGTATAATGAAAAGTACCCCGTCTATCATCCAATTATACTGTACATCTGTAAGGAATGTTTTAGTATGTGTCAGAAAATATTTTACTTTTTCTCTGCCGCTCAGAAGCATAAGAATCAACTGCAATATCGGAAAAATAAATATTTGTATTTTATCCGAAAAACCATCAGCAACTCCGCCGGAAAAGTGCATCGGAATAATATTCGGCAGAAAAAAGATACTGATAACCGCCACTAAACACCCAATTCCAAAAATAATCCATGATAATTTTCTACTATTTATTAATTTCATTGTCTCACATCCTCCAAAAATAAATTTGTTATTCCACATTTAAAGGCATTATATCTCTTTCGGGCAACATCTACAACCGAATTCGCATCAACAATAATTTATAACCAAAAAAAGACACATCAACGTAAATGTTAATGTGCCTTTTTGCAATTAAAATTTCAAATATTATTTCTGTACTATATTAATAATTCTTCCCGGTACATAAATCTCTTTTACGATATTTCCGGTCAGCTTATCTGCAACTGCCGCCTTACCTGCTGCCAGTGCATCCTCTTTTGATGCGTCAGCCGCAATCCTGATTACAGCCTTCATCTTACCATTGATCTGTACAGCAATCTCAATCTCGTCATCCTTCATGGCTTCCTCATCATAGGTCGGCCATCCAGCCCGGAATACGGAATCTGTTCCGCCAAGCTGCTCCCAGATTTCCTCTGCGATATGCGGGGCAAATGGCGCCAGGAGCACAGCCATATTCTTCAAAGTCTCCACATCAATGCCGCCAGCCTTCTTCGCAATATCTGTCAGCTTGTTGGTATTCTCCATAAATCCGGAAATAACCGTATTCAGACTAAAGCTCTCCAGACGTGTAGTTACGTCATAGATCAGTTTGTTGCGGACCTTAATCATCTCTTTGGTCGCTTCAATATTCTGATCCTTACTGTCCATTACAAGATTCCAGACCTTCTTCAGGAAACGAGATACGCCGTCAATGCCACGGTCATCCCACTCAGCATCCAACTCCGGCGGTCCCACAAACAGCTCATACATTCTCAGGGAATCACATCCGTAGTCTCTTACCAGATCATCCGGTGACACTACATTTCCCTTAGACTTGCTCATCTTAATACCATTCTTACCAGTAATCATACCCTGATTGAACAGCTTCTGGAACGGCTCGTCAAAATCAATCACACCAATGTCACACAGGAACTTGGTATAAAAACGTGAATACAGAAGATGCAGTACCGCATGCTCTACACCGCCAATATACATATCTACCGGAAGCATCTCGTCTGCTTTCTCTCTGGATACCAGTTCTTCGCTGTTATGATTATCCACATAACGCAGGAAATACCAGGAGGAACCAGCCCACTGAGGCATAGTGTTAGTCTCTCTCTTTGCCGGCTTACCACAGCATGGACAGGTGGTATTAACCCACTCTTCGATTCCCGCCAGCGGAGACTCTCCGGTTCCTGTCGGCTCATAGGATTCCACATCCGGGAGTGTCAGCGGAAGCTCTTCTTCCGGTACCGGTACATTACCGCAATCCGGACAGTGCACAATTGGAATCGGCTCTCCCCAATAACGCTGACGTGAGAATACCCAATCGCGGAGCTTGTAATTGACAGTTGCGCGGCCAATGCCTCTCTCTTCAATAATATGCGGAGCTTCCTTCTTAAGCACAGCCGACTCCATACCATTCCACTCGCCGGAGTTGATCATCGTTCCGCTGGCTTCGGTGTAGGCTTCCGTCATATTCTCAATCTCTTTGCCATCTTTGGCAATAACCTGAATAATCGGAATGTTAAATTTTGTGGCAAATTCAAAGTCACGGTCATCGTGAGCCGGTACGCACATGATTGCTCCGGTACCGTAATCAGCAAGTACATAGTCAGACAGCCAGATTGGCGTCTTTTCACCATTTAGCGGATTAATAGCGTAACTTCCGGTAAATACTCCGGTCTTCTCTTTATCCTGCATACGGTCAACATTCGACTTCATAGAAGCCTCGTAAATATATTTTTCTACCGCTTCTTTTGTCTCGTCGGTTGCCAGGCTTGCCGCAAGCTTATGCTCCGGCGCCAGAACCATGAAGGTCGCACCGTAAAGGGTATCCGGTCTTGTAGTATAAACGGTGATCTTCTCATCCATTCCGTCTACTGGGAAATCGACCTCCGCGCCATAGGACTTACCAATCCAATCAGCCTGCATCTTCTTAACCTTCTCCGGCCAGTCAAGCTTGTTAAGATCGTTCAGCAGACGCTCTGCATAAGCTGTAATCTTCAGCATCCACTGGCGAAGATTCTTCTTGGTAACCTCTGTGCCGCAGCGCTCACATTTACCATTCACAACCTCTTCATTGGCAAGACCTGTCTTACATGACGGACACCAGTTAATTGGAAATTCCTTCTCATACGCAAGTCCTTCCTTGAACATCTTTACGAAAATCCACTGCGTCCACTTATAAAACTCAGGATCTGTTGTATTAACCTCCATATCCCAATCATACAGAGCTGCGATCTCATTGATCTGTCTCTTAATATTCTCTACATTCTGAGCTGTAGATTTTGCGGGATGAACCCCCATCTTGATCGCATAGTTCTCCGCCGGCAGACCAAATGCATCCCATCCCATCGGATGTACAATATAATAGCCCTGCAGCAGCTTATATCTGCTCCACACATCGGAAATTACGTATCCTCTCCAATGACCTACATGAAGGCCATTTCCCGACGGATAGGGAAACATATCCAGACAGTAATACTTCTGTTTCCTGTTGCCATCTTCATCAACTTTGGGATTTACCGGGTTCTTCTCCCAGTTCTCTCTCCACTTTTTCTCGATTGCCTTATGGTTGTAAACAATCTTCTGTGCCATAAATATTCCTTCCTTTCATACCTTTAATTATCTGGCAAAGCTTCCTCGCATACTGAGGCATAAAAAGCCTTCCCGTCCCGCAAGAGACGAAAAGGCTTCATTCCGTGGTACCACTCTTATTCATGCGTCATGTGACCGCATGCACTCATTGCTTCTGTAACGGGAAATCCCGCTGACGGCTACTTCTCTTCACCGGCAGAACTCCGAGGCGAGTTGGGAGTTTACACTTCTGCCTTGCACCATCCGGCAGATCTCTGAAAGCGATAGACTCTTAGTACTCCTCTTCCTAGTTTCTCACATATACTCAATTATTATAAGTAGAACAACGCCAGAAGTCAAGCAATTTCAAAGATTCTCATAAGCATTGACCTTTTTCTTATTGCTATTCTTTCTTAACAATTAATTCTTTTTTTAGTTGTCCCACATGCCTCTTTCGTGTATAATATACATATACAATTTGAGCGACAAAGCTACTCAAAAATATCTACATAAAGGAGTTGTTTCCCATGGTAAATTTATTAACAGGCCCAAAAGGCAGCGGAAAGACACAGAAGATGATGGAGCTTGCCAACGAGCAGGTAAAAGCTTGCAAAGGTAATCTTGTATTCCTCAAGAACAGCCATCGCGACACAAGAAATGTAGGATTTGATATTCGTGTGGTATGTATGGACGATTATCCGGCAATCACGAACACAGATGAATATATTGGTTTCTTATATGGAATGTACAGTGCAAACCATGATGTGGAATGCATATTTATCGACGGTCTTATGAAACAGGCAGCTATTAATCTTGAGAACATTCCATCATTTGTATCAAGATTAAAGCAGCTTTCAGCTGACTGCGGCATCGCTTTCTATGTTAGTCTCAGCGCTGACAAAGGTGATTTGGTTGGCGAAGCCTTTGAGGGCTGCACATTTATAGATTAATAATCGGACAAAATTAACAATGCATTAGAAAACAGCTGTCACGCAAACATGACAGCTGTTTTTATATGCTGTATAAAAAGTATTCCAGCGAACTCCTTCTCCTGTATCAGCAAATCACTTCAAACAGCAGTACCACCAACGGCATGGTAATAATGCAGAATATCACCGACATCACATTAATGACACTTGCATATCTGGCATCTCCATTATAAATCTGCGTAAGCTGCGTTACCATGACAGCTGCCGGAGCGCTGGCCGCAAGCAGAGATACCAGCAGAATATACCCGGCATCCGGATGAATTTTCAGCCGCACAATAAATGCAAACAGCACTGCTGCAATGACCGGGAAGGCCACCAGACGCAGTACGCTGATCAGATATGGCCGTTTTCTGGTAAATACCCATTTCAGATCCATATTTCCAATCAGCATACCCACAACAAGCATACTGACCGGGCCAATGGCTCCTCCAAACCCCTCAATTGTACTCTCCAGCACCTCCGGAATCCGAATCCCGGTGAAGAACAGAATTAACCCAATCGCAATTGCTATAATATTGGGATTCAGAATAATCTTTTTCAGATTGCCTCCATCTTCACCACCGCTTAGCAGTGACTGCAGATGTGTCCATGTCATCACCGTAGATACCATCATATAAGCACAGGTATAGAACACCCATTCCTCTCCCAAAACGAACGTTACCAACGGCACGATCAAATTACCGCAGTTAGAATAGATGACCGACGCCCGTTCGATCGGCGTTAAATGCAGCGGCTTCATCAGCAATCGGGTTCCGATTAGATAAATCACCTGTGCTGCCACTGCCGCCGCCACAGCAAGCGCCAGCCCCTTCAGCTTCTCCGGTGTAAAATCAATCTGAAAAGACTTAATAATCACACAGGGTGACAGCACAAAAGCAACCAGCCAGGAGATCACTTTGCTGTCTTCCTCTCTTAATATATTGAATTTAACAATCATATAGCCGATAAATGCAACCAGAAACAGAATTCCAATCTGCTCGGCCAATAATATACTTAATCTCATGTAACTCTACTCTTATTCCTTATGTTTTACTATTTCACAGACAGCACCGTGTTTGTGTCTTCACCTTCCTTGAATTCCATGGTAATTTCCTGTCCCACATCATACTTAATAATATCAATATAATCAACTACTGATACATCAAATATATCCTCCGATCCCTCAATCATCAGATAATAGTGCGAGTTTCCGTCGATAACTCCCTGAGCAATCTTTTCAATCCTGCCGGTAACAGACTGAACCTCTCTGGTATCTTCCTCAACCTGCTTCACACCATTGGTATACAAAAGTGCCAGATAATTGTCTTCACACTCACTGACCGTATCACCAATCGCAACAATCTGATATTTCTGGACATTTACCAGTGCATATTTTTTAACCAATCCTGCATCGTCCTTCAGAGCTATAAAATAAGTCGGTTCGTTCTGAAGATTTAAAAGCAGTGGAAAGGTAGCCGTATAATGAAGGTTCTGAACCTGTCCCTCCGCGGATTCCATGGCAGCTGCTTCCGTGGCACCTTCTACCTCATAGTATTTGGTCTCCATCGTACGCTGATTAGACAGCACAAATCCAACATTGGACTGATCACCATTGACAGAAGTAACTCCCGTATACATCCACACGTCATCATCCAGAGCCAGATAATTATATCCGGAGGTTGTTCTAAGACAATCCTTCTGTCCCAGAACACTATTTAAGAAGCCATGCTTCAGTGTTCCGTAATAATCAAACAGACTCACCAGAAGATCTGCTGAATAAGCACGGTCGATCCACTGAGGCGCATCCTTAATATCATAGTCCGTACACTCTCCTGTTACCGCATTGCAGAGCACGACCTTTCCGACCGTCTCTCCGCCAAACAGACCGATATTGAATTTCTTCACCGGTGCGATCCAGTAAGGTACGCCGTCATCATCAATCTCGAAGCTTAATTCTCCAAAAATGTAGGTTGGATAGCTAAACCGTAAATGCCGGTAAATATTGCGGTTCAAATACTCGCTGGCAGAATACTTAATGCCCTCCTCCAGCTTCACAAGCTCTGTGTTCTGACTTGCCATATCAATACGGATATAGGCAGGAATTCCCCCCGATTGGTTGGTAACCCATTTAATAAAGCTGGCATAACGGAGAGGCGTCACACGAACTGGACGCTCCTTATAATTAATCTGGCTGTAAATATCATCCGCCTCGAACTGAGAAACCATATCCACCATGCTTCCCATCTTTCTGTCGCCCAGAATCTCCGCCGTGTCCTTGTCCAAAAGCGGCACCTTATCAAAGGAAATCTCTTCCACATCATCGGTAAAATTCCCCTCTTCCACCGTCATCAGCTTCTGGTATTTCTTCGCATTCACAATCGGCGAAGAAAGCACCGTTCCGATCACATAGATCACACCAATAACCAGCAGCAGACCAATCATTCCCCTGGCCAGCTTCGATTCCTTAATGTCTCTTGGCTTCATCTTCCTGCGGACAATATAGTATACCAGTATTACAGCCAAAAATCCAACAATAAAGAACCACGTGTCCGTAGAGTGGATATTAATAGCCGGCAGAGAAATATAGTAATACACTCCTGCCAGAATCACCAGAACGGCTGCAATTGTAAATTTCTTAGTTGTTTTCATAATTTTGTCTATTCCTTTCTTTAAGTGAACCAGCAGTTCCAATATATCTTCTGCTCATTGTTCCTAGGATTATAACACTTTTATCTGCTGACTTCAAGGCACATAGCCTGTGTCTCTGAATCTTCGGAATCCAGATCCTCCTATCTCCTGCTTACAGACATGTTTTAATATATTTTATAAATTCCTCTGCCACATGGGACAGACGTATGCTCTTACTGCGAATCAGAACATAAGACGCCGTAACCGACGGATTCATAAGTTTTTTTATGCAAATTGATGAATCAGTTACAATTTCCGCAGCCGCCGCAGGATAAATAGCAATCCCTACTCCTTCCCGTGTCAATTCATAGGCGTTTACCATATGAGCAATCCGGCAGCGAATTAACGGTTTTTTGCCAATCGATTGAAACCAATCGGTAATCTCCTGCAATCTGGATGCTCTGGAAGGAATGATCAGATCATAAGCAGCAAGCTCAGAAAGCTCAATGGTATTTCCTTCCCGAAACGCCAGCGGGTGCGAAGCCGGAATCATCGCAATCCAGGGTTCCTGATAAACCGGAATCGAATGAACTCCTTCTGCATTATACGGCTCCATAATAATAGCCATATCGCATAATCCCTTCATCACCCGATCTACCACATCATCTGAATTGCCGTTCCAAAGGCTATACTGAACATGGGGATAAAGCTTATGAAATCCGCCAATCCATTCAGAGAAAAGACGGGGCGCATGTCCTTCCACGGACGCAAGATACAGCGTTCCCTGTAATCCCTTTTCCATTTCACGGATATCTTCTACGGACTTATCTACCAGATTCAGAACCTGAATCGCATACTGTCTGAACAGGGCTCCTTCTTCCGTAAGCAAAAGAGCATGGGGATTGCGGATAAACAGCTTCGTTCCTAATTCCTCTTCCAAGTCTTTGATCTGTCTGCTGAGCGGCGGCTGTGCTATGCAGAGCTTTTCCGCCGCCCTTGTAAAATTCATCTCCTCCGCTACTGCAAGAAAATACCGAATGTGTCTTAATTCCATGACTTATCCCTTTCTGATATTTCTTTTGTAATACCTTTAAAGTATTGATATACATTTATTATATATATTTCACAATATCAAATCAATATGTTATATTAAAATCAACAAAAGGAAGTCAGATATCAATATTCAATAAGTAAACTTTAAGGAGGCGCTATATTATGATGTTCAGAAGATTTGCAGAAATTTTAGAGATGTATTACGAAAGCTTTGCAGTAGCCTGCAGATAAGAAATGATATACAAGCCATTTATAAACAATTAAATACTGAATATGTAAAACAGGAGATGCCGCCGCATCTCCTGTTTTACATCCTTTTACTCTCTTTTATTCCTCTGCTGCACGTTTTGCAATCTCTGCTTCCTGCACATCAGATGGTGCCTGCTCATAGCGGGCGAACTGATATTCATAGGTTCCCCGGCCACCCGTCATAGAACGGAGTACAGTACAGTAACCAAACATACCCGTCATTGGAACATCTGCTTCAATCACTGTATAACCGCCGCCAATCGGATTCATTCCCAGCACACGGCCACGGCGCTTGTTCAGGTCTCCCATGGCATCGCCGGTATAATCATCCGGAACTGTAACCTTCACAGTAGCAATTGGCTCCAGAAGTACTGGACCAGCCTCCATAAAGCCTTTCTTAAATGCCTGAATTGTCGCGGTCTTGAATGCCATCTCTGAAGAATCTACCGGATGATAAGATCCATCATATAATGTAGCCTTAACACCAACTACCGGATATCCAGCCAAAGGTCCCTTGACAACGGATTCCTGAAGTCCCTTCTCCACTGCCGGGAAGTAATTCTTCGGAACAGCTCCTCCTACTACAACTTCTTCAAATACATAAGGAGTCTCCAGATCTCCGGACGGCTCAAACTTCATCTTAACATGTCCGTACTGTCCATGTCCGCCGGATTGTTTCTTATATTTAGTATCCACATCTGAATTCTTCTTCAACGTCTCACGGAATGCAACCTTCGGAGTCTCCAGGACAATCTCGCATCTGTATCTGGAAGCCAGCTTACTTGCAATAATCTCCAGATGCTGATCTCCCATACCATAAAGAAGTGTCTGGCGATTCTCGCTGTCATTCACTACCTTAACGGTAACATCCTCTGCCATCATCTTCTGCAGAGCCTGGGATACCTTATCTTCATCCCCCTTATTCTTGCAGCTATACTTCATATATGTATATGGCTTTGAATACTCCGTCTTTCCAAACAGAACCTGATTCGTCTTGGTTGAAAGAGTATCGCCGGTTCTGGCGCTGGTAAGCTTCGCAATTGCTCCGATATCGCCGGCAAACATCTCGCTTACTTCCATCGGCTTGTTACCGTACATAGTATAAATCTTGCCAAGCTTTTCTTCTGTCTCAGCTCCTGCATTGTACATCACATCGTCGCCCTTTAAGACACCGGAGCACACCTTAACAAAGGAATATTTACCGATAAACGGGTCAACCATTGTCTTAAATACATATGCGCTCTTTGCAGCTGCAAAATTATAATTCGCCTCAAACATCTCATTGGTTGTACGGTTAATTCCGATACACTCTCTCCAATCCGGACTTGGGAAGAATCTTACGATGTCAGACAGAAGATTTGCAACACCCTGCGCCTGAATATTCGAACCCATAGCAACCGGAACGATATTTCCTTCCATAACCTCCGTACGCATAGCTGCACGAATCTCTTCAATAGAGAACTCATCGCCCTCGAAATATCTCTCCATAAATTCCTCGCTGGTCTCGGCAACAGACTCCAGCAATTTCTCGCGGTAGTTCTCTACATATTCCATACAGTAATCCGGAATCTCACACTCTTCTCTTTCTCCGATACCTGTATACTTTCTTCCCGCATTCTTAATGATGTTCACATAGCCTACCAGCTTCTCATTCTCACGAATCGGTGAGAAATGCGGTGCGATTACTTTACCATACCTCTCTGTCAGGTCCTCAACGATCTGACGGAAGCTGGCGTCATCCACATCCATCTCTGTTACATATATCATACGAGGCAGATTGTACTTGTCGCACAGTGCCCATGCCTTCTCCGTTCCTACTTCCACACCCGCTTTTCCGGATACTACGATAACCGCTGCATCTGCTGCACTGACTGCCTCTTCTACCTCGCCTACAAAGTCGAAGTATCCCGGAGTGTCCAGTACGTTAATCTTGGCCTTCTCCCACTCAATTGGAACCAGAGTTGTACCAATTGAAAATCCGCGTTTCTGTTCCTCTTTATCAAAATCGCTGATCGTATTGCCGTCAGACACCCTGCCCATACGATTAGACGCGCCTGATACATAAGCCATGGCCTCAACAAGACTGGTCTTTCCACATCCTCCGTGCCCTAACAGGACCACGTTTCTGATCTCGTCTGTTCTGTAAACCTTCATATTAGCTGCCTCCTTATTTGTAAAATCTCATAGCTACATTGTACTAAAAATTTCTGATATTTACAACTCATTTATGCATATTTTACAATCAATTGCACTTTCCCACTTTAAAGCGTCGGAGCATTGACAATTCCCAATTAGAAGTAGTACAATGACACTAGCGTAACAATCGGAGGTACATAATTTATGAAAGAGAAAGTTGGTTTTATCGGATTGGGACTAATCGGCGGCTCCATTGCAAAGGCCATTCGACAGTATTATCCGAATTACCAGATCGTTGCTTTTGATAAGAATAAAGAGACACTGGCACTGGCTACCCAGGAATCCCTGATCGACGTGGCTGCCACCACAATAGATGAAAATTTCAGACATTGCAGATACATCTTCCTATGTGCACCGGTTTCCTATAACACAGCATATCTTTCACAGATAAAACCTTTACTGGATAAGGATTGTATCCTGACCGATGCAGGAAGTGTAAAAGCCAATATTCATCAGGAAGTAGAACGTCTTGGTCTTGAAGAATTCTTTATCGGCGGTCATCCCATGGCGGGCTCTGAAAAAAGCGGTTATACCAATTCCAAAGCCATGCTCATTGAAAATGCATACTTTGTTCTGACCCCTTCCAGTAAGGTTGCCCAGGAAAAAATTGACGCTTATGCAGCATTTGTAGAGAATTTAAAGGCTCTGCCGATTGTTCTCAGCTATCAGGAACACGACTATGTGACCGGAGCCATTAGTCATCTCCCCCAAATCATAGCCTCTACCCTGGTAAATTATGTACGGAAATCTGACACCAAAGATGAACTGATGAAACATCTTGCCGCCGGAGGTTTTAAAGATATTACACGGATTGCGTCCTCCTCGCCTACCATGTGGCAGCATATTTGCATAAAAAACAGGGACAATATTTTAACCATCCTGGATACCTTTATCCAGAATCTAAATCAGATTGCGTCTATCATCGAAGCAGGGGACGAACAGGGGATCTACCATTGGTTTGATGTATCCCGGAATTACAGAAATTCAATTCCTGACAGTTCATCAGGACCGATTAAGAAAGTATTCGCCGTATATTGCGATATTATTGATGAGGCTGGCGGAATCGCTACCATTGCAACCATTCTTGCCTCCAACAACATTAACATCAAGAATATTGGCATTGTCCATAACCGGGAATTTGAAGAAGGCGTTCTTCGCATTGAGTTTTACGATGCCGACTCTTCTTCCAGAGCTGCCAAATTATTACAGAAGCACCGCTATATCGTATATGAGCGATAGACGGCCGCAGCAACACATTTTACCATTCAACAGAACATAAAGAAATGAGGGTTTTATAATGAAAGTAACACATTCAAAAGGATTACATGGCGAAGTAACCATTCCTGGAGATAAATCGATCTCCCACCGCTCCGTTATGTTTGGCGCCATCGCCAAAGGAACTACCGAAATCACCAATTTTCTCCAGGGAGCCGATTGTCTGTCAACCATCGGCTGCTTTCGGAATATGGGAATTGAAATTGATAATACCCCTGAACGGATCCTGGTTCACGGAAATGGCCTCCACGGCTTAAAAGCGCCGTCTTCCGTTCTGGACATGGGAAACAGCGGTACTACCACCCGCCTGATTTCAGGTATTCTGGCCGGACAGTCATTTACCTCCGTACTTTCCGGCGACGAATCCCTGAATTCCAGGCCGATGGCCCGTATCATGGAGCCATTAAACTCCATGGGCGCACACATTACCAGCATCAAGGGAAATAACTGTGCGCCTCTTCAGATTGATCCGGGTACGCTGCGCGGAATCCACTATCACTCCAAAGTTGCCTCCGCTCAGGTCAAATCCGCCATTCTCCTTGCGGGACTCTATGCAGACGGCAGAACCAGCGTTACAGAACCGGTTCTCTCACGCAATCATACAGAGCTGATGCTAAAAGGTTTCGGCGCCCGGGTAAGCGCAGTTACGGAATCTGACGGGAGGGCAACCGCATCCATTCTGCCCTGCGATGAATTGTACGGACAGAAGATCGTAGTTCCAGGGGACATCTCCTCCGCCGCTTATTTCATTGCAGCAGGACTCTTAGTTCCCGGTTCGGAGATTTTGATTAAAAATGTGGGAATCAACCCAACCCGGGCTGGTATCTTAAAGGTTTGTGAAGACATGGGAGCAGATATTACCTATTTGAATGAAACTTCAGCAGGCGGCGAACCCACCGCAGATATTCTAGTAAAGCACGGTCCGCTGAAAGGAGTTACCGTGGAAGGCGCAATTATCCCGACATTAATTGACGAGATTCCAATGATCGCCGTCATGGCTGCATTTGCAGAAGGCACAACGGTTATCAAAGATGCTGCTGAACTAAAGGTAAAAGAGACCAACCGTATCGATACCGTAACCGAAAATCTGAAGGCTATAGGCGCTGACATCACCCCAACCGATGACGGCATGATCATCAAGGGTACCGGAATGTTAAAGGGCGCACACATCAACAGCTATCTTGATCATCGCATTGCCATGGCATTTGCCGTAGCCGGGCTTGCCGCTGAAGGCGAGACCGAGATCGGGGACAGCCAGTGTGTAGATGTGTCCTATCCGGCATTTTTTGAAACACTGGAATCTTTAAAATAACTGATGAAAGATTCTAAAAACATTGGAGGAGGCAATGCCTCCTCCTTAACTCTTCACTCTCGATCCGCGCACTTATTTTGCCTTCCGTGAAAAAACATTTCTTCCCACGCATTTCATTTACTGCATCTCTACTTTTTTTATTTTCCCCTCGGAATCATAAGTAAACAGAATTGTAACCTGTTCTTCTTTATCATCTCTTTTCAAGTTAACCTTAACAAGCTCTGTATATTCATGCTTTTCTACCAGTTCTATACTCTCTACTGAGATTATCTCTCCTGTCATATCCGCTTCTGTCAGAAAAGTAGTTGCCGTTATTCCAAGGAAATCCTCAAAAGTGCCTTCTTCAAAATAATCTCCTACCAACACTTTCCAATTGTTTTTTAATCTCGCCTGCTCTTCTTTTGCAGCTTCATTATCAGCTTCTGTAATACCATCACCAATCATTTCCACTGCTTTACTATTGTATAATTCAGCATTCGGGCAACTCATCATAGCCTCGATCACTTTTTCTGCACTGGTGCTTACCGACATATCCTCTTCTTTTGGTTCCTTCGCAGAACACCCAAGACAGGACAATATTACAATTAAAACCAACAAATAAAGCTTCTTCATTTAACTCCACTTCCTTTCTGTCAATATAAACAAACAAGATTACTTTTTAGAAATGCACAAAATTAATCAAATTGAAATCCTCTCACAAAAGCATCACCATTGCTGGAACTATATCCAAACGATGTAGTCCACATATTTATTGTTCCCACTTCGCAATGAGGATTATAATATGCGTAATTCCCCCAACAAGTCGTTGTTCCCCAAAATGGATTGTTTTCAGTAACTAATGCCAGATAACAGTAACTACATTGTGATCCCTGTCCGACAATTCTCAAATCTTTGCTGGGATACGCTCCATAATAAGCTCTTCCAGTACCTCGCCCCTTCATTAAATGCTTTCCGCTAGGACTAGTACAACTTATAACATACTGTGGCTCTATTTCTCCTTCCTCCGAATTGATTCCAAGACCTATTTTAGATTCATGGATGTCAGAAGCTTGTGCATTCATTGCTGATACAATCATCATTACTAAAGATAGCATTACCACGGAAACTGATTTAATTATGTTTTTTCTCATACCTTTCCTTCCTTTTTCTACTACAATATATTTATGGTTAATATCCCTTACAGCCAGTAAGGAATTAT
>JAUNGJ010000056.1:11691-16628 GCA_030524585.1 Eubacteriales bacterium | reverse complement strand
CTGCAAATCACGGAAACCACACATTGATATCCACATTTCCTTCAATCCCTGGAACCTTTCCGGTCTCCGTATACTGCCACATGGCAAAATCATAGGGACACTGAGGAAGCGGCTCATAATCCGCATACCATTTCTCATACCCCGACAATCTGTCAAGCTCCATCCTGAATGCCATCCATTTCATGTTCGCATAAAACATGGTATCATATCCAGCCTCTTTTATAGCGTCGCAGAATATGATGCAGTGATCGGTAATCTCCTCTGCCGTCAGATGATCTGTCCGGGCAGTATCAAATTTAATTTCCTCCGTATCAAATACTACCGGGCAGGTAATTTCATATTCCTGAAGCCGTTCCAGAACAAACTGCACCTCTTCCAGGACCTCCTGCTTACTTACAGCCTGGGAAAAGAAATACACTCCCACATCCAGCCCGGCATCCGCAGCTCCTGCCATGTGCTGACGGAACATGGCGTCCTCCACAAGTGTTCCCGCCTGCCCATAGCCGCGATATCCAAGGCGTATCATGGCATAATCAATTCCCGACTCTCTCACCTGCACCCAATCTATCTGCGATTGATATTCCGACACATCGATACCGAGTCTCGAAATCACATTTCCCGCATTGTCCCTGTAATATTTGTAACCATTTTCATCCGAAATGCTTTCCATATCATAAGTACATGCAGGAACATCTAAGATCAGCTCTGCCTCATAGCATTCTCCATAAACATCCACAAAACGGTACGTTTTCTTCTTATCAACCGCAATACCCACTGTTTCCTTTGCCTGCGCCTTTACTTCCTCTTCCTTTTCTCTCTTTTTCCCGCAGCCGGAGAGAATCAAAAGGCCCAGCAGAACAAGCCCCGCCTGCACCGCCTTCTTTTTATACATTCTCACACCTCCCACTAAGTGAAGTAAATACCACAGACAGTCAGCAGCCTGCCTTTTACCTGAAACTTTACTTCCATGCCTCCAAATGCCATTCCATATATCCGTTCTCCGTCTTCCTGATAAGAAGGCCGTGGGTCCTGCATTAGGATCTCCTTCAATATGGTTCTGTGCTTCTCCGGAATCTTCTTCATCCACATATCCGGAATCTCCACTTCCAGATTATCATCCTTCACCCGGTCTGCAAAACCTCCGGAGGCCTCCGGTTTAGCATCTGCATAGGGCAGATAAGGCTTGATATCATAGATTGGAGTTCCGTCCTTCATATCCACTCCCTGCACATGGAGCACAGTTCCTTCCAGTTCTGTCCGTTCCAGCGCAGACAATTCTACACAGGAAAGGCCAATGGAATTGGGGCGAAAAGGTGATCTGGTTGCAAATACCCCCATCCGCTGATTGCCGCCCAGCCTCGGAGGACGCACCATGGGACGCCACCCTTCTTCGTGAACATCGGAGAATCCCCAGATAAGCCACAGATGGGAATACTCTTCAATTCCCCGCAGAGCATCCGGATTCCGATATTCCGGCTCAAAGACAATTCTCCCTTTTACTGGCGCCAATCCACTTTGTCTGGGGATCCCAAATTTCTCCGGAAATTCCGTATGTATGACAGCAATTTTTTTCAATTCTGCTCTTTCTTCCATAGTTCCTCCCGAATCATGGCAATTTCTTTCTTATGCCCCGCATCGTCAAACGGTGTCTCCAGATAAACGGGCAGGCCCCGAAGAGCCGGATGCATCAGCACTCTCAGAAGCGGTTCCAATCCAATCTCACCTTCTCCGATCGGCGCATGGCGGTCCTTACGGGAGCCAAAAGGCATCATACTGTCATTCAGGTGAATGGCACGAAGCAGTTCCAGCCCCAGTACCCGGTCAAATTCCTCCAACACTCCGTCCAGATCATGGACAATATCATATCCTGCCGCAAAAATATGGCAGGTATCCAGACAAACGCCCAGCTTTTCCGGGCGCCGCACCCCATCCCGAATCGCCTTCAGCTCTTCAAAAGTCACGCCAATCTCCGTTCCCTTTCCACTCATGGTTTCCAGCAGTACCGTAATATTCTGTTCCTCCGTAAGCGCCTGATCCAGGCCCCGGATGATGTTGCTGATTCCTGCCTCTGCACCGATTCCAGTGTGGCTTCCCGGATGAAATACCATATTCTCAATTCCCAGCGCATCCATCCTTACAATATCCTCCCGGATGACCATACAGGCAAATTCATAGGTCTTCTCATTAGCGCTTGCCAGATTCATCGTATATGGCGCGTGAGCAAGCAGCGCCCCAAACTGATGACTCTGCCTAATATTCTGAAAGGTGTCAATCTCTTCCTGACTATAATTCTTATAATTCGATCCCCTTGGATTGCGGCTGAAAATCTGCATGGTATTGGCTTCCATTTCCACTACATTCTTTGCTGTCTTTGCAATCCCGCCCGCAATCGACATATGTGTTCCTATCGTTAGCATCGCAACTTCCTCCTGTTTTTACAATACCATTTTTCCCATTAAATTTCTACCACATATAAAAACGGCATCTTCCACTTCTATGGAAAATGCCATTTATCGTCTTGAGTTTATCTTCATTTCTCCGCCGCTTACAGGTATACCCGCAGCTGCTTCATAAATTCTTCTTCCGACCGGATGATCTTCGCCGCCAGATCCATCGCCCCTTTAGACGCTTCCTGGTTCTGGTTCCGACACTCGCTGATTGATTGGATCCCCATGTTGCAGCCATCCATCAAAAGCTTCGCAATCTGGCAGTTTCCTCCATTCATCATCATCTTTACATCCGTAGTGAGCTTGGAAAATACGGTCGCAGTGATTCCCGGCTCCTTCTCATGCTGTCCCGCTTCCCGGAGCAGCTCTCCTGCCTTCTTCTCAAGCTTCTCATGATCTTCTTTTGCATCCAGTATGGTATGCTCAAGCATCTCATCCTGTACATATTCCAGAATCTGGTTCATACTGTCCAGCGCCATCTTACAGCCGGAGCTGCACTCCTTCAGCAATGCTATGGTATGTTCTTCTTTCATTGCATATCCTTCTTTCTTTTTTGAAAGTAGCATCTGCATTTTTTTCAAATTTATTCTTCAAGAATCCCTTCATTCTTTTCTTCCAGAACATGAATCCCCTGTAAGAACACCCAGGATATCGGCGTCGGCACATGAAGCTCTTCTCCCATTCTCACCATAGAACCGGCAAACATCTCGATTTCGGTCTTTTTACCTGCCTCCAGATCCTGAAGCGTAGACGGTTTATTCTTCCACGGTATGTTCCGAATCACTTTCTCCTGCTCCTCCAGACGTCTCTTGGGAATCTCAATTCCCCTGGCTGCCGCCACCCGGCACACTTCCTGCATTGCCCCGATCCGAAGCTGGTTTGCAGGTTCACTGACACGATATGCCCCAAAAGGAATTCCAAGCATGGCGCAGGTAAGATTCTCACCTACATTGCAGGCGTATTTAAACCATAAGCCTTCCAGCATATTCTCATCAATTTCATAAGGAATCCGGCAGCGGTTAAACAGGGCTCTGATCTGATCTACCCTTTCGGAATAAACAGTATTCTCCTTCTCTCCGAAATGCACCTTTCCGCCGTCCGGGTCAAAATCTGCCGTTCCGTCCTTCATAACAACCGATATCTTCATATAAGAATACAGGATATGCTCCCAGCCAAATTCTGCTGCCACCCGCGCTTCACTCTCCACGCCGTTCATCACGCAGAGAATTTGGGTATTTTCCCCCACAAACTGTCGAATATCCTGAATTGCCTGTTCCAGCCCCGTATATTTTACCGCCATAATAATCAGGTCCTTCGGCGTCCCTTCCTTTGGCTCACATATAGTAAACTTGTAATTCCTGCCATTCAAGGTAACACCACGGGTCTGTAAGCGCTCTTTTCTGCTTCCCTCTGCAATCACACAGAAATCTTCGTCACCCAGTGTGGCCTGAAGCCGGGGTGCAAAAAATACGCCCATAGCCCCTAGTCCAATCAATGCAACTGAATTAATCATCTGTATCTCCTCCATTTTGTCAATATCTTCTATCTAGTACACTGACACTATCTTACCACAAAACAGGAGGAAGTACGACATAATTTTATTTGACATAGACGATTCCAAAAGCTCCCGGACCGATATGCGTTCCAATCGTAGGACCGATGCCTCTGGTCTTTACCTCGCCGAAATCCATTTCTTTCTTCTGAAGAGAATGAATTAAGGTAATACAGTTCTTCTTATCATAGGCATACAGGAAATAAACCGGATAATTCCTGTCCGGCGCTTCTTCCTCCAGAAGCTTTGCAATCTGTCGGCATACATGCTTCACTCCAAGCTGCTTGCCGCACATGATAACACTCCCATCCTCATCAATGGTAACGATTGGTTTGATATTTGCAAGTTTACCAAGGCTCGCCTGCGTTTTGGAAAGTCTTCCGCCTTTATACAAATACTCCAGTGTATCCAGACCGGCATAGATGCGGATTCTGGATTTCAGATTCTCCAGTTCAGTCACAATTTCTTCCGCACTTTTGCCCTGATCTCTCATATGCACGGCCCGGTCTACGAGAATGCGGATTCCAAGTGTCGCGCTTTTGCTGTCCACAATGTGGATATTCTCATACTCTACCATATCCTTCGCCAGATTCGCACTCTGAATCGTGCCACTTAAGGCTCCCGATATCAGAATCGCCACCACCGAATCTCCCGCCTGCTTTGCTTCTTCAAAACAGGCTTCAAACCTGGCGGGTGAAGGCTGTGAGGTCTTCGGAAACGCCTCTCCCTCTATCAGCTTCTCAAAAAATTCCTCTTTCGTAATATCCACTCCGTCTGTATACTGTTCCTCCCCAAAGGTAATCGTCATGGGGATACAGGTAATCCCTCTTTTTTCTATCTCCATTGCAGAATAATCTGCCGTAGAATCCATCACAATTCGAACTGCCATATTTATATCCTCTTCTTTCACAAATATTATAAATGTTGACTTATCAACA
>JAUNGJ010000056.1:0-11652 GCA_030524585.1 Eubacteriales bacterium | reverse complement strand
TAATATAGCAGGTGTTCGTTGATAAATCAACTACTTTATATTATAATCGTTCTCATCGAAGATAAATAAACATTTCTATAAAACAGGAGGAATCAATAAATGGTTGATGGTTTTGAACGACTTACCACAGGCGTCACCAGTATCTATAAGAGCATTCAGAAAATCAAAAGACTCCGGATGGACAGCATCGGATTAAAAGGTACGCATGTTATGTGTATTTACTATCTTTATACAAATCCAGAAGGCCTGACAGGAGCCGATCTTTGCAGTAAATGCAGAGAAGATAAGGCCGGCATTTCCCGTATTCTTTCCGATTTGGAGTCTGCCTGTCTAATTTGCTATAAAAATACCGGAGATGGACGGAAATACCGCGCCAAAGCTGTTCTTACAGAACAAGGTAAAACCTGTGGAGCTAAAGTAACCCGCTTAATTGAACATGCTGCTGTCGCCGGAGGTACAGGTCTGACCGATCAGGAAAGAGAAATTTTCTATAAAGTATTATTTACCATATCCGATAATCTGGAAACATTATGCAGCAGCATAGAGGAAGGAAAATCATTATGAACCCATTGAAAAAAACATACTGCCGTATCTTTCAGACGATTTTTAAGCTTGGACTTCCGTTCCTGCCATACCGTAAACCGCAGATTGCGGGAAGTGTTCAGGATATTCCCGACATTATCCGTGGGAACCATACCAGCCGGGCGCTGATCATCACCGATGCCGTCATCCGGGAACTGGGACTCACCTTAAGGCTGGAACGCACGCTGACAAAAAACGGGATCCCTTACATCATCTACGACAAAACAGTTGCCAATCCGACCACTGCAAACGTTGCCGAAGCGCTGGATATCTATCTTGCAAATGGCTGTGATGTGATCATCGGTTTTGGCGGCGGCTCCAGCATGGACTGCGCCAAAGCGGTAGGCGCAAGAGCCGTCAAGCCCAACCAGTCTCTCGCCCAGATGAAGGGAATTTTAAAAGTACATAAAAAGCTTCCTCTTCTGATCGCAATCCCAACCACAGCGGGAACCGGAAGCGAAACCACTCTGGCCGCGGTCATCACCGACGCAGAAACCCGTCACAAATATGCAATCAACGATTTCCCATTGATTCCCAGATATGCGGTTCTGGATCCAAAAGTAACCCTGAGCCTGCCGCCTTCTGTGACCGCCTCCACCGGTATGGACGCTCTGACCCACGCCGTGGAAGCCTATATCGGAAATTCTACTACAATCAGCACAAGAAGGGACGCCCTAAAAGCGGTACAGCTGATCTTCGAGAACATTGATACTGTTTACACAGACGGAGGCAATGTCAATGCCAGAAGAAACATGCTCCATGCATCCTTCTACGCTGGCTGTGCATTTACCAAATCCTACGTAGGGTACGTACATGCCGTCGCCCATTCTCTGGGAGGCGAATATAACGTCGCCCATGGTCTTGCCAATGCCATCCTGCTTCCTTTCGTACTGGAATCCTACGGAAGCCGTATCCATAAAAAGCTTCATAAACTTGCAATTGCCGCCGGCATTGCAGACAAGACAACGCCGGATGCGGTTGCGGCATCACAGTTTATCGACGCCATCAAGGATATGAAGCGCCGCTTTGGTATTGGCGATACGATAAAGGAAATCCGCAAAGAGGACATTCCCAAGCTGGCCCACTACGCGGACAAGGAAGCCAATCCTCTCTACCCGGTTCCGGTCTTAAAAGACGCAAAAGAACTGGAAGCATATTATGAGCTTTTGCTGGAATGAGCTTACGCCGGACATCCTTTCAACGGGATGTCCTTTTTTGAGCTTTTTTATTGTCGAAAAAGAATAAATTTATACCTTGTGTATCTCTTTTCTATCCTTTATAATGGACAAGATAACGCTTTAAATTGGAAGAGAGGAATACTATATGAGTAAAAACACAACACACAAGCGCAGCAGCTTTACCGGCTCCATCGGATTCGTCATGGCCGCTGCCGGAAGCGCCGTGGGTCTGGGTAATATCTGGCGTTTCCCATATCTGGCTGCCAAGAACGGCGGAGGGACCTTCATCTTCGTCTATATCATTCTGGCGCTGACCTTTGGCTTTACCCTTCTGACAACAGAGATCGCGATCGGACGTAAAACCAAACAGGGACCCCTTACTGCCTACGGACTACTGAATAAGAAATTTGCATGCACCGGTTTATTTGCGTGGCTGGTTCCGGTCATCATTCTGCCATACTACTGCACCATCGGCGGGTGGGTACTGAAATATCTGTTTGCCTATATCACCGGAGAC
This sequence comes from Eubacteriales bacterium, assembly GCA_030524585.1. GTDB lineage: Bacteria > Bacillota > Clostridia > Lachnospirales > Lachnospiraceae > Claveliimonas. The sequence goes on along the minus strand of JAUNGJ010000056.1, from coordinate 9,375 downwards.
GGCGTCAACGCTGCAGCAGACGGTTATTTTACCGGACACATTACCAGCCAGTGGTCACCGCTATTCTGGCTGGTAATCTACCTTGGCATGACGGCCTTCGTTGTCTTCAGCGGAGTAAACAAGGGAATCGAAAAATACAGCAGGATCATCATGCCGATTCTGATCGTGCTGGTAATCGGCATTTCCCTCTTTTCTCTGACTTTGAGTCACACAGACGCTGAGGGCGTAACAAGAACCGGGTTGGAAGGATTAAAGATCTATCTGATTCCAAGCTTTGAAGGAATGACGGTCAGAGGATTCTTTTCACTGCTTATGGATGCTGTTGGACAGCTGTTTTTCTCCATCAGCGTCGCCATGGGTATTATGGTTGCCTATGGTTCCTATGTAAAGGATGACGTGAACCTGATGAAATCCATCAACCAGATCGAGTTTTTTGATACATTAGTCGCTATGCTGGCAGGACTCATGATCATCCCTGCCGTGTTCACCTTCATGGGCGTGGAGGGTATGTCAGCCGGACCGGGTCTGATGTTCGTATCTCTACCAAAGGTATTCGACGCCATGGGCAGGGTCGGAATTTTTGTGGGAATTCTGTTCTTCCTGATGGTAACCTTCGCGGCTGTAACTTCTTCCGTATCCGTCCTGGAAGCAATTGTTTCCGGTCTGATGGACAAGTGGAAATTCTCCCGTAAGAAGAGCACCATCATCGCAACCATTTACGCTCTCATCGTGGGAATTATCGTTTGCCTTGGCTATAATATCTTCTACTTTGAATACGAACTGCCAAATGGTTCCGTAGCGCAGATTCTGGACATCATGGACTACATCAGCAACAATCTTCTGATGCCGCTGGTTGCAATCCTGACCTGTATTCTGATCGGATGGATTGTAAAGCCCGGTATTGTCATTGATGAAGTAACAAAGAACGGCGAAAAATTCGGACGCCGAAACCTGTATATCGCTATGATCAAGTTCATAACTCCGGTTCTTCTGATCATACTGTTATTGCAGTCTATGGGAATTTTTTAAAAAGAACACATATTCCTGGCAGCAAAAAACCGGCGTGCTAAAAATCACGCCGGTTTTTCTGTGTTCTCCGTATTCATTTTATACCGCTAATGTCTCTCTTTAATCTGACCGGTTCGGTATGCCTCGATCAGCTCCTTCAGCTCGCTGATACGTTCCTGAACCCGTTTCCCGTTATCTGTATCGCCTACCAGCTGACGTTTCATATACTGCTGTACCACCACTCTCCGGGACACAATATCCGTTTCCTCCAGAATCGCTGATTTTGCCGACGTAAGCGGCTCGTGGGAGGTCAGGGTAAGCCCGTAAGAATTATAGATCAGGGTATATCCTGCAATCCCGGTGGTCTTATGGTATGGCTCAGAGAAACCTCCGTCAATAATCAATATCTTTCCGCCGCACTTCACCGGATTCTCTCCCTCACTGTGATGAACCGGGACATGGCCATTGATAATATGAGCATACTCCCCGCTCAGGCCAAATTCTCCCAGCACAAGCTCTGCCGCCTGCCTATCCTCCAGATGATCATAATATGCGTTCTTCTGCTCTTTTTTCGCCGCCTTATCCTGGATAAAATACCCTTCAAAGGTTGCCATTTTATTCCGTCCAAACAGAGGCGAGCCCGGCGCGCACCACAGGAACCACAGAATATCCTGGCCCTTCTTCTTCTCATCTTCGTGAAGGTCAAAAAATGCCCGGCGCACATACGTTTCCAGCACATCATAGAGTTCTTTCCCCTGATAGTCTCTGCCGTAAATCCCCACTCTCTGAAGGCTGCCATCCTCATTCATTGGCATACATGCATGGAATAACAGGTTGCCGTTGAACACTTTATAGAGACTTCCCTGTTTCAACAGGAAATCCACATGCCGCTGCAGCTTCTCGCTGTTTAAAAATGCCCACACCAGTTTATCCAGAACTTCCTGCTCTTTCCCCGTAAGTTCATAGGGATGTTCTCTGTCAACAGTAGGAAACATACAATCGATTAACGGATAGCTCTGTCCGTCTATCTCTACCTGCTGGTTCTCATAGTCGATCCTGTGCAGAAGCTTCCGATCCTCCATACCAAACTCCGGATGTTCGTCGATCAGCCTGCCTTCCAGCTTAAGCTGGATCACTGCAATAGCCTTGTGCATCTTCCGTTCCAGCAGCACCGAAGGACTTTCCTCCGGCGTCGGTTTTGCTTTCGAATAGAATGTCCGCGGTATCATATCATCCGAATAGGTTTCCATAGCGAAGGTGGCAAGGGGCATCATATTAATTCCGTAGCCGTTCTCCAGCACATCCATATTACTGTAGCGGAGGCAGATCCGGATCACCGTCGCCACACAGGCCGGCTGTCCCGCCGCCGCGCCCATCCAGAGAATATCGTGATTGCCCCACTGGATATCCACGGAATGGTAGTCCATTAGCCGCTCCATGATCAAATGCGGATAAGAACCTCTGTCAAAAATATCTCCCACAATATGCAGATGATCCACAACCAATCGCTGAATCAGCTCACACAGCGCAATAATAAAATTCTCTGCTCTCCCAATTTCAATAATGGTCTGGATGATCACCTCATAATACTGTCCCTTATCCAGAACCTCTGATTTCTCCGTAATCAACTCTTCAATCACATATGCATAATCCTTTGGCAGAGCCTTACGCACCTTGGATCTGGTGTATTTTGAAGATACTGTCTTACAGATCTCTATGAGCCGGTATAACGTCACACGATACCAATCGTCCGTATCCAGCTTATCCTTCTTAATCTGCTCCAGCTTCTCCTGGGGGTAGTAAATCAGCGTTGCCACCGCCCGCTTATCGGCCATATCCAGCGTGTGGCCGAACACATCGTCAATCTTCTTGCGCACTGCTCCGGAACCATTCTTAAGTACATGGGAAAATGCCTCATACTCCCCATGAATATCTGACATAAAATGCTCCGTCCCCTTCGGCAGATTCGTAATCGACTGAAGATTAATAATCTCTGTGGATGCCTTCGCAATATTCGGATACAGTTCCGCCAAATAATCCAGATAATTTTTTTCCTTTCTTTCCATAAAACAGCCTCCCAATCACTTCTGTACAAACACCTGATCTGTATAGATTTATGTAATAATTTTACCATTATACGGCCGTCCCGTCCACTTTTTCTCAATGCACAATTGAATTTAGTGCTTCAGTGTGGTATAGTTTTTCCGTAAACATTTCACAGGAGGGATAGCTAATGGTAAAGAAATGGTATGTCACCATACCGAGGCTGACAGGCGATGAAAAAAGACGCGCCTATATCTATCTTCCCAGCTCTTACCGGCATCATAATGAGCTTCGTTATCCCGTGTTATACATGTTTGACGGACATAACGTATTCTTCGACGAAGACGCCACCTATGGCAAATGCTGGGGAATGAAAGAATATATGGATTACACCAGGACACAGATGATCATTGTTGCAATAGAATGTAATCACAGTCCGGACAATAGCAGACTTCGTGAGTATTCTCCTTACGATTTCTCCGATCCGAATATCGGCAATATCAAAGGGAAAGGGCGGCTTACCATGAACTGGATCGTAAACGTTCTGAAGCCTTATATTGACCGCACCTACCGTACCCTGCCCGGCAGGGAACACACCTTTATCGCCGGAAGTTCTATGGGCGGACTCATGAGCCTGTACGCACTGCTGGCATATAACCGCACATTTTCCAGAGCCGCGGCGCTTTCTCCTTCGCTCTGGACTAATCCGGAAAGGATCAGGCAGCTGATCCAGAAGACATCGATCCGGCGCGGTACTGTGCTCTACATGGATTATGGCTCCAATGAGATTTCAAATCATACCGATATGATGAAGGAATACGGCAAAGTATGTGAACTGCTGATGCAAAAAAAGGTACTGCTGACCAGCCGGATCGTACCGAACGGTAACCACAGCGAAGCAAGCTGGGAGAAGCAGATTCCCTTCTTCATAAATACGCTGCTGTATGATATGAAAGAATATTAAGAAAGGATATCACAAAGAGATTATGGAAACACAATATATTAAAAATTATAGTCCTGCACTGGGCAGAGATATGGAATGCAAGATCTATGGCCATGCCGGAAGACCGGTTCTCTTCATCCCATGCCAGGACGGACGCTTTTTTGATTTTGAGAATTTCAAGATGACAGATGTCTGGAGTCCCTGGATCGACTCCGGCAGGGTTATGGTATTCTCCATTGATACGATTGATTTGGAAACATGGTCTAACAAGGGCGGAGATCCCCGCTGGCGCAGCGAGCGGTTCGAAGCCTGGATTCACTATATCACCGACGAGGTGGCTCCGATGATCCAGAGTATTGCCAGAGAACGCAACGGCTGGGACGGTGCGCCGGGCATTATCACCTTTGGCTGCAGCCTTGGAGCGACCCACGCCGCCAACCTGTTCTTCCGCCGTCCGGATCTGTTTGACGGAATGCTCGCTTTAAGCGGTATCTATACGGCTGATTACGGCTTTGACGGATACATGGACGATCTGGTATACAACAACTCACCGGTTCACTATCTGGCCAATATGCCTGAAGACCACCCTTACATTGAGATGTATAACCAGAGAAAGGGAATCATCTGCGTAGGGCAGGGCCCCTGGGAGATGCCGGAATCTACCCGTCAGATAAAGGCAATCTGCGACAGCAAGGGCATCAATGTCTGGGTGGATTTCTGGGGATACGACGTAGCCCATGACTGGGACTGGTGGTATAAACAGGTTACCTACTTCGTACCGTATCTGCTGGGTGAGAAATAGGCTTTTCGCCCGGTATTTCACAAAAAAATTGATAGTATGCAAACTATTAATATTATAAAAACCAAAAGTTACAAAGGAGAGAGACATGAAAAACTTTATTTTTACTTCTCCGAATTTTCCCACCAATTACTGGATGTTCTGCAGAGAGCTTAAGAACAACGGAATGAATGTTCTGGGAATCGGAGATCAGCCTTACGATGAACTGAGCAGCGAATTAAAAGACAGTCTGAATGAATACTACAAGGTAAGCAGTCTGGAAAATTATGACGAGGTATACCGCGCCGTTGCTTTTTTCATTCACAAGTACGGACGGATCGACTGGCTGGAGTCAAACAACGAATACTGGCTGGAACAGAATGCAAAGCTCCGCTCGGATTTCAACATCACCAGCGGTTTCCAGATCGAAGATATTCCGAGAATCAAATTTAAATCAAAAATGAAAGAATTTTATGAAAAAGCCGGTATTCCGGTTGCCCGCTATCATCTGGCAGACGATCTAAAGGGCTGTAAGGCATTTGCCAAAAAGGTTGGCTATCCGATCATTGCCAAACCGGATAACGGCGTAGGCGCTTCCGATACTCACAGAATCAGCAGCGACGCCGAGATGAAAGCCTTCTTTGAGACCAAGATTCCGGGCGTTACATATATCATGGAGGAATACATCGATGCCGCCGTCAACTCTTATGATGCGATCATTGATTCCAACGGTGAACCAATCTTTGAGACCGGCAACGTAACTCCGAATTCGGTTATGGACATTGTAAATAATGCCGACAACTCCATTTACTATATCGTAAAAGATCTGCCGGAGGATACCCGCAAGGCAGGACGCGCTACCGTCAAGAGCTTCGGCGTCAAGAGCCGTTTCGTACACTTTGAGTTCTTCCGCCTTTTAAGCGACCATGAAGGAATGGGCAAAAAAGGCGACGTGGTAGCTCTGGAAGTCAACATGCGCCCGTGCGGCGGATTTACCCCGGATATGATCAACTTCGGCCACAGCACCAACGTATATAAAATCTGGGCGGATATGATCGCTTTTGACAAATCCACCGTAGCAAGCGGCGAAGATAAATTCTGTGCATTCGCCGGACTCCGCGACGGCAAGGATTTCGTCATGAGCCATGAAGATATTATGAAGGAATACGGCGCAAACATGAAGATGGTAGAACGTATCCCGGATGCTCTCTCCGGCGCTATGGGCAACCAGATGTACGTAGCGACCTTCGACACTGAGGAAGAGATGAACAGCTTCTATAAGCATGTACTGGAATGCAAAAAAACTGAAGCATAACAGCCAGACAATACATAAGACAAGAATCCAAAAAGAGCCCTGTGAAATTGATTTTCATAAGGCTCTTTCGGTTCTGTGACAAAAAGCAAAAATTTATACATGCTGCAGAAGATCTCTCACACATTCTACAACAATATCCGGCTTACAACAAATAGAATTCAAATCAGCGCAGGCATACATCGCCTGCTTTACCCAGATCGTGTGCATTCCTAATCCTGCCGCCGGCTCAATATCATTATCCAGTCTGTCTCCGATCATATATGCCTCCTCCGGCATACATGCGGTTCTTTTAAGGGCTCTCCGAAAGATTTCCGTATCGGGCTTTTCCACGCCTTCCTCTGCCGAAGACAGAATCACATCAAAATACTGACGGATTCCGAATTTAACCAGACGCTCTTCGGTTCCAAGGCTTTGATTTGCTATGACGCCCAGGTGGTATCTGCCGTGAAGCTCTTCAAGCACCTCCGGCACTCCCTCATATAATTTCTCCAAATGCTGCGGCCAATCCATTCCTTTCATCCCCAAATCCCTCACGGTATGTCTGTATGGGGAACCTCCTCTGGCGACATTTTCCATGATTCTCTGTTCCAGAACTTCTCTTCCAGGTGCATTCTCCTGCCTTAGTAAATCCTGCAATCGGTACTCGTCGCACTCTCTTTCGTCTATTAATGTCGAACCCAGATCAAAAAACAACCATTTTATCATATATCCGCTCCCTTTTCCTTACGCTTTTTTAAGTATGCCTTCTTATACTCCCTCCATCTCAAATGACGGAATAAAGCTTTCCCCTGCCGTCTCGCCTTCCTGAATGAAGCCATTTTCCACTCCCAGTTCAATGGCATAATCCACCAGTGCATCATACTCTTCTTCCGTCACCTTTCGATTCAGCTCCGGATAGGCTCCGGTATCCAGCGTATCCAGTGGGGTATACTGGTTCATCAGGCTCATATAAATAGCATTTCCATAGGTTTGATACAAATACCGGACGATTGCCTTCCCTTCCTCTACGCATCCAGGGAGCAGTAAATGTCTTACAATCACGCCTTTTCGCATCATCCCACGCTCATCGAATTCCGGATCTCCGGTCTGTCTTACCATCTCTGCAACCGCCGCCCTTGCCGCCTGCGGATAATCTGCCGCCATAGAATAGCGGCTTGCCGAGCCCAAGGTCCAGTATTTGAAATCCGGAAGATAAATATCCACATAGCCCTCTAATCTCCTCAGGGATTCCACCCGCTCATATCCGCTGCTGTTATATACAACCGGAAGCCGTAAGCCCTGCCTCTTTGCCGTATCCAGCGCTCTGATGATCTGGGAAATATAATGCGTCGGCGTAACCAGATTGATATTGTTAGCCTTCTTCTCCTGCAGCTCCAGAAAGATTTCCGCCAGCCGTTCTTCTGAAATCTCTTTGCCCCTTTCACTTCTGGATAAGGCATAATTCTGGCAGTAAACACACCGCAGATTACAGCCCGTAAAAAACACGGTTCCGGAGCCCTCTTCTCCTGATATACAGGGCTCTTCCCACATATGCAGAGCCGCCCTTGCCAGCCGTACCCTGTCGGTCTCCCTGCAGATTCCTCTCTCACCATGCTCTCTGTCCACACCGCATTTTCTGGGACATAACATACATCCACTCATTTTACATCCATACCCTCTGCTTCCTTCGCCTTCTCGGTGTTCGCCACGCTCGTCTTTCCGCTCCGCCCGCTCACCTCGAAGGCTTCGCCTTCTCGGTGTTCGTTGCACTCACATAGATTCTCAGGATAATCCCCTGGTCTGCAAGCAGCCCGTGGTTTATCCTGAAAATCTGCGCTCGTCGCTTATCGTTCATTGTATCACACGATTTGTGTTTTGTGGTGGTTTTGCTTGTGATTCAAATGATTTTGTAATAAGATATGTTTATATTAATTTTAGGAGGGATAATTATGAGCATGAACCATACCCCATCCGGGGAACGTATACATATCGGCATTTTCGGCAAAAGAAATGCAGGAAAATCCAGCATCATCAACGCTCTGACAGGTCAGAATCTTGCAATCGTCTCTGAAGTGCAGGGAACTACCACCGACCCGGTTCTGAAAGCTATGGAACTTCTTCCTCTCGGCCCGGTGGTGATGATCGATACCCCGGGGTTGGATGATGAAGGGGAATTAGGCGCCCTTCGTATCCAGAAAGCATATCAGATGCTGAACAAAACGGATATCGCCCTTCTGGTTGTAGACGGAAGCGCCGGAATCACCGATGAGGACATCCGCATTCTGGACCGCATCCGGAAAAAAGAAATCCCCTGCGCTGTTATTCTTAACAAGTGCGACCTTGCATCTGACAACCGGGAGCAGGTTGCTCATGCCCTTTCTGCATGCCAGATTGATGAAAAACACATAATCTGGGCCAGTGCAGAGAAAAAGACAAATATCCACGAATTAAAAGAACTGATTGCTTCCCTGGTTCCTTCTGAGGACATGAAGCTTCGCATTGTGGGAGATTTGATCCGGCCCTCCGATTTTGTCGTTCTGGTTGTCCCCATCGACAAGGCCGCCCCCAAGGGACGGCTGATCCTTCCGCAGCAGCAAACAATCCGTGACATTCTGGAAGCAGAGGCCACTTCTATCGTTGTAAAGGAAACCCACTTAAAAGAAACACTGTCAGCCCTTGGTAAAAAGCCTGCTCTTGTCATTACGGACAGTCAGGCCTTTGGTAAAGTATCCGCTGAGACTCCAAGGGATATTCCTCTGACATCTTTCTCGATTTTATTTGCAAGATACAAAGGGAATCTGAAAACCTTAGTGGCAGGAGCCCGCGCTCTGGACAATCTGAAAGAAGGCGACACCATTTTAATCTCCGAGGGCTGTACCCACCACCGCCAGTGCGACGACATCGGTACCGTGAAAATGCCCCGATGGATTAGGGAACATTCCGGAAAAGAACTGAATTTCGAGTTCACCAGCGGAACCGAATTTCCTCTGGAGCTTGATAAATACAGTCTGATCATTCACTGTGGCGGATGTACATTAAACGAGCGGGAAATGAAATACCGCATGAAATGTGCAGAGGATGCCGGAGTCCCCATGACCAATTACGGGACTGCCATTGCATATATGCACGGAATCTTAGAGCGAAGTCTTGAAATCTTCGATCTGTAAATGCTTTCAAAAAATTGCAGAGAAATTTTCTATAACATAACAGATTTTCTATAAACAAATCGCCCTGGGAAAACAATTCCCAGAGCGATTTGCGGTATTTTGAACACATTTTCCTTTCATAATAAAAACGACAGCATATGGG
>JAUNGJ010000107.1 GCA_030524585.1 Eubacteriales bacterium | reverse complement strand
CCTCGTACAATACCGGAACCACATCTTTGTGAATGCCTACACAGTGGTGGATATATGGCCCCTCTACGATTTTGGCTTCCAGACGTTTGATGTTGTCTACCTCTACCCATAGATAGGTTCCCATTCCCTTTGGTCCGTCTACCCCCTTGGCATTTCCAAGAAGCAGGGAGTATTCTCCGTTGTCTCCGTCGAAACGTGCCAGAGTGATATTGCCGTGTTTTGCTTCTGCGGTGATTGCTCCCGGATGATCAAAAGCCAGCGGATATGTAATCTTCGGTGTTTCTCTTGCAACGGAGATCGGCCATGGTCCGCAGTGCTGCAAAAGCTCGCCGTTCTCAATATCCGGATGACGGATGGTCCAGTCCGCAAAGAAGCTTCTTGTCTCGCCCATGCCTGCTGCTTCTACCATTAATGCAGTAATTGCACCGTGGATATCTGTTTCACAGACAATCGGGATTCCTTCTTCATTCAGAAGAGAGTTTGCTGCACACGGCATAATTCCCAGTTCGCTCTGAAGCTGATTCCAGCACTGGATCGCACCTGCCTGGCAGCCGTATTTGTCGATCAGACGCTTCATGGCAACCTTCAGTGCAGCTACATTTTCCAGTTCTTCGTCTTTGATCTCTACCTTCATATTGGTGCGGCAGTATTCCATTACCTTAGCCACTTCCGTACCTTCTGCTTTTGCCTTCTTAACTTCATCCGTTAATTCAGGCATGGGAACCGGGGAAATCTGGATATTGAATCTCTCTAAAAGCTCCCCTTCATTGCACATGGTGGTCCAAAATTCAAATGGTCTTGTGGAAATCTGAAGAATACGGATATTGCGGAATTTCTTTACTACATTGCAGACAGCCATAAAATCTCTTAATCCTCTTTCAAATACAGGATCATTCAAACGGCAGTTTGTCATATAGGTAAACGGGATACGAAAACGTCTTAAAACCTTACCTGTTGCAAAAAGTCCGCACTGGGTATCACGAAGGCGTACTCCGTCCGGCTCCGGGCGCTCATCCAGGGGACCCCACAGAAGTACCGGAACATTCAGTTCTTTTGCAAGGCGGGCGCATTCAAATTCTGTTCCGAAATTACAGTGGGGAAGAAATCCGTCAATCTTCTCTGCTTTAAATTTCTCGGCAATCTTTTTCATGTCATCATCATTATAAAGAAGCCCTTCTTCATTGATATCGGTGATATCCACAAAATCAATTCCCAGCTCCTTCAGGCGGTCAGCAGTAAGCCCTCTGTATTTGATTGCCTCCGGTGCGCTGAAAATGCTTCTTCTGGTGGGTGCGTAGCCCAATTTTATATTTACCACTTCCGCTCCTCCTTTACTGTTCATTTGCTTTTCCCACTGCATCTGGCCGCCGTTACTAAAGCGTGTTTGAAAAATTTAGCCCAAATTGAGGCGTACAGATTGCTGAAATGATTTTTCAAACACGCTCTAAGACAGCCAGACGCAGCAGACGCGATTCTATCAGAATTTAAAGATTGTCTCCATTGCTGGCAATAACATCCTTGTACCAGTAAAAGGATTTTTTCCTATACCGCTCCAATGTACCAGTACCATCGTCATTCCGGTCCACATAGATGTATCCATATCTCTTTTTCAATTCTGCTGTAGATGCGCTGACCAAATCGATGCAGCCCCATGAGGTATACCCCATCACTTCTACTCCATCCTTAATAGCCTCTCCCACCTGAACCAGATGATCATGGAGATACTCAATGCGGTAATCATCCTCTACTGTCTTATTTCCTGCGGCATCCTCCACAAGAACATCCACAGCTCCAAGTCCATTCTCCACAATGAAAAGAGGTTTCTGATAGCGATCCCAGAACATATTCAGTACATAGCGAAGTCCCTTAGGATCGATCTGCCATCCCCATTCACTGGCCTTTAAGGTCGGGTTCGGCACGCCTCCCAGCAGATTGCCCATGCCTTTTTCATGGAGTGCCTGATTCGCCGAAGCACAAACACTCACATAATAACTGAAAGATACAAAATCTACGGTATTTTTCAGAATTTCTTCATCTTCTGGTCCAAATTCAATCTCAATCCCTTTTTCCCGAAAATAACGTTTCATATATCCCGGATATTTGCCCCTTACATGAACATCCCCGAAGAAATAATTCTTATGTTCATCTTCCATC
>JAUNGJ010000106.1 GCA_030524585.1 Eubacteriales bacterium | reverse complement strand
GCACCTGTCAGTCCCGACACCAAAGTTCCTGATTTGGCAAATAAACTGATCATCCTCTGCGAAGCTATTATTTCATTAATCTCATTGTAGCTTGCTTTCAAAGGAAATTTAAAAAAACTGGTAAAAACAAACCAGATACTGGTTCCGTCAATAGAACGGCTCGCCAGTAAAAATAATACAATACCTGCAGCCGCTGTTATTGCAAACATAATAATCTGAAATACAACGTATACTGTCACGTACCTCCAAGAGAATCTCCAAACCCTTACTATAAATTCCCGCACACTTTGCAGGAGAATTCCTACCGTTAACATCGCATAGAACATAATCTGTATGATCCAAATCGAAGTATCCCATATAAGCTTTAAAATTTCTCCCGGATCTGCAGCTATGCGTTTCCCGCTGGATGTCAGCAATCCATATGTTTTTGAATAATCTATGTAGGAATTAATCACCTGCGCTTTCTCTTCTGTAAGCAATCCAATCAATACTCCTTGCAAACCATGCGTATTGATATAGTACAGTGTAGAAACAGCCATTATAGGAATAATAAATGCTATTACAGCAAAAATATTGGTGAAACGTTTCCGGAATGAAAGTTTCCTAAAGCTTTTCGCATCTACATGCTTAAACAATAATATAATCACAATCGGGAAAAGGAATGTTCCAAACAAATTAAACAGGATAGTAATATTATCCAAATCCCCACTAAGTATAGGAAATATCATGAACAAAACAGAACACGCCATGACACAAAATAGAATCAAATACCAAATAACCGATAAAATTTTCCTCATGCCAGAACATCCCTTCTCTTACCTTTTTCTAAAGTATATCAGAAAATAAACGGCAGTGAAGATTTTCTCAGTCTCTTCTATAAAGATCTCTTGTGTAAACCTTATCCTCAACATCGGCAAGAATCTCGTCGAAACGATTCGCCAGGATCACATCACTCTGGGCTTTGAACTTCTCTACATCATTCACCACTGCGCTATTAAAGAATGTGCTGCCATCCTCCAGTGTCGGCTCATAGATGATTACCGGAATTCCCTTAGCCTTGATACGCTTCATAACACCCTGGATTGCGGATGCACGGAAATTATCACTGTTGCTCTTCATGGTCAGTCTGTACACACCAACCGTCTTCGGTTTCTTAGCAATAATCTCATCAGCGATGAAATCTTTTCGGGTAGTGTTGCTCTTAACAACCGCTTCAATCATATTCTGGGGGACATCTTTATAATTGGCCAGCAGCTGCTTGGTATCCTTCGGGAGACAATAGCCGCCATATCCAAAGGAAGGATTGTTGTAATGACCGCCGATACGCGGATCCATGCATACGCCTTCAATAATTTTCTGGCTATCCAGACCCTTTACCTGCGCATAGGTGTCCAGCTCATTGAAATATGCCACACGGACTGCCAGATAAGTATTCGCAAACAGCTTGATAGCTTCTGCTTCCGTCAACGGAGCAATCAGAGTTTTAATATGCTCATCTTCTCCGCCTGCACGTTTTCTCTCGGTCTCTGCGCCCTCCAGCAGCAGGTTGGCAAACATCTGCGCCTCTTCCGTCTGATCTTCCGCGGCGCCTACAACGATGCGGCTCGGATGCAGATTGTCATACAGAGCTTTTGATTCTCTTAAGAATTCCGGACTGAAAATGATATTCGAGATACCATATTTCTTTCTCACACTCTCCGTATATCCCACCGGAATTGTGGATTTGATAACCATCAAAACATTCGGATTGTATTTCAAGGTACATTCAATGGCATCCTCTACAGCAGAGGTATCAAAGAAATGTCCCACATCATCATAATTGGTAGGAGTTGCAATGATAACCAAATCAGCGGAACTGTATGCCGCTTCCTTATCAACAGTTGTTTTTAGATTCAATGTCCGCTCTCCGGCTTTTGCTTCCCGGAAGAAACGTTCAATCTCATCATCCTGAATCGGGCTGATGAATTTGTTCAGCTTATCTGCTTTTGCCGGGGTTGTCGTAATTGCTGTCACTTCGTGATTCTGTGCCAGAAGAACCGCCAGAGACAGTCCAACGTATCCGACACCTGCTACTGTAATTTTCATAATCCTTTTCCTCTCTCGTATGTGTAATTGTGTGTTGATTTATTCCCAGTACTGATATTATACTTTTTA
>JAUNGJ010000105.1 GCA_030524585.1 Eubacteriales bacterium | reverse complement strand
CCACTTTACAGCGTTTCCTGCAGAAAGCGATACCGTAGGTCAGCACATCTGTCCTGCCATCATTGTGAAATCTTTCGTCATACCGCTTTTCTCTGTAAGTTTGATCTCAATAAAATCAACCTTGCTGAGCTGGAGCGTCGTACCGGAATGACTAGGGCGCATTTGCGGCGATTACAAAAGAATGGATTCCGGATAACGCCACATGCTCTTACTGGTCGTAAAGCAGATACTACAATTATCTCTGGTTACACAAGTGTAATAGATGACCTGCTTAGAAAAGGAGTATCTAATTCAGAGTAAACGATGATGCTAGAATATTTCATATGGGCAAAGGAAACCATTTCTAAAGTACCGCAGAAAAGTAAGACATGGGAAGGCTTTCACTATTCTCTTAATCAGGAGAAATATCTGAAGGTATTTCTGGAAGATGGAGAGGTCCCGATGGACCTACACAAAGCACTATAGATAAACTCATTGAAATGCGCCTGACTTCCATGTCAGATGCATTCCTCACCCAGATGGAGGATCCCAAGATGAGGGAAATTCTTTCCGGATATTTTTGCTGTCAACGTGCGCTCCGGAAGCCTTCCTTTCTGACAGGTCAATCCACACCTTTGCTTTAAACGGGATCAGGTATGCAACATCCAGAACAGCAACACCCGCTGTGTTTGTCTTTCCGGCTTTCAAAAAAGTATAATAATCTTCGTCCAGCAAAATTGCAGAAAGGCTGGATATATCGTCCTCCATCGGCAACGGTGTCAGTACGGCATCTTCTGGGAGCGGTATGCCATCCAGCCTGCGCGTGAACAGTTCGATCATTGCAGGATACTTCTTTGACACCGGTTGGCCAAACCGGTAAAACTGCGGCACTCCGGAGCTTTTATTACAATGCTCATATCCCGCTTCTTTCACATATTCCCAAAATGTCCTGCAAACTCTGCGCTGATTGCTTCTACAATCAGAACAAGGTCAATATCCTTTGTTGCTCGGAAATCCAGCCCTTCTTCCGACATTAAAATATCGCACGCCGTTCCGCCGATAATCACATACTGATCTTCAAATCCCCTGAACCGCTCCTTGAAACTCTCAATACCTGTTACCATCTATTTTCCTCCACACCCGATTTAACATTTCTTCTACAGCTTCTTCTGACATATCTCCAAACATCCCATCGGTAATATGATACCCACAGGGGGCTGTATTTACCGTAGTTACAAGTCTAATTACACGGCAACCATGTTTAATCCTCCGCCAGCTCCATTATAAGCCTGGCTCCGACCTTCATATTGTCAAACGAATCGATGCCGCCGTGCAGAAAGTCATCTTCTACGCCGAAAATAAGATATCCGATGGATGGAGTATACTGATTAATACTATCGTAGATATCCATTGCGATCTATTCCGAGATATGGATTTTATATGAAAAGTCCTCTGCAGGAACAGCCAGTATAAAAATTTACATAAGAAGAATTCGCCGGCGAGGGAAAATTCTTCTTTACCGGCTTGATATCCTCTCCTTCAGCGGTTAATATATAAAAGAGAGTCCGGGATTCATACCCGCACTGCGCTCTCAGATTGGAAGTGAATGAAATGCTTGATACCAACGATTTAGAACAAATGCGTTTTTCTACTGAATTACAGATATTTGACAGAAAAAGCGCCCGGATCGACGCAAAATCCCTGGCAATCACCATTATTGCGTTTGCGAACGCGGATGGCGGCGATATTGCAATCGGCTTGGAAGACAAAGGCGCCGTTACCGGCATTGACGGTCAGGAAGCTCACATCAATGAACTGCTTCGCGCTCCATTTGATTATTGCGTTCCTTCTGTCAGTGTGGACACCCGCATCATGGATTGCATGGATGAAAAAGGGAAGCCAAACCACATCCTCATCATGCACGTCTATCCCAGTACGCAGCTCCATGCAAACCAGGCGGATGAGGTATTCTACCGTGTAGGCGATAAATCCAAGAAAATGAATTTTGAGCAGCGTACCCGCCTGATGTACGCAAAAGGCGGACGTTACTTTGAAGATATCCCTGTCCGTGACGCCACTGTGGATGACATTGATCTGGATTTTGTCAGAGAATACACCGCTAAGATTGGTTATGGAAAAGGTCCTCTGGAATATCTCCGCAGTAACAAAGACTTCATTGTGACAAGAAATGGGCAGGAAGAAATTAGTGGCGCTGCGATCCTTCTCTTCGGTAAGAACCCACAGCGGTTCTTTCAACGTGCGC
>JAUNGJ010000055.1:14158-17605 GCA_030524585.1 Eubacteriales bacterium | reverse complement strand
GAATTTTGGAAAAATGAATGCGGAATCCTTCCAAGCGACGGAAGAGAGTTTGGGGATGCAGGGAAACAGTATGTCCGTCTCAATCTTGCTTGTCCAGGGGCTATACTAGAAACAATACTTGAAAATATGAAAAAAGGATTTGAAAAATTAAAGCGCATGAATTGAATCATGCGCTCCATTTTTCTGTCTGTGCAGCTTTCCGTGTCGCTTTCCATCCAGCGGTTTTGCTATCTATCTCAATGTTTTCTTGAATATCCAACAACGCTTAGAAAATAGGAAAGAATAAAAAGTAAAGCGCAAATCAAAAAAAGGATTATAATGTAAGCTGTCATAGTGTCGGGGAGAGCTGTTAATCCCGGTCCGTCTTCAAAAAAATTAATGATATAAACCATCGGAAATATAAAAACAAAGCCCACCGCTTGCGCTGTGTGAAATCCAAATAAGTATGTTAAAGGCAGTGAAATAGCCGACCAAACAAGCGGAATTGTGACAGTAGCTGCAATAGATAAACTAAAAAGGCTTATTGTCCAATAGCTATATATCACATTGGAAAGCAGATTAAAAATAATACTTACTAAAATGCCCGGCAGTAAAATATAGATAATTGAAATATATTTGCTTGCCACCACTTTATAATCGCTTACTGGCATAGTCTTCTGATATTTTTTCCATTCTGCCTTTTCGTCGTTTCCAAAGCTCAGAATATTTTGTATTCCTATTGTCATTCCCAACATAATAGAAGTCATCAATCCTGCATAAATACCAGCCTTAAAGAAAAGAAGAATGATTAAAATACCTATAATGATAGATTGCCTTTTTTCTATGCTTTTGAAAAAAAGACATATGTCTTTATAAATCAATCCCCGCATGGTATCCCTCCTTTAATGTAAAATAACATGATGTCTTCCAGTGTCGCATTATCGACAATAATATTCTTATATTTTTTCCGAAAGGCGTTTTTATCTGTAACCAGACATTCCATACAAACATTTGTTTTTCGGGAAATTATGTAGTCACCTGGTGATATGGAAGTAAACTGTTCTTGACTACACTTTGCAATTCCATAGTTATAAATCAAACTGTCTTTTTGCTCTTCAAAAACGATTTTCCCTTGATGAATAAAAATAACATAATCCGCAATTTTTTCAATATCCGAAGTGATATGTGACGAAAAGAATAGGGAATGTTCCTCGTCTTGAATAAACTCTAAAAACAAATTCAGCACTTCATCCCTTGCAACCGGATCAAGCCCGGTTGTTGCTTCATCCAGTATAAGAAGCTTCGGCTTATGTGCCATTGCACAAATTATAGAAAGTTTCATTTTCATTCCTTTTGAAAAAGAACCAATGGGTTTATTAAGTGGTATATTAAATTGTTTCAAATAACGGCGATACATACTATTATCCCATGTAGAATATACCCCCGCCAAAATTTTCTCTATATCTTTGGCATTGAATACTTCATGAAAGTTGCATTCGTCGAAAACTACTCCGATTTCACTTTTAACCGATGATATAGCATTGTCCATACCAAAAACTTCAACTTTTCCAGAATCCTTTTTTAGTCCATTTAGAATGAGATTGATTGTTGTGCTTTTACCAGCCCCATTTTCACCGATAAAACCAACAATTCTTCCCTTAGGAACCTCAAAAGATATATTATCCAACAAAAAGTCCCCAAAGTTTTTACACAATCCCTGAACCACAATGCTATTATTTTCCATTTTCTACCTCGCCTTATTCTTCATAGTACAGTTTAAGAATATTTGCCATTTGCTCAAAAGTGATTCCGTGAGTTCGGCCAATATCTGCTACCTTTTGCAATAGTTCTTCAGCTATTCGCAGCTGCTCTTCCTGTATAAATTCACGGTTTTGCGGTGCGATGAAACTTCCCTTACCAGAAACAGTTTCGATAAAACCGTCACGAGTTAAATCCTCATATGCTCTTTGAACAGTAATAACACTGATATGCAAGTCTTTGGCTAAAGCCCTCATAGAGGGCAATGCCTCGCCTGCTGACAAAGAACCATTCATGATAAGCCCCTTAATCTGTATACATATTTGTTCATATATGGGTTTATCGCTGCTATTACTTATAATAATTTCCATTCATTATCCCTCGATTGTACTTTCTGTAATATGCGTACTTGTTCGATAAGTACAGTATAGATTTTTCATTTTTCGTTGTCAATAAGAAATTACGAAAAATGGAAATAGTTGTCAATAACTTCTAATTTCTTCTAAAGTGATTTTTTTGCTATGCATCTTTGATGCTCTTATTGATGCCACAAAACGAAATACTCCTTCCATTTGGCTTAAAAGATTTCTTTTGAACTGGCAGGACATAAAAAGTGAGTAATTGAACATAATAAAGCAGGTACATATACAGATGGTTTGGAGGATGAAAGATGAGAAAATTTTGGTATCGACGAATATTAATGATGATCCTGGTGCTGTCAGTCAGTGTGGGAGGCAGTTATTTTCTTTTGGAAAACCAGAAAAATAAGCTGGAAAGAGAGGTGTCGGCAGGAACCTCCGGCAATATGGTGATTCCGGGCGGAATGCCGATCGGCATCTATCTGGAAACAGAAGGAGTACTGGTGCTGGGGACGGAAGCCATTGAGGGAATGGACGGGCAGGAGTATGAGCCAGCGGCCCATCTGGTGAAAGAAGGCGACTATATTGTGGGGTTCAATGATGAAGTAATTGAGGATAAATCCGAGCTGATTGCAGCCGTAAAATCGCTGAATCAGGAGGATGTAATTTTGAAAGTCATGCGGGGTGAGCAGGCAATTGATATTCGTATAAAGGCAGTTCAGTGTGCAGTAGATGATTATAAGCTTGGTATCTGGGTAAGGGACAATGCCCAGGGATTGGGAACGATTACCTACTTGACGGCGGACAGTGAATTTGGAGCTCTGGGACATGGGATTCACGATACCGATACCGGAGAGCTTCTGGATATTTCAAAAGGAGTACTGTATACCACCAGCATCCGGGATATTCAAAAGGGCGAGAACGGAGTGCCCGGGGGAATGGAAGGTATCATTGTCTATAATAATTATAATATGCTGGGCAGCATTACGGAGAATAGTGAGGAAGGAATATACGGAACCCTGGATAGGATCGATACCCTGTTTCACAATGCAGAGCCAGTGGAGACTGCTTCCGCGGAGGAAATTGAAGAGGGCGAGGCAACGATCCGCTGCAGTGTGGAAGGAAAGGTAGAGGACTATCAGGTTCAGATTACGGGAGTGAATCCTTCGGCAAAGGAGGTCAATAAAACCATAGAACTGGAAGTAACCGATGAGAAATTGCTGGAGCTGACCGGGGGAATCGTGCAGGGCATGAGCGGCAGTCCGATCCTGCAGAACGGAAAACTGATCGGAGCTGTGACCCATGTGTTTGTAAATAATCCCGCCAAAGGCTATGGAATACTGATTGAAGA
>JAUNGJ010000055.1:0-14058 GCA_030524585.1 Eubacteriales bacterium | reverse complement strand
GTATCACTATAGACGATTTTGCCCTCATAAATAAAATTAGCTTCATAGTAATTTGATACGTCGGCCACATCGTAGTACATGGTAGAGCGAAAAGACAGATTACGGTTCTCCAGAACAGCAGTCTGTACCTGATTTTTCTCGCCGTTAAACCAGTATAGATAAAGACGCTCGGAAAAATATTTCCGATACCGCTCAATCTCATTCTGATTTTTCCCGGAACAGGTGTCCGGCAGCAGAGAAGCGATGTCCACATTCAGTATTTTGCAGATGTCGACCAGAATATCTATGCTGATAAAAATCTCACCTTTTTCGTACTTTGAAACTGTGGCGGCGCTTTTATGTAATTTTTTTGCCATTTCCTTTAATGTAATATGCTTCGCGCGACGTCTTGCACGAAGCTTCTGTCCAAGTGTGACGTAAAATTCGTTGGAAGCCATGTTACACCTCTTTTCCTTTCTGAAATTACAAGAAAAACTCATCCCCATAATATCAAATAGCATAGATAGATTCTATCATATCATAGAATTTTTGAAAAGATAATTTTCGAATTGTGAAATAAATGGATGAAAATGGGAAATATTAATTGAAAATAATGGAAAAATAAATTTATTTTCAATCTCTGTTTCGCAATAAGAAAAAAGCAGTGGATTTATTTCAATTTCTGTGAAAATCGGCGGGTTTGCTAAATAATTATCAATTCAAATATAATCTAACTAAGATGCATATATATTTATCAGGGACAAAGGAATGGAGGGAATATTTATGGCGAAAGAGGCGAAAGCCGGATACAGGAAAAATCTGGGAACAATTATTCTTCTGTCGTTTGCAGGATCGATTATCTATGGACTTCCGTATTTCAGATCGTACTACTATGACACCTACCAGAGTATGTATCATCTGACGAATACGCAGATGGGACTTCTTGGAAGCGCCTACGGACTTCTCGGTGTGTTTTCCTATATCATTGGAGGAGTTTTGGCGGACAAGATCAAGGCAAAAAGACTGCTGATTTTTTCAATGATTGCAACGGGGCTTGGAGGACTTCTTCATCTGTTTGTAAATAATTTCTATGCGTTGGTGTTTATCTACGGATTGTGGGGAGTGACTTCACTTTTGACGTTCTGGCCGGCGCTGATGAAAATTGTCAGGGTCCAGGCTACCGATGAGGAACAGAGTCGTGCATATGGAACCTTTGAGGGCGGACGGGGAGTGTTTAATGCGGCGCATCTGGCGGTAGCTACTGCAATCTTTGGTGTGTTTGAGGCAAAAGCAGCGCCCTGCATGGGAATTGACGGAATCATATGGTTTTATTCACTGGCGCCATTGATTGTCGGTATTATCTTTATTTTCCTGCTGAAGGAGCCGGATACGATTAAAGAAGACGGAAGCGCTGCGAAGGTATCTTTCAAAGATATCGCAAGTGTATTGAAGATGCCGGTGATGTGGCTGATCATTATCATGATGTACACAAGCTATACATTTAACATGTCATCCTACTACTTTACGCCATATGCCAGCAACATTATCGGAGTAAGTGCGGTGATCGCTGCCGTCCTTACCGTGATGGCGCAATATGTCCGTCCATTTGCGGCGACGATCGGCGGCTTTGCCGGTGACAAGGTCGGCAAGAGTAAGACCATGGTGGTCGGATATATCCTTATGGTTCTGGGCGTCCTGATCATGGATCTTACAGGTAAGATGACTTCCGATATCAGAATGACGTTGGTTGTTGCCGCCTGTGTACTGGTATATGCCGGAATGTTTTCAAACTTTGGATTGTATTTTTCTTTTATTTCAGAGGGCGGAATACCGGTGGAGCTTGGCGGCGTAGCAATCGGTATGGCATCCACCTTCGGGTATCTGCCGGAAGTAATGAGTTATACGATCGCAGGTAAGCTGCTTGACAAATATCCGGGATATCAGGGCTATCACCTGAATCATATTTATATGATGGCAATGGGTGTCATCGGATTAATCGTTGCGATCATATGGACAAAGACCTATGGAAAAAAGAAAAAGGAGGACTAGGTTATGGCAAAGGTTGAAGCAAAAGCGAAACGAGTGATGACGAGAGAAGAGTTTCCTTATGAATGGGACGTCATTGAGAATGAATGGATTACCATGTCGGACGGGTGCAGACTTTCCGCACGTATCTGGCATCCAAAGACGGACAAACCGGTTCCGACAGTATTTGAGACGCAGCCATATCGGAAGAGAGATGGTATGCGTGGCCGTGATGAACCTATGTATGGATTTTTTGCAGGTATGGGATACAACGTTGTCCGTGTTGACATGAGAGGCGCCGGTGAGTCGGATCAGTGCTTCTATGATGAATACCTCAAGCAGGAGCAGGACGATGCTGTCGAATGCATTGAATGGATCGCAAAGCAGCCTTGGTGTGACGGAAATGTGGGAATGATGGGAAAATCCTGGAGCGGTTTTAATTCTCTGCAGGTGGCTGCAAGACAGCCGGAGGGATTAAGAGCCATTATCTGTGTGGGGTTTGTAGACGACAGATATACCCAGGACATTCATTATAAAGGCGGATGCCTTCTGAATGATAATTTCTGGTGGGGCAATATTATGCTTGCATACATGTGCCGCGCCATTGATTCGGAGATCAAGCCGGATACCTGGTTTGAGGAATCGGTACACCGCCTGGAGGAGATGCCTCTCTGGCCGGCAAACTGGCTGGAGCACCAGACCAGGGACGACTATTGGAAGCATGGCTCCGTAAGCGTGAATTACGATGATATTAAGGTTCCGGTATTTGCTCTGGACGGATGGGCAGATTCCTATACAAACAGCGTTCTTACACTGATGGAAGGCTTGAGTGTGCCGAGGAAGGCTTTGATCGGGCCCTGGGCACATGTATTTGCCCATGACGGAGCCCCGCAGCCGGCAATCGATTTTCTTGGAGAGGCAACCAAGTGGTGGGATAAATGGCTGAAAGGGATTGAAAATGATATGCTGGACTGCCCGATGGTGCAGGTATGGCTGGAAGACAGTATGCAGCCGGAAACGGTGCATCCAATCAGCGACGGGCGCTGGGTAGCGCTGGATGGATGGCCGTCAAAGGATGTTGCCATGAAGACCTTATCCATGACATATGGACATCTTCAGGATACTGAGAATACAAAAGAAGAAA
This sequence comes from Eubacteriales bacterium, assembly GCA_030524585.1. Classification (GTDB taxonomy): domain Bacteria; phylum Bacillota; class Clostridia; order Lachnospirales; family Lachnospiraceae; genus Claveliimonas. The sequence continues at coordinate 10,910 of JAUNGJ010000055.1, read as the reverse complement.
TTGTAGATTTGTGTACACTTCCAAATCACGGGCTTCTGGCAAATGAGTGGATGGGCGCCGGTGTTCCCGGTGAAAGCCCGGCAGATATGCGGGTTGATGATGGAATGGCAATGGTATTTGATTCCGACATTTTGGAGAAAGAGGTGGAAATTCTCGGATACCCGGAATTTGAAGTGGAATTTACCAGCGATAAGCCGAACGCATTTTTGTATGCGGAATTATGCGATATCCATCCGGACGGAGCGGCAACCAGAGTTTCCTATGGTCTTATGAATCTGACACACCTTGAAGGCCATGAGAAGGTTGTTTATCTGGAACCGGGAAAGACTTATAAAGCAAAGGTACAGCTTGATGTGTGCGGCCATAATTTCCCGGCAGGTCATAGAATCAGACTTTCCATTGCGAACTCCTTCTGGCCGATGATCTGGCCTTCACCGGAGCTTGCCACATTGAAGCTTGATCTTTCAACCGCGAAGTTTGTACTTCCGATTTTCGGAGGTAAAGATGCCAAAGGACCGGATATGGAAGCAAAATGTGCGCCTCTTACACCGATGACGACACTGTCGCCGGGACATGTGGACCGTCAGATTACTTACGATCTGATTACAGATACATGGACGTCCATTACCAATGGAGTCGGCGGTGTGTTCGGAGAAGGAATTTACCGGTTTGATGATATCGGTACGATTGTGGAGCATAACCTGAAAAGAGAGTTGACCATGAGTAATAAGGATCCATTGTCAGCAAAATATACGATCGTCCAGAAAATGAAGAACGGCCGCGAAGGCTGGCTTACAGATTGTGACATCGTTGTAACGCAGACCGCGGATCTGGAATATTTCTATATTACGGGACAGATGGACGCATCCATAAATGGAGAACATGTTTTCCATAAGGATTATGACTATAAAGTGAAGAGAAACGGAATCTAGCGTATATTGTGCCGAAAGGAGTAAAAGATATGGGGACAAAAAAGATTAAGTTTTGGGAACTTGTGTTGATGAATGTTTCGGCATTATACGGAATCCGGTGGATTGCAAAATCAACCTCTGACAGCTTTGGGCTGGGACTTGGAGCTATCCCTATGTGGATTGTCTTCATGATGGTGTTTTTTGTGCCGCAGGCATTGATGTGTGCGGAACTGGCCTCCTCCTATCCGACGGATGGAGGCCTGAATGACTGGGTGAAGATCGCATTCGGGACAAAGTACGGATTTCTGGTATCATGGATGCACTGGACTGCACTGATATTCTGGTATGCGTCGTTCCTGACCTTTTTCTCGATCAATTTTACCTATATGATTGGGAAACCGGAGCTTGCAGATAATAAAGTTCTGGTTCTGGTCATGTCTCTGGCAGTGTTCTGGACATTGTCCTTCGCAAGTATGCGGGGAATGGAATTTGGCAAGTATTTTACCAGTGTCGGCGCTTTTGGTTCCGTTGTACCGACCGTGTGTCTGATCGGGATGTCGGTTCTTGCAATTGTCATCCTGAAGAAGGCGCCCAGTGCATCGGCTTATACGATCGCGACGATGACGCCGAAGCTTAATATGAATTCACTGGTCGCAATTTCCGGAATTACATTTGCGTATACAGGAGCTGAATTTACCGCGAATTTTGCTTCGGAAATGGATGATCCTCAGAAAAACTATCCAAGAGCGATCATGATCGCGGCGGGTACGATCTGCGTATTGTATGTGATCGGTTCCATCTGTATGACCATGCTGCTTCCAACCTCCGAGATCTTTGCATATACAGGTACTCTGGATGCGCTGGTTGTGGCCTGTGAGCTGCTTGGGATTCCTCAGGTGTTTGTCCAGGTTGTCGCCTTTGGAATTATTTTGTCGATTTTCGGGTCGGTGGTTCTGTATATCGCACAGCCGACCAAGATGCTGTTTGGATATGCGGAACCGGGAATTTTCCCGGAGAGCATCACAAAAAGAAACAAACATGGAATCCCGGAAAAAGCAATTCTGTTTCAGGCAGTCCTGGTAACGGTATTGCTGGCAGGCGTGGCGATTTTTCCGGCGGTGGAGACCATTTACAACGTCCTGATTACAATGACGGCCTTAACGTCCTTATTCCCATATGTTCTTCTGTTTGCAGCATATATCAGGATCAAAAGGCAGAAGGAGGACAAACCGGAATTGTACCAGATGACAAAGAATAAAAAATGGGGCTGCTTTTTGGGAGTATCTGAATTGGTTATCTGTGGGGTCGCAATTGTATGTTCCGCGCTTCCGGTAATGAATACCGTCAGAGACAACATCATTTATGAGGTGGAAATGATTGGCGGAGGCCTGCTGGTGATTTTGTCGGGACTATGGATATGGAAACGTTCCGGACTTCACAATCAGACATTTGACATCAGGAAAATAGAGCAGAAAAAGCTCTCATAGAAAAAAGATAAAATCAAGCGTCGAGGTAAGGGAACCTGCACTTCGAAGCTTGATTTATTTATGGGCCGGATATATGATAGGTATAGAACAAAAGAAAATGGAGGGAATGCGATGCATAATTTTGAATACTACACACCCACCAGAGTTGTATTTGGAAAGGGAACGGAAGAAAAGGTCGGACAGCTCGTCGCAGAGCAGAATTGTAAGAAGGTACTGATTCATTATGGCGGCGGAAGCGTAATCCGGTCCGGACTTCTGGACAGAGTGAAAAAGTCGCTGGACGAGTCCGGAGTGAGCTATGTCGAGCTTGGCGGCGCGGTGCCGAATCCGAGACTTGGTCTGGTATACGAAGGAATCGAGCTCTGTAAAAAAGAAGGTGTTGATTTTATTCTGGCTGTCGGCGGAGGAAGCGCTATCGATTCCGGCAAGGCAATCGGTTATGGCGTGGTAAATGAAGGGGACGTATGGGAGCTTTATGACAGAAAGCGCAAGGCTGCTGGCTGTCTTCCGATTGGCGTGGTGCTCACCCTGGCGGCTACGGGAAGTGAGATGAGTGATTCTTCTGTTATTACGAAGGAAGATGGATGGATCAAGCGGGGATACAGCAGTGATTATTGCAGACCGAAGTTTGCGATCATGAATCCGGAGCTGACCATGACCCTGCCGGATTATCAGACCGCATGTGGCTGTACGGATATTATGATGCATACGATGGAACGGTATTTTACTAATGGCGGTCACATGGAGATTACGGACAGTATGGCGGAAGCGCTGCTTCGTACGGTGCTTACCAATGCAAAGATTCTGGTTAAGGAGCCGGATAATTATGAGGCAAGGGCAGAGGTGATGTGGGCGGGAAGCCTTGCACACAATGGCCTGACTGGATGCGGCATCGAAGGCGGAGATTTTGCAAGCCATGCCCTGGAGCATGAGATGGGCGGCATGTTTGACGTGGCTCACGGAGCGGGCCTGGCGGCTGTCTGGGGAAGCTGGGCGCGGTATGTATATAAGGATTGTCTTCCAAGATTTAAGCGTTATGCCCGGAATGTAATGGGTGTGGAAGAGGAAGGAAGCGATGAAGAGATTGCCCTTAAGGGAATCGAAGCGATGGAGGATTTTTACCGCGAGATCCATATGCCGACCTCAATGGAGGAGCTTGGAATTCATCCTACTGATGAGCAGCTTAAGGAGATGGCACGTAAGTGCAGCATTGCCTGCGGCGGGAAAAAAGGTTCGGCGAAGGTTCTGAAAGAAGAGGATATGCTGGCAATCTACAGGATGGCGCTGTAGAGCTGATCAATTTGGGATATGAAGTCCGGATAGTTCGATAAATATACATAATTTGACAGGATTCGAGAGAAATGTAAGCAATTGCATTTCTCTTTTTTTACATAAAAAATCTAAATCTGTCAAAGCATGGCGAAAAACGGGAAAAGGGTCGAAAAGTGATAAGAATTTACGACGTATATTTCTTGAACTGCAAATTGCATAAATTTATAATTATTTTTGCAGACTTTCAGTAAAGATAGGAGGATTTGAAGAATGGGAGCAATCAGTGTGGCAATAGCCGACGATAACGAAAGAATTCTGGAATTGCTTGGCGACATTATCAGCAGCGACAAGGAGCTGCGGCTGGTGGGAAAGGCAAATAACGGAGAAGATATGTGTTCGATTATCAGAGAGAAGGAGCCGGATGTTGTCTTATTGGATCTGATTATGCCAAAGATGGACGGTTTGAGCGTGATGGAACAGATAAATCGGGATAAAAAGCTCGGAAAGCACCCCAATTTTATTGTGGTCACAGCGGTTGGACAGGACCGGATTACGGAAGACGCGTTCAACAAGGGAGCACATTATTATGTGATGAAGCCATTTAAGAACGAGGTAATACTGAATTACATTAAAAACACGGTGAAAGGAAAAGGCGGAAATACGTATTCCAGGGGAGAACATTCAGAAAGCTGTGCAGAGAAGGAGGAAGTCAGCCTGGAGACCAGAGTGACGGATATGATTCATGAAATTGGAATCCCGGCCCACATTAAAGGGTATCATTACCTGAGGGATGCGATTATGATGGCGGTGGAAGATATGGATGTGTTAAATGCAGTGACAAAGGTTCTTTACCCGACCGTAGCCAAGAAGCATCAGACGACGGCAAGCAGAGTGGAACGGGCGATCCGCCATGCGATCGAGGTGGCATGGAGCAGAGGAAAACTGGACACTCTCGATGATTTGTTTGGATATACGGTCAGCAATGGAAAGGGGAAGCCTACCAATTCGGAATTTATAGCATTGATTGCAGACACGCTTCGTCTGGAATATAAAAGCAGATAAATTGTTAAAGTTTTACCTAGAAAAATCGGATAACGCTTTATTTTTTGTAAAAAATACGGTACAATAACTACATATGAAGGAATGTTGATTTATATGGAGGAAAGAATTATGAAAAAGATACTTTTTGCAACTTCTGAGGCAGTACCGTTTATCAAGACCGGCGGACTTGCGGATGTAGCAGGATCACTGCCGAAGTATTTCGATAAAGAGAATTACGAGGTTCGCGTAATGCTTCCGAAATACATGTGCATTAAGGAAGAGTGGCGCAGTAAATTGGAATATGTAACGCATTTTTACATGGATTGGAACATGGGTTCTGAGTATGTAGGCGTTTTGAAACTGGAGCACGAAGGAATTACATTTTATTTTATAGATAACGAAGACCGTTTTAATGGAACTGCACCTTATGGTGAGATGTTTGGGGATGTTGAGAAATTTGCATTTTTCTCAAAGGCGGTTTTAAGTACACTGCCATTGATCGAATATCGGCCGGATATCATCCACTGTCATGACTGGCAGACTGGTCTTGTGCCGGTATATCTGGATAATTTCCGGTTTGGCAATGAATTTTTCCGTGGAATCAAGACTATTTTCACCATTCATAACCTGAAGTTCCAGGGAACCTGGGATACCAGGAGAATCAAAGACATCACAGGACTTCCGGAATATTATTTTGCACCGGATAAACTGGAAGCATACAAGGACGCCAACTATCTGAAGGGCGGCATTGTCTATGCTGACAGAGTTACAACCGTAAGTAATACATATGCGGAGGAGATTAAGACTCCGTTCTATGGCGAGAAGCTGGACGGACTTATGAATGCCCGCGCCAACTGTCTGTCAGGTATTGTAAATGGTCTGGATTATACGGAATGGGATCCGGAGACAGACAGCAAGATTGAGAAGAATTTCTCAATTGACAATTTCAGAAAAGAGAAAGTTAAGAATAAAGTTGCTCTGCAGAAGGAGCTTGGACTTGCTGAGGATCCGAAGAAGATGATGATCGGTATTGTGTCCCGTCTGACAGACCAGAAAGGCTTCGACCTGATCGCATATGTGATGGATGAACTCTGTCAGGATAATATTCAGATTGTGGTACTTGGTACCGGAGCAGAGCAGTACGAGAATATGTTCCGTCACTTTGCATGGAAGTATCCGGATAAGGTGTCTGCGAATATTTACTATTCAGATGCAATGTCCCATAAGATTTATGCAAGCTGCGATGCGTTCCTGATGCCTTCTCTGTTTGAGCCATGTGGATTGAGCCAGCTTATGAGCCTTCGTTACGGTACGCTTCCGATTGTCCGTGAGACAGGCGGGCTTAAGGATACGGTAGAGGCATATAATGAGTACGAGAAGACCGGAACCGGATTTAGCTTTACCAATTACAATGCACATGAGATGCTGAATACCGTTCGCTATGCAGAGCAGATTTACTACGACAAGAAGAGAGACTGGAATAAGATTGTGGAGAGGGCTATGGCGAAAGATTTCTCATGGAATAATTCTGCAAGACAGTATGAGGAGCTGTACGATAGCCTGTAAGATAACGGGAGCCTGGAATGAATACAAGAACGAAAGAGGCAATTCGTTACTTGGGATATGGCAATCATGCGGTAGATGACCAAACCCTTGCCCTGGTAGAAGATTCCTTCAGAGAATTGGACAGGGCGGCGGATAAGCGTATCATCTATCGCATTTTTGGCGTAACTCTGGAAGAAACGAACAGCATTGTAATTGGGAAACTGAATATTGTCAGCAGGAATCTGTACAGGAATCTGCGGGATTGCGGGGAGGCGGTGCTGTTGGGAGCTACACTTGGAGTGGGAGTCGACCTTCTTATGAAGCGCTATTCTCTGACGGATATGTCAAAAGCGGTGGTGATTCAGGCGGCGGCAGCGGCAATGCTGGAGGAATATCTGGATGAATGCCAGCAGCAGCTGAGCCGGGAATTTGAGAAGGAAGGCAAATATCTGAGGCCGAGATTCAGCCCCGGATACGGAGATTTCGATATCGGGCATCAGGGCATGATCTTAAGGATGCTGAATGCGGATAAGAGTATTGGGCTTACCATGACGGACAGCTGTATGCTGACGCCGACCAAATCGGTGACGGCTGTCATCGGAATCAGTGATAAGAAAGAGCGGTGTCCCGTAAAGGGATGCGAGTCATGTGACAAGAGAGACTGTATATATCGGAGGGATACATAGATGATAAAAGACAGGCTGGGAAAAGAGCTTCTGTTTTTTGACGGCGGCATGGGGACTCTTTTGCAGGAGAGAGGATTACAGCCGGGAGAGCTTCCGGAGACCTGGAATATTGAGCACACAGAAGAGGTATTTGACATTCACAGACAATATTTTGAGGCGGGCAGTGACATTGTACTTGCCAATACTTTCGGCGCAAATGCACTGAAATTTCACAGTGATGAATATGAGCTGGAGGATATTGTGACGGCCGCTATTGTAAGCGCCAAGGAAGGAGCCAATTTTGGCGTACATGACGGAAGAGAAGTGTACGTGGCTCTGGATGTGGGTCCTACGGGGAAACTTCTTAAGCCAATGGGGGATCTTTCTTTTGAGGATGCCTATGCGGCATTTGCAGAGACCATGAGATATGGCGAGGCAGCGGGAGCGGATCTGATTCATATTGAAACCATGAGCGATACCTATGAGGTGAAGGCAGCGGTGCTGGCGGCGAAGGAGTGTACGAATCTCCCGGTATTTGTGACCATGATTTTTGACGAAAAGGGAAAGCTTCTGACCGGAGGAGACGTACCAAGCGTAGTTGCGATGCTGGAGGGACTTCGTGTGGATGCCCTGGGCATGAACTGCGGTCTGGGACCGGAGCAGATGCTTCCGATCCTGGAGGAGGTTATGAAATATACCTCCCTTCCGGTGATCGTAAAACCTAATGCCGGACTCCCGAAACAGAAGGACGGAGGGACTTACTACGATGTGAAGCCGGAAGCCTTTGCAGAGACCATGAAACAGATCGTAGGTATGGGTGCCTGTGTCATCGGCGGCTGCTGTGGAACCACGCCGGATCATATCCGGGCGATGGTGGCGGCCTGCAGGAATCTGGCTGTAAAGGAACCGGTGAAGAAGCATGAGACGATCGTCTCTTCCTATGGAAGGGCAACGGTAATCGGCGATAAGCCGGTGATTATCGGAGAGCGGATCAATCCGACGGGAAAGAAAAAATTAAAACAGGCGTTAAAGGATCATGATCTGGATTATATATTAAAAGAAGCCATTATGCAGCAGGAAAACGGCGCTCATATTCTGGATGTGAATGTGGGACTTCCTGATATTGATGAGACGGCTGTGATGGTGGAGGTGGTAAAGGAGCTTCAGAGCGTTACCAGCCTTCCTTTGCAGATCGATACGGTCAGCCAGCCGGCGATGGAAGCGGCGATGCGCATCTATAACGGCAAACCGATGATCAATTCTGTCAACGGCAAGCAGGAGATCATGGATCAGGTATTTCCGCTGATTCAGAAATACGGCGGCGTTGTGGTGGGGCTTACCATTGATGAGGCCGGAATTCCGGAAACAGCCGAAGGGCGGCTTGCAGTGGCGGAGAAGATCATCGCCGAGGCGGCAAAGTATGGAATTGATAAGAAGGATATTGTAATCGATGTGCTTGCCATGACCATCAGCTCAGACCCGGATGGTGCAAAGACGACGCTGAAAGCGCTGAAGCTGGTGAGAGAGAAGTGCGGCGTCAGAACGGTGCTGGGGGTATCGAATATTTCCTTCGGACTTCCCTACAGACCGGCTGTCAACTCCAATTTCTATACTATGGCGATGCAGAATGGCCTGAGCGCGGGAATTATCAACCCGTCCTCTGAGGATATGATGCGTTCTTACTATTCCTATTGTGCACTGATGGGATATGATGAGAATTTTGAAAGCTATATCGCCCGGTATGGAAACAGAACGGCTCAGGCAGGGCCGGCGGGTGAACCGAAGACGTCCGGTATGACCCTGTCCGGCGCTATTGAGAAAGGTCTGAAGGAGGAAGCCCATCAGATTACCGAAAAGCTGGTTCGGGAGATGGAGCCTCTGGATATTATTAATCAGGAGCTGGTCCCGGCATTGGATAAGGTGGGAAGAGGTTTTGAGAAGGGAACCGTATTTCTCCCGCAGCTTTTGATGAGCGCAGATGCGGCTAAGATGGCATTTGCAGTGATTAAGGAACGATTCTCAGGAGCAGACACTCTGGATGAGGATAAAGCCAAGGTGATTCTTGCAACCGTCAAAGGGGACATCCATGATATCGGAAAAAATATCGTGAAGGTTCTGCTTGAGAACTACAGCTTTGACGTGATTGACCTGGGGAAGGATGTGCCCCCGGAGAGGGTTGTCGAAAAGGCCATTGAAGAGGATGTAAAGCTGGTAGGCTTAAGCGCGCTGATGACGACAACGGTAGTCAGCATGGAGGAAACCATTCGGCAGCTCCGTGAGAAGAAGCCGGATTGTAAGGTTATGGTAGGCGGAGCGGTTCTGAATCAGGAATATGCGGACATGATTGGGGCAGATTTCTATGGAAAGGACGCTATGCAGTCTGTCTACTATGCACAGAAATTGTTTGAAAAAGAATAACATATCGAACCTTTTTGGTTCGATAAGGAGAAATAAAACATACATTAAGGAGGAACAGAGATGATTAGAGGGTTGGACACGACGGTCAAGAGACTTAGAAGACAGGTGTTCGAAGAAGTGGCGAGACTCGGATTCGAAGGGAATGCAGAGACGCTGAATGACGATATGGAAGCGATTCCATACAAGATGGTGAATGAAGATTCACCGAAGTACAGAGAGAATGTATACCGCTCTCGTTCTATTGTCAGAGAGCGTCTTCGTCTGGCGATGGGACTTTCCCTGCGCCCGGAGGATAAGCCGGTGCATCTGACACAGGGAGTGGAGGCCAGCAACATTTCAGACAAATATTATGAGCCGCCGCTTATGCAGGTCATTCCATCTGCCTGCGAAGCCTGTGAGGCGAAGGGATATGAAGTCAGCAACATGTGTAAAGGATGTCTTGCACATCCTTGTATGGAGGTTTGTCCAAAGGGAGCTATTTCATTTGTAAAAGGCAAATCATACATCGACCAATCCAAGTGTATTAAATGTGGTAAATGTAAGTCAGCCTGTCCATATGATGCTATTTCCAAGAAAGAGCGTCCCTGTGCGGGAGCCTGCGGAGTTGGCGCCATTGGTTCTGATAAGATGGGAAGAGCTCATATTGATAACGACAAATGCGTATCCTGCGGTATGTGTATGGTAAACTGTCCGTTTGGAGCAATTTCCGACAAATCCCAGATCTTCCAGCTGGCACGGGCGCTGACCGAAGGAGATGAGATTATTGCTGAATTGGCGCCGGCATATGTGGGACAGTTCGGCGATAAGATCACCCCAAGGAACCTGAAAGCTGCTTTAAAGGAGCTGGGCTTCTCAGAGGTGTATGAGGTTGCTCTGGGAGCAGATATCGGTGCGATTGCAGAGGCTCATCACTATGTAGAGAAGGTAACTACCGGGGAGCTTCCGTTTTTGCTTACTTCCTGCTGTCCTTCCTGGGCGATGCTGGCAAAGAAATACTTCCCGGATATGATCGATCAGATTTCTCAGGAGCTGACGCCGATGGTTGCAACTGCACGTACCATTAAGAAAGAGCATCCGAATGCAAGAGTGGTATTTGTGGGACCATGTGCGGCAAAGAAGCTGGAAGCAATGAGAAGAACGGTGAGAAGTGATGTGGACTTTGTAGTGACATTTGAAGAGCTTCAGGCTATGTTCGATGCCAAGGATATTAATCTGGAAGAATATGAGGCAGAATCTTCCTTCCATGATGCAACCGGAGCCGGAAGAGGGTATGCGGTAGCCGGAGGAGTAGCCGAGGCAATTGAGAAATGCGTGAAGGAATATTATCCGGATGTTGAGGTAAACATTGAACATGCGGAGGGACTTGCAGAGTGTAAGAAGACGCTGATGCTTGCCAAATCCGGACGCATGAACGGATGTCTGATCGAGGGTATGGGATGTCCGGGCGGCTGTGTGGCCGGAGCAGGAACCAACATTCCGATTCCGAAGGCACAGAAGAAGATTAAGGACTTTGTGAAGGCATCCTCTAAGGCACTGCCTCCAAAGGAATTAGAGGAAATTGAACTGAAATA
>JAUNGJ010000054.1 GCA_030524585.1 Eubacteriales bacterium | reverse complement strand
GGACGTTATCCGGCATCCTGCCCTGTGAAGCCCGGACTTTCCTCACCTGCAGCCTTTCGGCATCTGCAGCCGCGATTACTTGTCATACTTGCATTCTCACGATTTCACATTCTATCATATACAATTTTGATTATCAAGCCATATTTTCGTCGACAATCAGATCATCCCCGTCTGCCGCGCTGGTTGCCAGAGCATCACAGCGCTCATTCTGCGGATGACCGTCGTGCCCTTTCACCCAGATAAATGTTACCCGGTGGGGCTCTTTTGCCTTCAGCAGCCGTTTCCACAGATCCACATTCTTCACCGGCTCATTCTTTCCCCGCTTCCAGCCTTTCTTAATCCAGCTATCCAGCCAGTGCTGATTGAATGCGTTGACCACATACTGGGAATCCGAATACAGCTCCACATCACAGGGACGGTTTAATGCCTCCAGCCCGGCAATCACCGCCATCAGCTCCATACGGTTATTTGTTGTCTTCACATATCCCTGGGAGATTTCTTTTGTGTGCAGCTCTCCCCTGGAATCTATATATTCCAGAACTGTCCCATATCCGCCGGGTCCGTCCGGATTCCCCCGGGCGGCTCCGTCTGTATAAATCTTTACCTGCATTCGTCGTCCTCACTTAATCTCATAATCTTCTCCCGGTACTCTTCCGTCTCCGGCTGGCACATCAGTCTGTCCAGAATTTCATACTTTCCCCACAGGTGCATCGGATATACCCGGTCAGTGTCCGTATGATTCATAAACCAATCAAGTCCCCAATAATAGGCATCTCCAAGTCTGGGATCTACCGGCACAAAGGCCACATCCACATGAACACCCTCTATCAATGCCAGCGCACGCTGATAATTTAACTCCATTATCCTGTTATAGATGTCCCCTTCTTCCTCCCAGTGCCACCAGTTCAAATCCCCCGCATGATATATATATTTCGTCTCGGATGTCTCAGCATTTCTGACAGAAACAAAGAACGCCACGCCCTCATCTGTAGAGCGAAGCGTCTTTATTCTGATATTGTCCACATCACATTCTTCATTCGGTCCCATAAATATGCGATTCGCCGCATTATCTGCATGTATATCGTCAGACAGAATATACCGAATCTGCGAATACTTCTTCTCCCATTCAAAAATACTCTTCTGAAAATGGTCGTAGTGACTATGACTTGCAAATACATATATCTTTTTATCCTGTTCAAACCGGGGAAGCGTACCCTTATAATAATCAAAAATCAACACGCACTCTTCAAACTCTACTGCAAATCCGCTGTGCTGTATATAGGTTACCTTCATCCCATCCTTCTCCTATTCTGCCGGCTTCTGCTGAACCAATCCAACCGCATGAATAATCTCCGGAAGCATATATTCCAGACACTGCTTCACTGCGTTCGGCTTGCCCGGAAGATTCACGATCAGAACATCTCCCCGGATTCCAGCCGCACTTCTGTTCAGCATAGCGCGCTTGGTCATCTGCAGAGTGTATGCCCTCATCGCCTCAGGAATCCCTACAACCGGTCTGTCTACAATCTCTAAGGTTGCCTCCGGTGTACAATCTCCTGCTGCGCACCCGGAACCTCCGGTTGTCAGAATCAGATCTGTCAAATGTCCGTCCGCCATTCTCTGCATAACGGTAGATAATACTGTCTTATCACATGGAAGCGCTTTCATAAATACAATGGTGTGTCCTGCTTCCTCCATAATACGCTGAATCACCCTGCCGCTCGCGTCTTCTTCCTGTCCTCTGTAGATCGGTGTACTTGCCGTAATAATCGCAACTCTCATGATGTACCTCCAATAACTGATCATTAGTATATTTATAATAATAACAATTCTGCGGAATATTTGCAAGCTATATAATGATACAAACCAATCCGCCGTTACTGTCATTTACAATTTTCTGCATGGTATCCTGAAGCTTTGTCTGACTTTCATCATTAATGACCGCCATTTTATTGCGCATGCCATCCATTACCAGCTCTTCAATGGATTTTCCAAAAATATTCGTATTCCAAATGCCTCCCTCCTGATGCTCCGTCTCTTTGATATATGCAATCAGATCCTCCGCCTGCTTTTCATTTCCCACAATAGGAGCAATTTCTGTTTCAATATTTGCCCGTATTAAGTGAATGGACGGAGCCGTTGAATGGATTTTTACACCGTATTTATTTCCCTGTTTGATTACTGTCGGCTCATCCAGGACAATCTCATCTCTGACAGGGCTAACCACGCCATATCCTCTCATTCTTACACTGTCAAAAGCATCCCTGACTCCTTCATACTCTGCTTTCAGCTTTGACAGATGCCGGAGTTCAGATACCAGCTCATACTCACCTGCAATCTGTGTTCCGGTCAGCTCGCTAAGCATCTCATAATAATATTCCTGCGCCACCTCAATGCGGATTCTCACCTGCCCCGTATCCATGGCAATCTGCTCTACCCGAAGCTGTTCGATATAGGGACTATCCGGTTTTTCTATTTTCCCGGATGCATCCCCCATTTCATCGACACTGTCCAGGATCCTCCGAATGTGTTCCAGCAGATCCTGCTTGATCCTATGATCCATTGGCAGCATTTCCACCCACTTTGGTATGTAAAATTCAATTTCGGATATTGGAAATGTAGCCAGAACACATTCCAGAATTCTATGAATGTCCTCCTCTTTTAGCTGTTCACAATTCACAGCCATTGCACGGACGCCATATTTTTCTTCTATCTCACTGACCACCGCTTTTGCCTCTTCTCCAAATGGTCTGGTAGAATTTACCAGAACAACAAAAGGCTTTCCAATGCTCTGAAGCTCTTTGATTGTTTTTTCTTCCGCATCCCTATAGCTTCCCCTGTCCAGCTGACCAATGCTGCCGTCCGTAGTGATAACTACTCCAATGGTTGCATGTTCATGAATCACTTTTCGGGTTCCAATACCTGCCGCTTTGGTAAATGGAATCTCATAATCAAACCAGGGAGTCTTGACCTGGCGCTCTTCGCCGCCTTCAATATGTCCGGCCGCCCCTTCTACCATGTATCCCACACAGTCAATTAAGCGCACCTTAACCGGTACATCCTCCATAAGACGGATCTCGGCCGCTTCTTTAGGTATAAATTTGGGCTCCGTAGTCATGATCGTCTTTCCAGATGCCGATTGGGGAAGCTCATCCCTGGTTCTTGCTTTTCCCGGTTCATCCGCCATATGCGGCAGCACCAGAACCTCCATAAAACGTTTAATAAATGTTGATTTTCCGGTTCTTACCGGTCCTACCACTCCTATGTATATCTCTCCGTTTGTCCTTGCCTGTATATCTTTGTATAAATGATTGGAATCCATCTTCTCCTGCCCCTTCCGTATATGCTGTTAGAATATATGCAAAAGTACAATCTTTTAGAAGCGAAAAATTCTATGCACCGAAGTTATCGGTTGACACAGTATTTTATATTTGAATACAGCTCCATATTTTGTTAAAATAAAGACATAAATAAATCATATCCACAGAGTATCCATACACTCTGTAGATGCAAGTAATTTAAAAAGGAGAATTTATTATGGAAAGACATCAGATTACGGGGCATACCGAACTGATTGGATTGATGGCCTACCCAATCCGTCATTCCCAGTCACCGGCTACCCACAATGCCGCTTATGAGGCACTCGGCGTTGACATCGTCAATCTCTGCTTTGAGGTAGATGCCCCTGAGCTTGAGGACGCTATCAAAGGTCTTCGTGCGCTGAAACTGAGAGGCTCCAACATTTCCATGCCGAACAAAACCATCGTTCACAAATATCTGGACGAGATCTCTCCGGCAGCAAAGTTATGTGGTGCAGTTAATACCGTTGTCAACAAAGACGGCTATTTAATCGGTCATATCACCGACGGCATTGGTTATATGCAGTCTCTGGCAGATAACGATATTGATCCGATCGGTAAGAAAGTAACAATTGTAGGGTCCGGAGGCGCCGCTACAGCCGTACAGATTCAGGCTGCTCTGGATGGCGTTGCCGAGATGTCTATCTTTGCAAGAGATGACAAGTTCAAAGCCAATGCGGAAGAAACCGTAAAAAAGATCAACGAGAACACCAGCTGTAAAGCTGTCCTCTATCCATTAGAGGATCTTGACCGCCTGAAGGCAGAGATGGATTCCAGCTATCTGTTCACCAATGCGACCGGTGTGGGCATGAAACCCTTAGAAGGAATCACCTATATCCCAGACAAATCATATTTCCATCCCGACTTAATCGTTACAGACGTCATATATGCTCCGCATATGACCAAGATGCTGGAGATGGCAAAGGAAGCCGGATGTAAGATCATGAACGGTCAGGGAATGATGCTGTTCCAGGCAATCGCCGCTATCGAGCTGATGCTTGGACAGCGTGTGGACAGTGAATATATGAAACAAAAGCTTGGAATCAAGTATGAATATTAAGGAGGATTATCATGAACACAGTAAAAGTTAGAAATCTGGAACTCGGCGCAGGGATTCCCGCTATCTGCATTCCAAACGTTGGAAAGACCAAGGATGAAATCGTATCGCTCACCAAACAGTACACCGAGATGCACATGGACATCATGGAATGGCGTGTCGATTGGTTTGAAGGTGTTGAAGATATCGATCAGGTTAAGGATGTGTTGGCTGAAGTACGTGCCGCACTCGGAGATACCCCACTACTCTTCACCTTCCGTACCAAAAATGAAGGCGGCGTTCACGAGATGAGCACAGAGGCTTATGCCGAGCTTAACAAGGCTGTCGCTGCAACAGGCATGGCTGATCTGATCGACGTTGAGATTTTTACAGGAGACGAGATTGTTTCCGATATGATTTCCGCAATCCATGCTGCTGATACTAAGGTTGTAGCATCCAACCATGATTTCGACAAAACACCGGCTCAGTCTGATATTGTATACCGTCTGCGCAAAATGCAGGATATGGGAGCAGATGTTCCGAAGATTGCCGTTATGCCACAGAGTAAAAAAGATGTACTGACACTTCTCGCCGCTACAGAAGAGATGGCAACAGACTATGCAGACCGTCCGATCATTACTATGTCTATGGCTGGTATGGGAAGCATCAGCCGTCTGTCATGCGAAGCGTTTGGCTCATGTCTGACCTTCGGTTCCGGCTCCATGGCTTCTGCACCGGGACAGATCGGCGTAGATTCTCTGTATGAGGCGCTGCAGATTGTACATAAGGCATTATAAATCTATAGGAAGTTCCAGAATAATTTCCTGACAATGCATAAAAAAGATGCTGGCAAACCGATTTTTGTTTCCCAGCATCTTTTTCATAAATTAATGTTCTTTACAGCTCCATTCACGAACGGTCAATCTGATTACTGCCATACTATTTACCATTTTCTCCGGAAAGCTCCAATCTGTCTTATCCGAATAGTGCGCCATAACGCTCAATAGTCCATGAACCTTCTCCTGATAATCCTCCAGAAGCTCAATCTTTCCTTTTCCCATTACGCTCCGGAATAAGTAGGAGTATGCGCACGGAACGTTACCTTCCACCAGCTCATGCTTCGTATCCATCTCAAAGCTGGCGGTCGCCTGATCTTTGATCAGATCAATCTTCTTTCCTTCCTTTGCACCGTGAAAATACAGAATCAATTCTCCGTCTTTTTCCTCATAACCAAAATTCAGCGGCACGATATAAGCTCCGTCTTCATCTACCAGCCCAATTCTGCAGCAATCGCAGCTTTCTACGATCTCAAGCATTTTCTCATAGCTGGTTACTTCTCTGTCTTTTCTTCTCATGTTCTTTTCCTCCGGATTATTTGAATGATTGTCCTAAATTTCTGATATCCTAAAACTATCTGCATCCCAGAAATGCTTTTAGCTTCTCTTCGCTGTTATTTACTATCAGCTCTTCATTAAATCCGACTTCCTCTAACAGCTGCAAAGCCTTATCCCATTCTCCCACCCATGCAGGATCATGAGCATCCGAACTGACGATAATATTTGTACCATACTTCTGACACAATTTCAACATCGTATGATAATTTTCTACACAGTTGAGTCTCCGATGGGGTTTTAGAAGCGAACTGTTATTCACTTCCAGTGCAACCTGATATTCTTTGGCCGCCTTTACTAATAATTCATAATCCAACGGAGTGTGGTCATCATCCGGATGGGATACCAGACGCACCTTCTCATGTTTCATACATTCGATTAAATTTTCCGTATTCCTCTGTTTTCCTTCATCCTGATAGCACTGCCTGTGGATTCCCACAATGGCATAATCCAGACAGTTTATAAACTTCTGCTCCAGCGACAGCCTTCCGCCGCTCAGCACATTAATCTCACATCCGTGAAGGATCTTTACCCCGAACAGCTCTCTCGGAATCACTTTTAGATTCAGATAATAAAAAGGGTCAACTGTTCCCGGAATTCCCGGCGCATGTTCACTGAGACCAAGTATTTTCAGACCTTTGCCGCCTGCCGCCTGAGCCATCTCTCTAATAGTTCCATATGCATGTCCGCTTGCCAGTGTATGCGTATGAATATCTGCAATCAGCTCTTTCATTTCTTTTCTCACCTACCTGTTGAATATACTGTAAAATAATATAAGCTGAAGAATGAAAATCAAGGGTATCCCTACCGCAAATTTCATCTTTCTTGTCTTGTGATGAAAAATATACATTCCGGCCAGGGCCCCCACAGAGCCTCCAATTGCTGCAGCTCCAAGAAGCACCCGTTCCGGTATTCTCCACTGGTGTCGCTTTGCTCTTTTCTTATCCATTCCATAAATCAGAAATGCCGCAAGATTACTCACAGCAATATACCATGCGATCATCTTCATCATACAGCTCTAATAACACCTCCAACCGTTTCTTTGCCTGTTCATATCCGGTAAACTGTATTCCGTGAATTCCCAGATTTCTTGCCGCCTCAATATTTGCAGCGCTGTCATCGATAAATACACTTTCTCCGGGAATCAGCCCATAGGTCCTGCACAGATATTGGTAAATTTCCGGTTCCGGCTTTAATAGATGACATTCGTAAGAAAATACGACACCATCCATATAAGGGAGAAAAGGCATCTTGCTCTTCGTCCTCTCATACAGATCCCTGCCATAATTAGACAGCACATACAGACGGTATCCTCTGTTCTTTAATTCCTCTGCCCATTCTCTGGAGTAAGGCATCTCCCAGATTACTTCCTCAATATGCTCATAGGCTTCCCGGATCAGCCCCTCATGCTCCGGTGCATTGGCCACAAATCTGTCAGCCAGCTCCTTCGTCTCAACCACTCCCCGGTCCGCCAGAAGCCATACAGGGCTGTTAAATACGCTTTCCAGAAGAATCTTCTGTTCCTGTTTATTATAATGCCTTTCTCTCATATAACGCAGATAATCAAATTCAACCAGAACCCTGCCCACATCAAAAATAATGTTCCGAATCATAGGCTACTCCTCGCCGACAACTTCAATCTGACACACTTTCATGGCCTCAAGCGCCTGTCTGTGGCTCTCCGGTGTTACTCCTGCACAGCAGGAGGCATCTACAATCACCTCTGCTTCCGGCAGAGCTGCCTTAACAATCATCGCATTAGAGATTACACAGATATCCGTACAGAGTCCAACAAGTGTCACGCTTTCAATCTTCTCCTGCCATTCATCATACTTCTGAAGCATATTTCCCAGATCCAGACTCCCAAATATCGTCTTATCGATTGGCAGTTCCTTCACAAGCTCCTGAATCTCCGGACGGATTTCCCAGCCTTCCGTTCCCCGGATACAGTGCTTCACCGGAAGTTTTCTGCCTTCCTGAGTTTCCAGATAGTTTTCCTCATGGGTATCTCTGGTTGCCAGAATCCTTCCGTCAAATCCTTTGATTTTTTCTACTACCTTCGGGACGATCGCCTCTGCTTCCTTTGTCCCGAGAGCCCCGTCAATAAAATCATTCTGCATGTCTATTACTAACAATATCTTCATCTCATAATCTCCTTTTGCCATATTTCATTCGAATACACTCTGTTTAATCATATATCCTAATTATATCTCAGCGCAACATCTTTTTAACAAAAAAAGGATGCAGCCATTCAAGCCACATCCTCATATAAGCCTTTATACCGGATAACTTCCGTTTTCCGTATCCGCCACAGTCTGATCCACCTTGGTCTGCTGTGCTTCTCTGTATTTAAAGAAGTCTACTGCTACCTGCGGGAACAGTGCATAGGACAGCACATCCTCATCCTGCTGGATCCACTGCTCGCACTCTTTGCGGAGTGTGTCAAGCTCATCCGGAATCAGATCGGCAGGACGGCAGGTAATAACCTCCGGATTCTCGCCCAGAACTTTCTTTTTCACTTCCTCGTTGAACGGCTTAACAGTTGCACCGTATTTACCGCTCAGGATATCTTTAGTCTCCTTGGTTGCCATCTTGTAGCGCTCACCCATCAGTACGTTAAATACAGCCTGTGTACCGACGATCTGAGAAGAAGGCGTAACAAGCGGCGGCTCTCCGAGGTCTTTCCGCACCTTCGGAACTTCCTCGAGCACTTCATAATATTTATCTTCCGCATTCTGCTCCGCAAGCTGGGAGGTCAGATTGGATAACATACCGCCCGGCACCTGATACAGAAGCGTCTTAATATTTACACCCATATTCTTCGGATTCAAAAGTCCTGTCTCCAGAGCCTCGTCACGGATCGGACGGAAGTAATCTGCAATCTCAGCCAACAGATTCTGGTCAAATCCCGTATCGTACGGCGTACCCTTAAAGGTCTCAACCATAACCTCTGTTGCAGGCTGTGAAGTACCAAGCGCAAATGGTGACATTGCAGTATCGATCACATCCACTCCTGCTTCAACGGCCTTCAGATATGTCATAGAGGCAACTCCTGAAGTGTAGTGTGTATGAAGCTGAATCGGAAGATCCACCGCTTCCTTCAGAGCGCCGATCAGTTCCGTTGCCTTGTACGGAACCAGAAGTCCTGCCATATCCTTAATACAGATAGAATTTGCACCCATGTCCTCAATTCTCTTGGCAATATCTACCCAGTAATCCAGAGTATAGGCGTCGCCAAGGGTATAGGAAAGGGCTACCTGTGCGTCTGCCTTCTCTTTATTAGCTGCTGTAACCGCTGTCTGAAGATTTCTCAGGTCATTCAGGCAATCAAAGATACGGATAATATCAATACCATTTGCTACGGATTTCTGAACAAAATATTCTACCACATCATCCGCATACGGACGATATCCAAGGATATTCTGTCCGCGGAATAGCATCTGCAGCTTCGTATTCTTAAATCCATCGCGGAACTTGCGGAGTCTCTCCCACGGATCCTCCTTCAGGAAACGAAGAGATGCATCAAAGGTAGCTCCACCCCAGCACTCTACGGAATGATATCCCACTTTATCCATCTTCTCGATGATCGGCAGCATCTGCTCTGTTGTCATACGTGTGGCGATCAGAGACTGATGTGCATCCCGCAGAATGGTTTCTGTTATCTTAATTGGTTTCTTTTCTATTTCTGCCATTATTTCTTCCTCCATAACTATTTATTTAAAATACACCAAAGATCGCCATGAATGTTCCGGCCGCAACCGCTGTACCAATAACACCGGCTACATTTGGTCCCATCGCATGCATCAGAAGGAAGTTGGTCGGATCTGCCTCCGCTCCTACCTTCTGTGATACTCTGGCTGCCATCGGAACCGCAGATACACCGGCGGAACCAATCAGCGGATTTACCTTGCCGCCAGTTACCTTGCACATGATCTTACCGAATACAACACCGGCAGCAGTACCGAATGCAAACGCAACCAATCCAAGAGCTACGATCTTGAGGGTACTCAAATTCAGGAATGCTTCCGCGCTGGTTGTCGCACCTACGGACGTACCAAGCAGAATAACCACGATGTACATCAGCGCATTGGACGCGGTCTCCGTAAGCTGTCTTACAACGCCTGACTCCCGGAACAGGTTACCTAACATCAGCATACCAACCAATGGAGCTGTGGTAGGAAGAATCATGCAGACAACGATGGTTACGACGATTGGGAACAGAATTCTCTCAAGCTTTGATACCGGTCTCAACTGTTCCATCTTGATCTTACGTTCCTCTTCTGTTGTCAAAAGCTTCATAATCGGCGGCTGAATGATCGGAACCAGCGCCATATAGGAATATGCCGCCACCGCAATCGGTCCCATAATACCTGTCTGCTGCAGCTTACCTGCAAGGAAGATGGATGTAGGTCCATCTGCGCCACCGATGATGGATACAGCAGCCGCTGCCTTATCGGAGAATCCCATCATCATAGCTCCCAGATATGCGGCAAAAATACCGAACTGAGCCGCTGCTCCTAAAAGGAAGCTCTTCGGATTCGCAATCAGCGGTCCAAAGTCGGTCATCGCACCAACGCCCATGAAAATCAGCGAAGGAAGGATTGCCCATTCATCCAGAATAAAGAAATAGTAGAGCAGACCACCGGTCCCGTTGGCCGAATCCTCTGCATGCAGCATGATATCCGGATAGATATTAACCAGCAGCATACCGAATGCAATCGGTACCAGCAGTAATGGCTCAAACTCGTGCCTGATAGCCAGATACAGGAAAAAACATGCAACACCGATCATAACCAGGTTGCCTCCTGTCAGATTAAGGAATGCTGTCTGATGCACGAGGTTCTCTAATGTTGTTACTATATAATCCATTTTATAACCTCCAGTCGTGTCTCAAACATAAGTTAAGTTATGTTCTTAGTTTAATGTAGCAAGGACAGCTCCGGCCTCAACTGCATCGCCTACTGCCGCATCAATGCTGGCTACTGTTCCATCTTCCGGTGCTACGACTGGAATCTCCATCTTCATTGCCTCGATAATGACAACTGCATCGCCTCTCTTTACGCTCTGTCCAACGCTTGCTTCGATCTTAAACACTTTTCCGGCTGCTCCTGCTTTCACTTCAATGGAACCTGCTCCTGCCGCCTTAGGCGCCGGTGCCGGTGCTGCTGGTGCTGCCGCCGGTGCTGCTGCTGGTGCTGCTGCAGGCGCTGCTCCCGCACCTTTTTCTTCCACTGTTACATCATATACATTTCCGTTTACTGTAATTGTATAATTCTTCATCTCTAATTTCCTCCTCAAATCTCTAATTCCATTTATTTGATTTTCTTCTCTTAATGCTTCTTACAACAAAACCGTCTGTGGTAGTACCCTCTGCGGCTGCAATGGCTGCTGCAATCACAGCAATCAGTTCTCTGTCATCCGTCTCGGAAACAGCTGTTTCTGCCACTGCCGCCGGAATTTCTTCTACAGCCGTCTTCACAGCTTCTGCCGGTTTCTTTTTAAACTTCTCCTGAATCTTTGGAATGTACTTGAATAGAGAAATAATCGCTGAGATAAGTATCAATACAACAAATACAGTTCCCATACCAAGCAGTGTATTCAAAGCTGCCTTTTCTACAATCTCGCCCATTGTGAATTTGGCGCTGACCGTAAAGCTGTCGAGAAACAGATCATCGTCAAACACAAACTCAAGTGTCGCGTCACGGTCCTCAAACTCTGCTTCTGTTGTTACTTTCAATTCATCTGCACTGGCTTCAAATACAAAATCTCCATGTCCAATGTATGCTCCGCACTCTTCCTCACCGGCTTCCCAGCTATCCATTGCACTTAAGAAGCTTTCCGGTGTAAGCGGAAGACCCATCTCCGCAAGCTGCTGTTCAAAGGAAAACTCCCGGAGAGCTCTAAGCTGTTCTGCTGTGGCATCGTCAACACCTGAACAGTAAGCGATCATAAATTCCGCCACCTGTTCAACAGATGCCTCATCATATTCCACAACTTCCTTCTCAGCGCCACATCCCGTCGTGAAAGCAAGCACAGCTGTAAGCATACAAATCAATAAGCTAATCTTTTTCTTCACTTTGCCTCACCTCACTAAACTGTTCCGTGTTTCTTTGAAGGACGTTCTTCTCTCTTCGTAAAGAGCATCTCAAATGCTCCGATCACATACTTTCTTGTATCAGCCGGCTGGATGATCGTATCCACATACCCTCTCCTGGCTGCTGACAGAGGACTAGACTGTAACTCTTTGTATTCGGCTGCCTTTTCTCTCTGAGTTGCACTGTCTGCATCCGCATACATGATCTTCGCCGCCAGTCCGGCATCCATCATACCAATCTCGGCTGTCGGCCATGCGTATACCATATCTGCTCCGATTCCTTTGCTGTTCATTGCAACGTAAGCGCTTCCAAATGCCTTGCCGATCACAACATTTACCTTCGGTACTGTCGCATTTGCAAAGGTATAAACCAGCTTAGCCGCTGCCTTCGCAATATTTTTCTCGGAGCATTTTGCTGCCGTGTATCCATTCACATTGGTCAGTGTCAGAACCGGAATATTGAATGCATCACAGAACTCTACAAATTCTGCAGCCTTCTTCGCGCCTCTCACTGACAGAGAGCCGTCAAATTCTGCCACTACGTTGGCTTCCGCATCATATACCTTAGAACGGTTTGCAACGGCACCTACCGTCATGCCGTTCAGGCGGATAAATCCCGTCACCATATCTCTTGCGTAATCCTTCTTCGTCTCGAAGAAAATGCTGTTATCTGAAATATTGGCAAGAGCAATGGCAGTATCCTCAACCGCATTCTCAATTCCTACACAGGCACGGTTCAGGTCATCTCCGCACTCTGAATAGGACGCATCCTCCTCGTTATTACATGGCAGCATACATACCAGTGAGCGAATATTTCCAAGAATCTCCGCCTCTGTGCCAATTCCATCTACAAGGCCTGTCTCTTCGCTCTGGAACCGCGGGGAAGAGGTATCGCATTTGCCGATCTCGTTGCCCGGAATCGCATTTGGTGAATTGACGAATAATTTCGCATCCTTTGCTTCCATGAACGTAAAATCAGCCAGTGCCGGAACTACTGCAAGTCCACCGCCGCATGTGCCGAAGATCGCTGTGATCTGCGGGATCACACCTGAAGCCAGCGCCTGCTTCAGATAAAGGGTTCCGAAGCTCTCCAGTGCATCTGTTGCCTCCTGAAGCCTTAAGCCGGCACAATCGATCAGACCGATGACCGGAGCTCCCATCTTCATTGCCATATCATAAATATTAGCAATCTTTTTTGCGTGCATCTCGCCGATTGCTCCGTTCAAAACATCCGCATTCTGGCTATACACGTATACCAGATTACCGTCAATTACTCCGTAACCGGTGATAACACCATCTCCCGGAGTATCCTTATCCTGCATGTTGAAATCAGTAGTTCTGGCAGTGATTGCTCCTCCGATTTCAACAAAGCTGCCTGCATCAAGCAGAGATGCAATTCTTCTGCCTGCTGCACTTGTTGTTGCTATGTTACTCATAACCCAACCCTCCATTTTCCTTCTTAAAATTGTAACATACCGAGTATTAAAATCCCGATAAGTATATATTAGGTTTCTCTATAACCAATTTTCTGCCTTGTATATTATATATTGTCTTCTTGTAAAGTTCAACAGTTTTATTCATTTTTTTGTGAAATTTTTGACAACATAACAGGGTGCAGCGAATCTACTTTCTGCTGCACCCTTGCATAATTGTTCTATTTTTGATTCCTGAATTGTACCGGCGTCATATTGTATGTCTTCTTAAATAGCCGGTTAAAATGTTCCACATTCTGATATCCCACCGTAAGTGCAATATTCTCTACCGTCATGCTGCTGCTCTTAAGCATTGCCCGGGCTTTCTTCATCCGCACCTTCTTCACCAGCTCTCCAAAGGTCATTCCGGACTTCTCCTTAATGTATTTGGACAGATACGGCTTTGACAGGAAGAATTTCTCGGACAGATCATCCAGCGTTACGTCAATATAATTAGCCTGAATATAGTTCATGATCTCAATCATGCGGGCATCCTTGCAGGTATCCGCCGTCTTGATCTGATCCAGCTTATTCACCGCTACGATCAGCGCTTCAATGGAAGCCTTGATAATGTCCGCATCAATGCCGACACCCCAGCAGGTCTTGCCCTGACACACAATGCCCACATAGGCAACCGCCTTGGAAGAGGATCCTCTGGTCAGAGAATGTTCCTCATAATATCTCAATTCGTAGCTGATATTGAAATACTGCTTGATCGCATTGCTTACCGCATCCAGACGTCCGTTACCGGAAGCCGTCACAACTCTCTGGTCGTTGCCATGCTGAATCGTCGCATCTGCAATGATTCCGTCCACCTGCTTGAAATGGCACTCATCGATGGCAAATACACTCTTGGCATTCACATAGTTGTCTGTGAAAATCTGATATACCCACTCCGGAGTCAGCTCTTTATGCGCCCGGTCAGATACGCCTTTCACCAGGTATCCGACCTCTTCCCTCATCTTCTCCGGAAGATTGATTCCATAGCTCTGCTTCAGGATATAATTCACACCGCCTTTGCCGGATTGGCTGTTGATACGGATCACGTCGGAGTCGTATTTTCTTCCCACATCCTGCGGGTCGATCGGAAGGTACGGAACCGTCCACATATCACTCTTTCCGTCTTCTCTCCAGGCCATACCTTTGGCGATGGCATCCTGATGGGAGCCGGAAAATGCGGTAAATACCAGATCTCCCGCGTAGGGCTGACGCTCATATACATGCATTCTGGTAAGACGCTCATAGGTTTCCCGAAGCTTCTGCATATCTGAAAAATCCAGCTTCGGATCCACGCCGTGAGAGAACATGTTCATGCCAAGGGTGATGATATCTACATTGCCGGTACGCTCGCCGTTTCCAAACAGCGTTCCCTCGATCCGGTCAGCGCCGGCCAGTATACCAAGCTCTGCCGTAGCCACACCGCACCCTCTGTCGTTGTGCGGATGCAGGCAGAGAATTACGTTCTCTCTATATTTCAAATGCTTATGTACATACTCAAGCTGTGTTGCAAATACATGAGGCATCGCATTCTCGACCGTCGTCGGAATATTGATGATCGCTTTGTTATCTGCTGTCGGCTGCCAGATATCCAGAACCGCGTTGCACACATCTACCGCGTAGTCCACCTCTGTTCCCGGGAAGCTTTCCGGGCTGTACTGGAAGGTAAAATTGCCGTCTGTCTCATCCGCCAGCTTCTTCAGGAGCTTTGCACCGTCAACGGCAATCTGCATCACCTGTTCCCTGCTCTTCTTAAATACCTGCTCCCTCTGGGCAACTGATGTAGAATTATACAGGTGAACCACAGCATGGGGCGCCCCCTTGACCGCCTCAAAGGTCTTCTTAATGATATGCTCTCTGGCCTGTGTCAGCACCTGAACCGTCACATCATCCGGGATCATATTCTTCTCGATCAGGGTACGCATAAATTTGTACTCTGTCTCAGAAGCAGCCGGAAATCCAACTTCAATCTCCTTAAATCCAATATCTACCAGCAGCTGAAAAAACTCCAGCTTCTCATCCAGGCTCATAGGCTCGATTAATGCCTGATTGCCGTCGCGAAGATCGACGCTGCACCAGATCGGCGGCTTATCGATATAATCCTTTTTCACCCAGTCATAGGTCACTTCAGGCGGCATGAAATATTGTCTTTCGTACTTATTGCTGTTCTTCATATTTATCCTTCCCTTCTATGTCAATATTTATCAATTTCTTTGTTCTTTTTTATACTTACCATATACTATCACAGGTATAAGCAAAAGAAAAGTGATGTTTTTAATCACTTTTCTTGATTTATTTTAATATAACGATCTACTATCTGTTTCATACACCAGATAAAGTCTCTTTCCGATTTTCCATCCACCGTCACGATCTCCCAGCTTTCAAGAGATTCACCATTCAGGGTACAACTGATCTGCCCTACGGCTTCCCCGGCCTTTACCGGCGCATTCAGCTGTTTTTCCAGGTTCAGTTCAACGTCTGCCTGCTCATCCTCTCTCACAAGATAATTCCACTCCTCCGGCTCATCCTCAATCTTCACCCCCAGAGTGGATGGGCCGCTTAAGTCCCCATGATCCGGTACGCCCTTTACAACCGGAATATCCGGCAGCTCCATCCCTTTCCACAGATTGCGGTAACTGTAATGAGCGAGTCCATATTCCATCAGCGCTCTGGTATCCGCCCATTTGTAGCTCTTATTATTCGGCCAGCCACAGGCAAGCAGGGCAACAATAAAGGTTTTTCCATCCCGGCAGAGAGCTCCCACATAACAGTATCCCGCATCACCGGTAAATCCTGTCTTCCCGGACAGCGCCCCATCCATCATCGTCAGAAAGGCATTGTGATTGCTGCAGGTAAAGCTTCTGCTTCCGGATACATCCTGAAAGCTGTAGCTCTGGGTTCCGGTAATCTGTAGAAATTCGCCGCTCTTATCCGAATCATGAATACAATACTTCATAATCCTTGCCAGCTCTTTGGCGGTCGTCGAATGTACCCCCTTCTCGTCGGCGGCATCCAGACCATTCGGCGTAATAAAATAAGTATTCTCACATCCAAGCTCTCTGGCTTTCTCATTCATAAGAGAAGCGAAGCCCCGGACGCTTCCGCCAATGTGCTCCGCTATCATCACTGCACTGTCATTGTGAGATTCCAGCATAAGAGAATACAAAAGATCCTTCAGATAATACTCTTCCCCTACACTGACTCCCAAATGTACCTTGGGCTGCCCCGCCGCGTTTTCCGACGCTTTTACAGTCTCCGTATCATCCTTCATCTGCTCCAGCGCCAGAATGCAGGTCATGATCTTAGTGGTGCTGGCCATCGGCCTTGGCACATCCTCGTCCTTTCCATAAAGCACTCTTCCGCTGTCCCCATCCATAAGAACTGCCGAACGGGCATATAACTGCCCCTGAAATTCCTCGCTCTCCGTATCCTGCTCCTGATCCTCCGCCTGCACCCTGACCGCCGTATGGCTGTATACCCCTTCCAAAAAGATAACGGTAATCAGACAAAGGGCGATCCGTACCATGCTCCTGTGTAATAATCTCGCCAGTCGATTTCTTTCTTTATATTTCATATCTGGTTCCTGCAGACATCAAGTTACTTATATCTATGAAGCTGCAGGCTCTTCCATGCGTCAAATATTTAATTTCAGCTGGGCTTCTTCCTCTGCTTCTGACCGGAAGCTCTCGAACTGCTCCTGATTCATACTGGGAAGCTCATCCAGAGACTGAATGCTGAATCTTCTCAAAAACTCTTCGGTTGTCCCGAATAAAATAGGTCTTCCGGGAACATTCATGCGCCCCACCTCACAGACCAGATTATATTCCACCAGACGATTCACCGCATGATCTGACTTAACGCCGCGGATTTTCTCAATCTCCAGCTTTGTCACCGGCTGCTTATAGGCAATGATCGATAATGTCTCAAGCTGTACATCCGTCAGCACATATTTTTTTGGCTGTTTTGCGATTCGGATCAGATATTCATACATCTCCGCCTTTGTGCACATCTGAAAAGAGTCCTCCAGCTCAATGATCCGGACCCCGCGGTCGGATTCCTTCAGTTTATCCATCATATTATGTATAATCTTCCGGGTCGTATCCTCATCATGCCCGATTGCCAGAGCAATCTTTGACAGTTCTACGGAATCCCCCATTGTAAAAAGAATCGCCTCTATAATACCTTCTAACCTGCTGATTTCCACGTTATACTTCCCTTTCTATGTCCCTGTAAAAAGAATATGTGCCAGAGCACACACCAGCTTCCGATTACATCTGTGACGTAATCAGAATATCATCAAAGGGCTGTTCCTGCTCTATCACGATTTTACCGGACTTCATCATCTCAAGAATGGCCAAAAATGTAACTACGATCTGTGTCCTGGAGCTCTGCTTTGTCAGAAGCTCCCGGAAGCTGAATCTTTTGTGGCTCATCGCATAGGCTTCCACCTGTGTCAGCTTTTCAGATACAGTAATCTCTTCTTTCTCAATCTTTCCAAAACGGCTTCGGATCTGATCAACCTTGTCCGTCTGCTTCTTCATGACTTCCTGAAAGATATTGTGAAGCCTGCCAAG
>JAUNGJ010000053.1 GCA_030524585.1 Eubacteriales bacterium | reverse complement strand
GAAAAACGTATTGACAACAAGTCCTTCTCAGTGATAGATTTCTTCTTGGAGCTTATTCAGACTTTGGGGAAATGAGAGGAAATTGAAAGATGAGAGGCGCGTTGAGAAGTTACGGATGTATCTTTGCTGCAGGATGCCTGTGGGGAACGAATGGATTGTTTGTGAAGCTGATGCAGGGATGTGGATCTTCTTCTGCATATACAGGATTTGTGAGAATTGTACTGAGCCTGCTGATTTTAACGGTGATTACTTTGGTCAAGGAAGGACCGAAGGCCTTTAAGATCAGTAAGAATACATTGATTTCCTGTCTGCTTTTGGGTCTGGTATGTCAGGCGCTTTATAATTATGTGTATAGTTCGGCGATCAATTCGTTGGGAGTGTCCTTCGCCTGTGTTATGACTTACATGTCACCGGCATTTGCAAGTGTGATCTCTTACTTTCTGTTCCGTGAAAAATTCGGACCGAATAAATACCTGGCCATGGCGCTGAATCTGGCGGGGTGTGTTCTGACCGTTACCGGAGGTCGTCTGAGCGGCATGTCATTTGCAGTGTCGGGACTTCTGTTTGGTCTGGCTTCTGCCGCCTGCTACTCCCTGGTTGGTATCTTTGGAAGACTTGCTTCCGGGGAGTCTTCGCCTTATGTGGTAGCAACCTATAACTTTTTGTTTGGGTCGATTTTCCTGGGATTGTTTGGGCATCCATGGACGACGGTTGAGAACCCGCTGGAGCCGGGGATTCTGCTGTATGGTTTTATCTATGCGCTGATTCCGACAGGAATCTGCTATATCATATATTTTACCGGTGTCAGCAGAATTAAGGAGAGCAGTAAGGTGCCGGTGGTAGCATCTGTGGAGAACGTGATTGCGGTGCTGATCGGTGTGCTGGTATTTGGCGAAAAAGTTGGAATAGGCAATATGGTTGGAATTCTGCTGGTGCTGTGTTCGATTGCGGTTATGAATCTGGAACTTCCTACAGGCAGAAGGCGTGCCGGGCGCAGGATTCGCATCGGAGCACATGGTCATGCTGCGGTGTAGCCAAAAATTGACCCTGTTAGGTCCTGCCATTTGAATTACAATAGAATAGTAAAGAGCAGCATATAGCGAAAAGGGTATCTTGAAAGCCGAGAGGCTGAGGGATGCCTTTTTTTGTGTCATGATTTGCACAAAAATTTGCACAATTGAGCCTTTTTCTTTGTGCGATATTGCTGTAAAATGTGGATTTTGATACATTGAATTTAAGAAAGTAAATTGGAAAATTCTTTCAAGGAGGTATGTTATGAAGATTTACAGAGCGACGGATTATCAGGACATGAGCAGAAAGGCAGCCAATATTATCTCTGCTCAGATTATCATGAAGCCAGACTGTGTACTTGGATTGGCCACCGGTTCGACACCGATTGGTATTTATAAGCAGCTGGTAGAGTGGTATAAGAAGGGGGATCTGGATTTCTCAGAGGTTGTAAGTGTGAACCTGGATGAATACAGGGGGCTTCCTAAGACCAATGACCAGAGCTATGATTACTTTATGCGCCAGCATTTATTTGACCTGGTCAATATTGACCCGGCAAATACTTATCTGCCAAATGGTATGGCTGAGGACAGCGAAGAGGAGTGCTTAAGATATGAAAGGCTGATTCAGAGTCTTGGCGGTGTGGATCTGCAGCTTCTTGGAATGGGACATAACGGGCATATTGGGTTTAATGAGCCGGGAGAGGCTTTTGATACGATGACGCATTGTGTGAAGCTGCAGGAGAGAACCATCGAAGCGAATAAACGTTTCTTCGCGTCTGCGGATGACGTCCCAAGACAGGCATATACCATGGGAATTGGCACGATTATGCGGGCGAGAAAAATCCTGCTGGTCGTAAGCGGCGAAGAGAAGGCGGAGACATTGCGGAAAGCTCTTTGCGGACCGGTGACCCCGGAGGTTCCGGCGTCCATTTTACAAATGCATAACGATGTAACTTTGGTTGGGGATGAGGCTGCACTGTCCTGGATGGCATAAGAAATGTGCAAAGTATACAAAAATATTTTGGAATTTATGAGAAAAAAATCACAAAGAAAGCTGATAGTATAAATTAAGGAACATATAGTACAAAGATTTTTGTGCAAAATTATAATACAATGATTGAAAGGTGTAAAATTTTTAAAAGGAGGACTAGTTATGAAAAAAAGAAATCGTATTCTTTCAGTGCTGTTATGCGCAGCTATGATGGTTGGACTTACAGCATGTGGAAGCAGCGGCAAAGACTCAGAAGATGCGGCAGACTCAGGTGACGGCGAGAAAATTAAACTGACATTTTCTACGTCGGTATATGTAGAAGAGCCGCACCAGAAGGCAATTGACAGTCTGTTGGAAGCGTATAATGAGGAGAACCCGAATGTTGAGATCGAGGTTCTCGGAGCAGGCTATGATGGATACTGGGATAATATTACCAATGAGATCGTATCTGGAACGGCGAGCGATATGATTCAGGTTTATCCGGAAAACATTTCTACATACCATGCTCTGAAAGAGGACGGAACCTTTGTGAATCTGGACGAGTACATGAGTGATGAACTGAAAGAGAAACTGACCGGCCAGGAGATGTGCATGGTTGACGGAGAGACCCTTGCGATCTCAAGCTATGCATGGGGAACCACAGGTATTTTCTACCGCAAGTCTATGTTAGAGGAAAAAGGAATTGATCCTGAGACGATCAAGACGCTGGATGATTTCCGTGATGCATGCCTGAAGTTTACGGAAGACGGAGGCTATGCAACAGCTATCGTATCCGGTACACATGCATTTACCGTAAGCGAGTGGAACCGTCTGGTTGCAAGACCGGTTTCAGGCGGACTTTACTTCCCGAATGGCGAGACGGGACCTTACGAGGCTGACAATGTAAATGTAAACTGTGACGCTAATATCTGGGCTGCTCAGTGGTGGCAGGATTTTATTCTGAAGGACAAGGCTGCCAAGCTTGTAACAGATAAGAGTGATACACGTGAGATGTTCTGGAATGGCGAGATTCCATTCTGTATGGACGGACCATGGTTCGTTGGTATGACAAGCGAAGACGTTCTTGAAGATGTTGGTATTATTGCACAGCCAGATATTGTATACAATGGTGAGACATATAAGCCGAACCCGACAAACTATCCGCTGGTTACCATGATCAACAAAGATTGTGAGCACCCGGATGAGGCGTATGCGTTCCTGGAGTGGATGACATCTGACGAGGCGCAGGCAATTATTGCTGATTGTGGTATGATTCCAAGTAATACCGATTATTCAACCAGCGAAGAGTATATTGCAAATCATGAGTTAGAGTATGCAATCGTTGACTTTATGCAGAATAATTATACAGATCTCGTAGCAGATCCTAACATTCCGGAGCTTGGAGAGATCTCTCAGATTATGCTGGATGCATGCCAGAAGATGTTCTCTGAGCAGGCTGCAGATGTTCAGACAGAGATGGATACGGCTCAGGAGAAAATCGAAGAGGTTATGGGTAAATAATCGACTTCCGGAGTATCGTAGTCATTTAGAAACTTATGTGGGAATGCCAGTTATCTGGCATTCTTGCATATAAGAATAAATTGAGCAAAAAGGGATTCGGAGAGAAAATTAAAGTATGGATATAGGAAAAAAGAGAAAATTAAAAAAGAATATGGAACCATACTTATTCCTTGCACCGTTGTTACTGATATTGCTTGTGTTCCTGCTGGTACCGATTGTGAAAGCGGCGATGATGAGCTTTCAGTATTATTACATTGTAAGACCATCTTCGGATGGACATTATTTTGTTGGATTGGAAAACTATCAGAACCTGTTGGCTGACGAGAATTTTTATAACTCTGTCAAGGTAACGGTTATTTATATCCTTGTGACGGTAATTGGAAGATATGTGCTGGGGTTTGTGACGGCGTTATTACTGAACACACAATTCAAGGGAAGAGGGTTGGCAAGAGCTCTTGTTATTATCCCGTGGGCTGTTCCGGAAGTAGTGGCCTGCCTGGTCTGGATGCTGATGTATGACCAGGATTACGGTATTATTAACTTTCTGTTGAATAATGCGGGGATTTTGTCAAGAAATATTGCCTATCTGCAGGATGTGAAGGTCGCTTTGCCGGCAGCTATGGTTGTAAATATATGGAAGGGCTTCCCATTTGTGGCGATTATGCTTCTTGCGGGGATGCAGAGTATTTCGACGGATTTATTTGAGGCGGCGGAAATTGACGGGGCATCCTGGCTCCAGAAGGTTCGTTACGTTATCGTTCCGGGAATCAAATCCGTGTCGACGGTTGTCTTTCTGCTGTTGGTAATATGGACGATCAAGGACTATGCGATCGCCTATGTACTGGCAAAGGGCGGCCCGTCAAGAGCGACCCAGATCATGACGATTTTTATCCAGGAAACGGCATTTAAAGCCTTTGATTTTGGTAAGGCGGCAGCGGCCGGAATGCTGATGCTTTTAGTTTCGCTGATATTTACATTCTTCTACTTTAAAGCGGTGAACAGAGGGGAGGAGGATGTATAATGAAGACAAAAAAGACAGGAAAAGCAGTTACCATTATATTGACGGTTATTGTATGTATGTTCGCGCTGTTCCCGTTTATATGGATGATCTCTACATCCCTTAAGACAAATTCGGAGATTTATACGGCGGCCCCGACATTCATACCGAAGGAACCGACGGCTGTCGGGTATGTGAACATGTTTACGACGGAGACGTCCACCTTTGATTTTAAGCAGTGGGCGGCAAACAGTGTGTTTATAGCGTTTTTTACAACGGCATTTTCGATGATCATTGCTGTGCTCGGCGGGTATGGCATCTCAAGATACCGCTTTAAAGGCCGCGGGGCGCTGACGTATATTGTACTGACGACGCAGGTGCTTCCGGGTTCGCTTTTGATGATCCCGCTTTATATTATCATGAGTAATTTTGGACTATTGGATACAAAAACGGGTCTGATGCTGGCGTATGTTACCTTTACGGTGCCGTTTTGTACATGGATGATGAAGGGATTCTTTGATTCCATTCCGCTGTCTCTGGAGGAAGCGGCCAAAGTAGACGGAGCGGGAACCCTGCGCTGTTTCTTTACGGTGGTGCTGCCTTTGACGGTGCCGGGCCTGGTATCTACAGGGTTATTCGCCTTTATTAACGGATGGAATGAGTACCTGTTTGCCAGTTCTTTTATGCAGAGCTACGGCAACTGGACGCTCCCGGTAGGTATTGCAAGCTTTAAAGGACAGTATGCGACAGATTGGGGAACACTGATGGCAGGTTCGGTGTTGATTACGATTCCGGTCGTGATCCTGTTCCTGTGCCTGCAGAAACATCTGGTAGGCGGAATGACGGCCGGCGCTGTGAAACAGTAGCTTTGGAGACATAATGGCAGAATGAGTTTAAATAACAGATAAAAAGAAAAGGGGACGAAGATTATGGAATTGAAACAGATCAGAATGGGTATTGTTGGAGCCGGAACCTGGGGCGCAACACATGCATCTATTTATGCGGAGCATATATGTGCGGATCCGGTTGCTATCTGTGACATGAATAAGGCAAGAGCTCAGGAAATTGCAGATAAATACGGAATCCGTAAGGTATATACAGACTATAAGGAGCTGGCAGCGGATGAGGAGATCGATGCAGTTGCAATTGTAACACCAGATTTTGCCCATGCAGATATTGCGTGCGCAATGGCGGATGCGGGCAAGGATATTCTGATTGAGAAGCCGCTAGCGACTACCAGAGAAGACATTGACAGGATCTGCGAAGCGGTTGCAAGAAATGGCGTGCGCTGCATGGTGGATCTTCATAACAGATGGAATCCTCCGTTCAATAAAGCAAAGCAGGAGATTGCTTCCGGTAAGCTTGGAAAGCCCTATACTGCATATATCCGTCACAGTGATGTAAAATGGGTGGCGACAGATATGCTTTCATGGGCGGCGAAGTCTTCGATTCTCTGGTTTCTCGGAAGCCATAGCCTGGATTCCCTGAGATGGCTTGTGGATTCGGAGCCAAAAAGAGTCTATTCCGTCAAGAAGGAGGGACTTCTGAAAGCAAGAGGCGTGGATGTCCCGGATATTTATCTGACAACCATTGAGTTTGAAAATGGGGTGGTAGCCCAGATGGAGAACGGATGGGTTACACCGAATGGCAATAGAAATGTAAATGATTTTCTCTGTGATGTTATGTGTACGGAAGGTATGATTAAGCTGAATCTTTCCGCCCACAATCTGATTGAGGAGATTACGGAAGAATCTTCCAGCGTTCCGGATATTCTGGTATCGAATATGGTATTTGACAAATGTAAGGGACTTTCCTATGAAAGTATCCGCGACTTTGTCGACAGATTGGTAGATGGCAAAGAATTTCGGGTAACACTTGAGGATTCCAGAAGAACCGCAATTGGGATTCTCGCTATACTGGAATCTGCGGAGACGGGACTTCCGGTGGAAGTTATCTATTAGGCCTCAAAAGACATTGCTCCCTGACAGCCAAGAGCGGGCGATCTGATTTAGACCGCCGACATGCTCTTGGCTGATATTTTATGTCATAGGAAATTCTATTGTATTATATGGATCAATTTACGAATCCTGATACCGGCGGTCGGACATAGCTTTGATTGAGGAAGCGTATTCAGAAGGCGTCATGCCGGTAATCTTCTTGAACTGCCTGGAAAAGTAGTGAATAGAGGTGTACCCCAGTGAATCGGATATCTGAGTAAAATTCAGGTGCTGCGTGCGGATCAGTTCCTTGGCAATTCCGATTTTCATGTATGAGAAATACTCAATGATTCCCATTTTGCACTGCTGTTTGAATATTT
Organism: Eubacteriales bacterium; assembly: GCA_030524585.1. Taxonomy (GTDB): domain Bacteria; phylum Bacillota; class Clostridia; order Lachnospirales; family Lachnospiraceae; genus Claveliimonas. The sequence goes on along the minus strand of JAUNGJ010000053.1, from coordinate 11,125 downwards.
TCTGCAGCTGTGATCTGCTTACCAGATTGTCCCGGCAGATTTGTTCGATGGTAAGCTTTGAATGCAGATGGGCCTCCATATAGTCGGTTACACGCTGATAAATCTCGGCGTCATTCTTTACTTTGGTTGCTTTTGTGCTGCTCTGAATAGTTTTGATCAGCGGTTTTGAGGTACAGGTGTAGCGGCGAGCCAAGTGGATCAGGAACTGCTCCAGATACAGCCGGATCAGCTGTTCCGCGCCAAAGACTTCAGCGCTTTTTAGCGGCATGTTCTGCAGATAGGGATCATCCAGGCGACAGTCAAAGCAATGGCGGGCTTCCATGATAATATGGGCCAGGAGATTGCGTTCTGCATCATCCACCTTTAATATTTTTTTTCGGAAGAAATGCATGGCATAGCTGTTGCACTCAAAGGAAATGACGACCAGATTAGGAGCAATTTTGCCGGTAGCCTTTACGTTGTGAAATTCGTTCGGCTCGTGGAAGGCGATATCGCCTTTTTTTAATTTCTCGGCATGTGTGCCGGCAACAATATTCACTTCGCCCTTATCTACGCAAATAAATTCCCAGAAATCATGGGACTCCCCTTCAAAGGAAAAGTTACTCATGTATTCAAAATAATGAATGCTGTATATTTTACCGACGGAGATGGAGTCTTTCAGCAAAATCCCGTTATATCCCATAGCTGTCCTCCCTGAATGTATAAAAATGAATTTTGTCTATTTCTTACAAACATCATAACCCATATAAGAGAAAAATGCAAAGGATTGGTGTTGATAGTACAAAATAATAGAAAAATAATACAAAGATTTTTGTGTATTTTTATAATACAATACAAACAAAAGAAACCGGTTATGGGAGGGATATTATGGCACAGGCAATAAGAGCTCAGAAGGGCGAGGCGATTGCGCACTTTCAGTATGAGGGAAGACTGGTGAAGGATATTCCCTTTGGAAATGGTCATATTAATGACACGTACCTGTTGACCTTTGAGGTTCGCCGTATGGGCCGGATGAAGGTAATTCTTCAGCGTATGAATAAGAATGTATTCGAAAATCCGATTCAGCTTATGGAGAACATCATGGGAGTAACTGCTTATCTTCGGGACAAGATCGTGGAAAATGGCGGCGATCCGGAAAGAGAGACGCTGAATGTGATTCCGGCAGTAGACGGCAAGCCCTATTATCAGGATTCTTTCGGAGACTATTGGCGTTCTTATATTTATATTACAGATGCGACCAGCTATGACCGGGTGGAGAAGCCGGAGCAGTTCTATCAAAGCGGAGTTGCCTTCGGGCGGTTTCAGAAGCTGCTGGCGGATTATCCGGCAGATACACTCTACGAGTCCATCAAAGGGTTTCATGATACACGGGCAAGATTTGAAGTTTTTAAGAAGGCAGTGGAAGAAGATGTGATGGGACGCGCGGCGGAGGTACAGGAGGAAATCCAGTTTGTACTCGCCAGGGAAGATGTCGCACGATATTTTGGAGAATGTCAGGCGAGAGGGGAAATTCCTCAGCGGGTGACACATAACGATACCAAGCTAAATAATGTTATGATTGATAATAAGACCGGCCGGGGGATTTGTGTGATTGATCTGGATACGGTTATGCCGGGGCTTGCCATGAATGATTTTGGAGATGCCATCCGTTTTGGGGCCAGCACAGCGGCAGAAGATGAGCAGGATTTAAGTAAGGTTTCCTGCAGCATGGAGCTTTTTGAGGCATATACAAAAGGATTCATCGAAGGGTGCGACGGCAGACTTACGTCTCGTGAGATTGAGCTTCTGCCTATGGGCGCCAAGGTTATGACCTATGAATGCGGTATGCGCTTTCTGACAGATTACCTGCAGGGAGATCATTATTTTAAAATACATAGGGAGAAGCATAATCTGGATCGCTGCCGGACCCAGTTTAAGCTGGTAAAAGACATGGAAGATAAGTGGGAACAGATGGTGGAAATTGTTTCCAAATATTATAATTGATGCAGAGGGGTTGGATGGCGGCAGAATGACTTGCATATCATGTGGGATTGCTGATAAAATAAAAAAGAACTGCACGTAGAAGGGATGTGTGAATTCACATTCCTTTTATAATTAACATGTGCCGGAAAAATCATTGATGAAAAAGGGGCGATTATATGAAGATAAAAAAAGTGGCTGTTATACTGGCGGGGCTTACATTGACAGCGACAGCGGCTGTAACCGGTGCGATCTATCGCTTTGCCTTTTTCTTTTCGAAAAAGCAGAGAGATCATATCGGATTTCCGAATGGGGAACAGTATCGGCCTTATCGCGAATCCTCCGAGGAGCTGATCGGAAGGCTAAAGGCGTTGGATTATGAGCAGGTGGAGATCTTGTCGGAGGATGGACTGACGCTGTATGGCAAATATTATCATCAGGCGGATGGCGCGGTGTTGGAGATTCTATTTCATGGATACCACGGAATGGCGGAACGGGACTTTTGCGGAGGCTTTTGGCTGGCGAGAGAAGCGGGACACAATATTTTGCTGATTGACGAACGGGCTCACGGGAAGAGTGACGGCAATGTGATCAGCTTTGGCGTGAAAGAGCGCTATGACTGTCTGGCCTGGACCAGATATGCGGCAAAACGGTTCGGAAAGGATGTGCCGATCGTCCTTGTGGGAGTATCTATGGGGGCATCCACAGTGCTGATGGCATCGAATCTGGAACTGCCGGAGAATGTAAAAGGAATTATTGCGGATTGTGGGTATTCTTCTCCAAAAGAGATTGTAAAGAAGGTTGCCGGTGATATGGGGCTTCCGGCGAATATACTGTATCCTTTTGCAAGATTAGGGGCCAGGATATTTGGACATTTTGATCTGGAAGAGAACAGCCCGGTGGCAGCGCTTAAGGAAAGCAGGATTCCGGTGCTCTTTATTCACGGCGAGGACGACCGGTTTGTGCCCTGTGAGATGAGTCGGGAAAATTATGACGCCTGTGCTTCTGACAAAACAATTTTTACGGTGCCGGGAGCCGGACATACATTGTGTTATATGGTAGATACGGAAGGCTATCGGAAGGCGGTCAGTGAATTTCTGGAAAAAATAGATTGCAGGAATAGATAAACTGTGTTACCATTAATGTGAAATCGATTACACATTGATGGAGGAAATATGGATAAGAAAGTAATTTTTATAGATATTGATGGGACTTTGACGGAACCGGGATGCAATATCCCGCCGGCGTCGGCGCTAAAGGCGGTCAGTGAGGCCCAGAGGAATGGGCATTTGGTATTTCTGTGTACCGGGCGGAATTACGGTATGCTGGCTTCGCTTCTCGATTATGGATTCGATGGGTTTGTCGGAAGCTCCGGCGGATATATTCAATGTGGAGACCAGGTTATATATGACTGCCCGATGACCGATAAGCAGAGAGACCGGGCGCTGGAAGTGCTGAGGAAAAACGGAGTATTTTGCACGGTGGAATCCCGGGAGGGCTCTTATACTGATGAGGGATTCAAGGAGTTTTTAAAAAGAAAGGGCGCGGAGAGCGGCAACAGTGAACTTCTGCGCTGGAGGGAACAGATCGAGAAATCTCTGAATATTTTACCGATGCGGGAATATCGGGGAGAGCCTGTCTATAAGATCGTGATTATGAGCGAGAAGGCCGGGCAGCTTGAGGAACCGAAGAAGGTGCTTGGGGAGGACTTTTATTTCTGTATGCAGGAGCAGGATGACCTTGGCATTATCAATGGAGAGATCGTGAACCGGAAGTTTGATAAAGGAAAAGGGCTTGAGCGTGTGTGCAGTTTTCTTGGGGCAGATATCCGCGATACGATCGCGTTTGGAGACAGCATGAACGACGTGGAGATGATGGAGACGGCGGGGCTTAGCATCTGCATGGAAAACGGAAGCGGGAAGTTAAAGCAATTGGCGGATGAGATCTGTCCTGCCGTTACGGAGGACGGACTATATCGGGCATTTAAAAAGCAGGGATTAATATAGGCGGAATTTGCGCCTGGATAAAGGCTTTCACATCATGGCATGGTGTGGAAGCCTTTTTATGTCACGGGAAATGTACTTAACTATTTTCTGCCATGAAACATATATATGAAATCGATTTCAGCATTATCTACAAAAACAAAGATCTGTTTTTGTAGATAATGTCAATTTACAAAGGTTGTATATATGATTATAATATAATTACAAAATATGTAATCGATTTCATAGAATGAGTACAAGAGGATTTGAGAAAGAAAAGGAGAGGTACGAAAATGGCGTTGGATTATGGCAAGTGCGCAAAAGAAATTTATGAGACCCTTGGCGGAAGAGATAATCTTGTCAGTGCGGCTCACTGTGCAACCAGACTTCGGCTTGTAACTGTGGACAACAGTAAGATCGATATGAAGAAGCTGGAGGATGTAGACGGAGTAAAAGGGGTTTTTGAGAGTAATGGGCAGCTTCAGCTCATTATTGGAACAGGAACAGTGAACAAGGTATACGATGAATTCCTGGCCGTCAGCGGGATGACTGCAGCAACCAAGGAAGAGGTGAAGGCGGCAGCGGCGGCAAAACAGCCGCTGTTTAAGCGGATGATCAAGTCGCTGGGAGATGTGTTTGTCCCGATTCTGCCGGCAATCGTTGCCTCCGGACTTATGATGGGGCTTGTAGAGGCGCTGGGAAAGGCGATTCCGTCATTTGCCGGGAGCGACTGGTATGGAATACTCGATTTGTTTGCAAATACGGCATTCACCTTTTTGCCGATCCTGATCGCAGTATCCGCTGCAAGAGTATTTGGAGGAAACATTTTCCTCGGAGCGGTAATCGGTATGATCATGATTCATCCGAACCTGGTAAATGCGTGGGCAATTGCAGGTATGGATGCTGCCGATATTGGCGTATGGCATTTGTTTGGGGTTTTCCCGATCCGGCAGGTGGGATATCAGGGACACGTAATTCCGGTTATTATTGCCGTATGGCTTATGTGCCAGATTGAAAAATGGCTTCATAAGCATGTTCCGGAAATGATCGATCTGTTTGTTACACCGCTTTGTACGGTATTAATTACCGGGTTTTTAACACTGGGAATTATCGGGCCGATTTTTTCTACGGCGGAATCTTATGTGCTGACCTTTGCACAGTGGCTGATCACAGTAGGCTACGGTGTGGGAGCGATGCTGATGGGCGCTCTGTATCCCCTTACGGTGGTTTGCGGTATCCACCATATGTATAACGTTATTGAGGCGGGTATGCTGTCTGCGGTAGACGGACTGAATACCTGGATGCCGATTGCATCTGCAGCAAATTTTGCGCAGGGCGCGGCTTGTCTGGCGGTCGGATTAAAGGCTAAAAATATGAAGACAAAGGCGGTTGCAATTCCTTCATCGCTGTCAGCAGCGCTTGGAATCACAGAACCGGCAATCTTCGGTGTGAACCTGAGATTTGTAAAACCGCTGGTATGCGGTATGGCGGGCGGAGCCGTAGGAGCGCTCTTAGGAGCGATCTTCCACATCGGAGCGACCTCCTATGGAGTAACCGGTATCCCGGGCTTTTTGATCACTTTAGATTACACCGTACAATACGCAATTATCCTCGCAGTGTCGTTTGTAATCGCATTTGCACTTACCTGGATATTCTGGAAAGAAGAGGAACAGGGAGAGAAGAAAGAAACAAAGGATGCAGAAACGAAAGTAGAAGAACCGGCAGCAGATGAGCAGAAGAAGGTGTTATATGCGCCGATCGAGGGCAATGTGATTGCAAGAGAAGCGATTCCGGACGCCGTGTTTGCATCCGGCGCATTAGGTGACGGCGTCGGAATAGAACCGGCAGTCGGTGAAGTGATCGCACCATGTGACGGCGAGATCGTAACCGTTACGGAGACAAAACATGCGATTGGAATTTTGGGGCCGGAGGGTATGGAGCTTCTGATTCATGTGGGGATCGATACCGTTAAGATGAACGGAGAAGGCTTTGACGTTAAGGTTGCACCGGGCCAGAAAGTGAAGAAGGGTCAGGAGCTCATGAGCTTTGACATCGATAAAATCAAAAAGGCAGGATACAGTACAACAACTGGCGTGCTGGTGACCAACAGCGCAGACTATCCGAACTACCAGATAGTGAAAACCGGAATGACAAAAACAGGAGAAGAGATTATCTCCGCGGAATAAAGAAACAGGCCGGGCCGGCTGGTCTGGCCTCGACTCATATATTGCAACAGCAAAAAAGATTTGGTACAATGAACGCATAGCGACGAGCGCAGATTCTTATGGCAAGAATCCGCCTGCCTGCAGGCGGGAGGCTTGCCGGAAGAATCTATGTGAGTGCAACGAACACTGAGAAAGCGGAGCTTTCGAAATGAGCGCGAGGAGCGTCCGGGAGAGGCTTGCCGGAAGCGGAGAGCGGTCGTGTGCGGCAGAAAGGCGGAAGAACATCATGAACATAGCGGAAATCGCAGAGATGGCGGGAGTTTCCCGGGCGGCAGTTTCCAGATACTTTAATAATGGATATATTTCGGAAGAGAAAAAGGAAGCGATCCGCAAGGTGGTAGAGGAGACCGGATACCGCCCGTCTCTTCAGGCGCAGACCCTGCGGACCAAGAAGACAAAATTAATTGGCGTCATTATTCCGAGAATTGATTCTGCATCGATTGGAAGTATTGTGGCAGGGATTCTGTCCGTATTGGATGAAAGCGGATATCAGATGCTTCTGGCAGATACTCAGAATGATCCGAAGAGAGAGATTGAATATCTTACGATCTTTGATGAGAAGCAGGTGGACGGAGTGATTCTGCTTGCCACGGTATTTACTGCAGAGCATAAAAGGATCATGAAAGGAATGTCGGTGCCCCTGATTGTGACCGGACAGAGAATTGCGGGATATAGCTGTGTGTACCATGACGATTATCATGCGACTTATGATATCACGAATCTGATATTGGAAAAGGGAAGGAAGAAACTGGGTTTCATCAGCGCCATTCATCAGGATAAAGCGGCAGGTCTGGAGCGATACCATGGATACTGCAGCGCATTGCGGGATGCAGGCCTGGACGAGCTGGCGGATAATTATGTAATATCTGATTTCTCCATGAAATCCGGATATGAGAAGATGGGAGAACTTCTGAAAAAATGCCCCGGGCTGGAAGCGGTGATCTGTGCTACAGACACCATCGCCGTGGGAGCTATGAAGTACCTGAAGGAGCAGGGGATCCGGATGCCGGAGCAGATGTGGATAGCAGGACATGGAGACTCAATGGTGTCTGATGTGTCCGCGCCAACCTTGACGACAGTACATTACGCCTATGAGGAAAGTGGAGTAATGTCAGCGAAAATGATATTAGAGTATATTGAGAATAAAGATCTGACAGTCAAGGGAATTATGATGGGATATGAAGTTGTAGAGAAGGAATCTACTGGTCCACATGACAGATAGATATATATGAGGGTGAAAGGAGTTAAATTATGTCAAAGATGAACGATACTTTTCAGAAGAGGATGGAACATCATCACGACGAGCTTCGCTGGCTCTACATGGAATTATATGGAAATGACGGCATGTTTGCAGAGCTATGTGATCAGATGTATGAATATTATAAGGAACGCGATCAGAAGCTGAGAGAGCGGGATGAAGAGCGTGAAAAGAATCCGGAATGGTTTAAGCAGAAAAATATGCTTGGCATGATGCTGTATATTGATAATTTTGCCGGAAATTTAAAAGGAGTCCAGGAGAAGCTTCCCTATCTGGAATCCTGTAATGTGAACTGTATTCACCTGATGCCGTTTTTGGATACTCCGGAAGGCCGGTCTGACGGAGGATACGCGGTTGCGGATTTTCGTAAGGTAAGACCGGATCTTGGAACAATGGAGGATCTGGCAGAGCTTGCCAAACAGTGTCATGAGAAAGACATGAATCTGTGTATGGACTTTGTTATGAACCACACCTCCGAAGACCATGAGTGGGCGGTGCGGGCAAGGAAGGGAGAAGGCGAATATATGAGCCGCTATTTCTTCTATGATAATTATGATATTCCGGCTCAGTATGAAGCGACGGTGCCGCAGGTATTTCCCACAACTGCACCGGGCAATTTTACATATTTGCCGGAAATCGGACATCATGTGATGACCAGCTTTTATCCTTATCAGTGGGATCTGAATTACCGCAACCCGCGTGTGTTTAATGAGATGATGTATAATTTCCTGTATCTTGCCAACCAGGGAATGGATATTATCCGCATTGATGCGGTTCCTTATATTTGGAAGGAGCTGGGAACTCAGTGCAGAAACCTTCCTCAGGTACATACGATTGTGCGTATGATGCGCATGATCAGTGAGATCGTATGTCCGTCTGTTGTACTTTTGGGAGAAGTAGTTATGGAGCCTGAGAAGGTTGTGCCGTATTTTGGAACCGTAGAGAAGCCGGAGTGCCATATGCTCTACAACGTAACTACTATGGCAACCACCTGGCACACAGTGGCTACCAGGGATGTAAGACTTCTGAAGAACCAGATGAATATTGTAAACCGTCTGCCAAAGAAATATACCTTCTTAAACTATCTGCGCTGCCACGATGACATTGGCTGGGGCCTGGATTACAATCTTTTGAAATGCTGGGGGATGGAAGAGGTTGCGCATAAGCGGTATCTGAATGATTATTTTGCCGGACGGGTAGAGGGAAGCGTCAGCCGGGGAGAGCTGTATAATGAAGATCTTGTCCTTGGTGACGCCAGATTCTGTGCGACCACGGCCTCTATGTGCGGAATTGAGAGCGCAGGCTTCGAGCAGGATGCGGAAAAAATGGAACATGCCATCCGTGCAGATGTGATGCTTCATGCATACATGCTGATGCAGACCGGAATTCCGATGCTGTACAGTGGTGACGAGGTAGGTCAGGTAAATGATTATTCTTATAAGGAGCATCCGACCAAATGGGAGGATTCCAGGTATGTGCACCGCGGAGCCTTCAACTGGAAGCTGGCAGAGGATAAGGAGAATGACGATACGGTGTCGGGTAAGATATTCCAGAGCCTGAACCGTCTGGAACAGATCCGCAGACAGGAAAAGGTATTTGATGGCGATGCGGACAGCTGGATCATTGATCTGCCGGATATCTCTGTACTGTGCATTGCCAGAGACAAAGAGGATGACCGTATGGTTGGTGTCTTTAACTTTGGCGATTGGGAAAAGGAGATTGATGTGCCGGAAGTCGGAGATTTCCGAAATCTTATGGATGGACAGCTGATGGATATCCATAAAGTGAAGCTGCCGGGACATGGATTTGTATGGCTGAAGCGGATGTAGGTGGCTGTTTGTATATAGTACGGGTAAATGAACGGGAAGGAGAAGCAGGATGGGATTATTGAAGAAAGAAAAAACGCGGATGATTTTCAGGTGCAGGAAAACAAAAGAAGAAATTGTGAGTCTGCTTGAGAACCCGCAGTTTGAGGATAATCTTGAATATGTGTTTTTTTCGGAAAATGGCGGTTACTGCTTCTCTGTTACCAGGCTCCCCTATCAGATCGGAAAGCGCAGACCGGTGCCTTACCGTTTGTGGTTTGAACAGGGAGAGCGGGCGCTTTACCTTCTCGTTGAGGAAAAGGAAGAAAAAAGTGTGTTTGTTACCTCGTCCCAGGAGCCGGAGGTATATCGCTTCTTTATTGAGAAATGTGATTGCGAACCGGTGAAGACAGTGGAGTAAATATCAGAAAGTTCTGGGATACAAGGGATAAAACGGTGAGATACATGGAAAAAAAGAAAAGTTATAACTTAACATGGTTTTGCTGTGGGGCTGTATTATTTGCGGCCTCTTTTTTGCTTTTGTATCTGGCGAGAAGGGTGGAAGGACTGGCACAGTGGTATGCGACGCATATTTATCCGGTGATCGTGGGAACGGTAGGGAGAACTTTCGGTATAGTCCCGCTCTCAGTGGCGGAAATACTTCTGTATGTGATCATACTTCTGGTATTGGTACTTTTTGTTCGACTTCTGGTTCGGCTGATGAGAAAAAAGGGCGGGAGAGAATATGCGGCGCATTACTTATCCGGGCTCTGGCTGACGGCTTCGGTTCTGTTTTTGCTCTATACTCTAAATTGTGGAATTAATTATCAGAGACTTTCCTTTTCTGAGTGCGAGGGAATGACAACCGGAAGCTATTCGGCAGAGGAACTGCGCGAGGTGTGCGAGCTGCTTACACAGGATGTGAATGCATACGCGGCGCAGGTGGAACGAGATGAAGATGGTCGGATGATGCTGGATGGAAGAGAACGGAAAGCAGCGGTAGAGGCAATGAAAAGTCTGGGTGATACTTATGAGGAGCTGGCGGGCTATTATCCGAAGCCAAAGGCGCTTACCGGTTCCAGGCTTCTGTCGGTGCAGAGTCTGTCCGGAATCTATGCGCCATTTACGGTGGAAGCGAACTATAATAAGGATATGACAGACTATAATATTCCATTCACAGCCTGCCATGAGCTGTCCCATCTGAGGGGATTTATGCAGGAGGAAGAGGCCAATTTTATTGCTTACCTGGCCTGCATGGAATCTGACTCGGAAATATTTAGATATAGCGGAAGTATGCTTGGATGGATCAAATGCATGAACGTATTGTACAAAGAAGATCTGGATGCATGGAAAGAGGTGCGGGAAAAACTCTCGGAGGATGTTCTGCCGGATCTTCAGGCAAACAGCAGATTCTGGGCGTCCTATGACGGAGCGGTGGCAGAGGTGTCGGAAAAGATAAACGATAATTACTTAAAGGCCAACGGACAGCCGGACGGGGTGAAGAGCTATGACCGGATGGTGGATCTTCTGGTGGCATATTATGGGAAGAAATGACATAGAATAATCATATAAGATGTGGCAAAAATAATAGTGTGAATTAAGTAAAAAAGTTCTTGCAAAAGCTATTGGAGTGTGGTAATATAAACAGCGGTCGAGTCGTCTGGTAAGCGGAGGTTTCTTCCTGAAGACGGCGATAGGCACGCACATAGGTGATTGGAGAACGATCCCTGAGTGCTTATATTAAGGCTCCATGGTCAAGCGGTCAAGACATCGCCCTTTCACGGCGGTAACCCGGGTTCGATTCCCGGTGGAGTCACTGAGCGGATGCTCATCATAAATAAGGCGCCATAGCCAAGTGGTAAGGCAAAGGTCTGCAACACCTCTATCACCAGTTCA
>JAUNGJ010000052.1 GCA_030524585.1 Eubacteriales bacterium | reverse complement strand
CTGATTTTTGTAGTTGATGAGGTTCAGACCGGAGTCGGACGTACCGGAACCTTCCTGTGTTATGAACAGTTTGGAGTGAAGCCGGATGTGGTGTCTCTTGCCAAGGGGATCGGCGGCGGACTTCCGCTGGGAGCAGTGATGATGAATGATAAGACCGCGGACGTTCTGGGCTTCGGGCAGCATGGTTCTACCTTTGGAGGAAATCCGGTGGCCTGTGCAGGGGCAAATTATGTATTGGATCAGGTAATGAAACCGGAATTTCTGGAAGAGGTGAAGAGAAAATCATCCTATATGAAGGAGAAACTGTTGGCGATGGAACAGATTGAGTCCGTTACAGGACTAGGACTTATGCTGGGAGCAAAGCTTGTGGATGGCCTGACAGCGGGAGAGGTCGCCGGCAGATGTGTCGAGGAAGGACTGCTGGTGCTGACAGCCAAGACGAAGCTGCGGTTTCTGCCTCCGCTTACGATCGGCTATGATGAGATTGACCGGGGTATGGAGATTCTTGCGCGTGTTTTACAGGGATAGTAAAGATGTGATATAAGGAGGCTATGAAGATGAATAAACCAGTATTAGTGATTATGGCAGCGGGAATGGGAAGCCGCTACGGTGGGTTGAAGCAGATTGATCCGGTGGATGGGGATAGACATATTATTATGGATTTCTCCCTATATGATGCAAGGAGGGCCGGATTTGAGAAAGCCATTTTCATCATCAAAGAGGAAAATGAAGCAGATTTCCGTGAGGCGATCGGAGACAGAGTAACTGAGTATATGGAAGTAGGATACGCTTATCAGAAGCTTGATAATCTGCCGGAGGGATATCAGGTTCCGAAGGGAAGAGTAAAGCCCTGGGGAACCGCTCACGCAGTGCTTAGCTGTATTGATCAGGTGGATGGTCCTTTTGCGGTGATCAATGCCGATGACTATTATGGAGTGGAAGCTTTTCAGCTGATTTATGATTATCTGACAACCCATCAGGATGATGAGAAGTTCCGCTATACTATGGTCGGCTATCTGCTTGGAAATACGGTGACAGATAACGGTCATGTATCCCGGGGAATCTGTACCATGAATGAGGCTGGCGAGCTGGTTGCGGTTACGGAGCGGACAAGAATTGAAAAACAGGACGGCAGGATTGCATTTACCGAAGATGACGGAGAAACCTGGATGGAGCTTCCGGCAGATACGGTGGTTTCCATGAATATGTGGGGATTTACCAGAAGTATTCTGGAGGAGATCAGAGACGGATTTCCGGCGTTTCTGGATGAAGGAATTAAGAAAAATCCTATGAAATGTGAGTATTTCCTTCCGGCGGTAGTGAGCAGACTGCTTGGAGAGAACCGGGCGACGGTATCCGTACTGAAATCTCAGGATAAATGGTATGGCATTACTTACAAAGAGGACAAGCCGGTTGTTGTGGAGGCCATTCAGAGAATGAAGGATGAGGGAACGTATCCGCAGCATTTGTGGTGATACTTCTTTTGCGCGGCGGCATAGTGATAGAAATTGCAGTTTTTCTGAGCGGAGAATCTGTTGAATCCGTGGCGGAAAAATGATATATTGCAAGTAGTACAAGTATATTTTAAGGAGGCAGGAAACGATGGCTGTTTTGATTACGGGAGGAGCTGGCTATATTGGAAGCCATACAGCTCTGGAATTATTAAATGAGGGCTATGAGGTTGTAGTGTACGATAATCTGTGCAATTCTTCTCAGGAGTCTCTTCGCAGAGTGGAAGAACTGACGGGAAAGAAGATAACATTTTATGAAGGAAATATTCTGGATGAAGATAAGCTGAGAGCTATGTTCCAGACAGAGAAAATTGAAGCGGTCATTCACTGCGCAGCGCTGAAGGCAGTGGGCGAGTCTGTACAGAAGCCTTTGGAGTATTACCACAATAATATTACCGGAACCCTTACACTTCTTAAGGTTATGGATGAGGTGGGCGTGAAGAATATTGTGTTCAGTTCATCAGCAACCGTTTATGGAGATCCGGAAGTGATTCCGATTACCGAAGAGTGTCCGAAGGGACAGTGTACCAACCCATATGGATGGACCAAGTCCATGATGGAACAGATCATGACGGACCTTCAGAAAGCACATCCGGAATGGAACGTTATCCTGCTTCGTTACTTTAATCCGGTAGGCGCCCATGAGAGCGGACGTATCGGCGAGGACCCGAAGGGAATTCCGAACAATCTGATGCCGTATATTTCACAGGTTGCAGTAGGAAAACGCGAGAAGCTGGGCGTATTCGGCGATGATTACGATACACCGGACGGAACGGGAGTGAGAGATTACATCCATGTAGTAGATCTTGCAGTTGGACATGTGAAGGCAATTAACTATATCCTGACAAATCCTGGGCTGGATGTAATTAATCTGGGAACCGGTACAGGATATTCCGTGCTGGATATGGTAAAAGCATTCTCCAAGGCGTGCGGTCATGATATTCCTTATGAGATCAAGCCGAGACGTGCAGGAGATATTGCAATGTGTTATGCGGCTCCGGTTAAGGCAGCAGAAGTGCTGGGCTGGAAGGCAGAGCGTGGATTGGATGAGATGTGTGCTGACTCATGGAGATGGCAATCACAGAATCCAAATGGATATGAAGCATAATACTTATTGATAATAAAAGCCGATTTAGGCGCTGCAATTGCTGCAGCGCCTAATTTATTTACTTCCCTTTCGGCGAAAATGGTGATATACTGAGTGCAAATAGGTCGTAGGTGTTGCAGTGGAGGGTTCATCATGATGGAGAAACAAGACATTCACCTGAAGGGACAGTTGAAATTATATATGCAGTGGCCGGCTGTCATGTCAGTGATTTTAATTGCCATGACGATATGGATCTATCGTCTGGATCATAAGGCGGGATTGATCCTGTCGCTGTTTGTACTGATTTATATGATTATTGTGGGTGTTTTATATTTTTACAGTAAATCAGCAATTATGAGGGATCTGATTGAATTTGCGGCGCAGTATGGGATTGTGCAGAATACGCTGCTGAAAGAGCTGGTGGTGCCATATGCGATTCTGATGGAGGACGGCAGGATTCTCTGGATGAATGATGAATTTGAGAAGATTATTGGAGACGGCTATAAAGGAGGAGCGAATCTGACGAGATATTTTCCGGAATTAAAACGGAATATGTTTCCGAAGAAGGATGAACAGAGAGCGCAGGCAGAGGTTCGCTATGAGGGAAGAGAATATCAGATACAGCTTCGGCGGATTCCCGTAAAGGGATTTAGCGAGGTTGAGCAGCTGGTGGAGCTCCCGAAAGAACAGGAATATTTTGTGGCGGCATACCTTCAGGATGTGACAGAGCTGAATGAGTATATACAGGCGAATGAAGAACAGCGTCTGGTCGCTGGATTGATTTATATTGACAATTATGATGAAGTTATCGAGAGTGTTGAGGAAGTAAGACAGAGTCTGCTGGTTGCGCTGATTGACCGTAAAATTAATCAGTATTTCTCCAAGGTCAACGGAATTGTCAAGAAGATGGAGACAGACAAATATTTTATTGTAGTTCAGAAGCGGCATTTTAAGAAGCTGGAAGAAGACAGGTTCTCACTTCTGGAAGAGGTTAAGTCCGTAAGCGTGGGAAACAAGATACCGGCAACGCTGAGTATGGGCCTGGGACTCAGCAGGGAGGCTTATTCTCAGAGCTATAACTATGCGCGCATTGCTATCGACCAGGCTCTCGCAAGAGGCGGTGACCAGGCCGTAATCAAGGACTGTAATGGAATCACCTATTATGGCGGCAAACGTGAGATGACCTCCAAGAATACCCGGGTAAAGGCACGGGTGAAGGCAGAGGCGCTTCGCGAGTATATGATGACGAAGGAATATATTCTTGTCATGGGGCACAAGATGACGGATGTGGACTCTCTGGGAGCGGCAATCGGTATTTACCGGGCGGCAGCGGCAGTAGGGAAAAAGGCGCATATTGTGCTGAATGGCGTATCCAATTCCATTCGCTCTCTGTATGAAGATTATCTGCGCAATCCGGATTATCCGGAGGATATGTTTGTGGATTCCGCCGAAGCGAAGGAAATGATAAATGAGAATTCTATGGTAGTGGTGGTGGATACAAACCGGCCGCAGATGACCGAGTGCCCGGAGCTTCTGCAGATGACAAAGAATATTGTGGTGCTGGATCACCATAGACAGAGCAGTGACAATATTGAGAATGCCATGCTTTCCTATGTTGAGCCTTATGCCTCATCTGCATGTGAGATGGTATCGGAGATTCTTCAGTATATTGAAGATGATGTGAAGATTCCGGCTATGGAAGCCAGCAGTATGTATGCGGGTATGATGATAGACACCAATAATTTTACCAATCGGACAGGTGTAAGGACCTTTGAGGCAGCTGCATTTTTAAGAAGGTGCGGTGCAGATATCCCATATGTCCGTAAGATATTCCGGGATGATATGGATTCTTACCGGGCAAAGGCATCCATCATCAGCAATGCGGAGGTTTACCGACAGCAGTTTGCTATTGCCAGAGGTGAGAATCTGAAGGTAGACAGTCCGACCATTATCGGAGCACAGGCGGCCAATGAACTGCTTGACATTGATGGAATCAGGGCGTCCTTTGTACTTACCGTTTACAATGGAAGGATTTTTGTCAGCGCCCGTTCTATTGATGAGATTAATGTGCAGGTGATCATGGAACGTCTGGGCGGGGGCGGCCATTTGAATGCCTCCGGAGCCCAGTTCGATCACACGGATCTGGATGAGGGCATCCGCAATGTTAAGGCTCAGATTGACAGAATGATTGAAGAAGGAGATATATAAGATGAAAGTAATTTTATTAGAAGACGTAAAATCCCTGGGTAAGAAGGGTGAGATTGTAAATGTAAATGATGGCTATGCGAGAAACTTCCTTTTAAAGACGAAAAAGGGCGTGGAGGCAACCGGAAAGAATCTGAATGATCTGAAGCTTCAGAAGGCCAATGCAGATAAGATCGCTCTGGAAAATCTTGAAGCGGCGAAGGCGCTTGGCGAGAAGCTTGCAGCAGGACAGGTAGAGGTATCGATCAAAACAGGTGAGGGCGGCAGGGTGTTTGGCTCTGTCTCTTCCAAGGAAATTGCAGCAGCGGTAGAGGAGCAGTTGGGCTTAAAAGTTGACAAGAAAAAGATTCAGCTGAAAGAACAGCTGAAGAGTCTTGGGGTGCACAATGTTCCGGTTAAGCTTCATCCAAAGGGAACTGCCGAGCTTAAAGTGCATGTAAAAGAAGAGGTATAGAAGATAAAAGGGCTGCGCTGTCTGCGCAGCTGAAACGGAGGAAGAGGATGGAGGAAGCGCTCATTAAAAGAGTACTGCCTCATAGCATAGAGGCAGAGCAGTCTGTTGTCGGTGCTATGCTGATGGACAAAGATGCGATTATGGCGGCGTCGGAGATCATAACCGGAAAAGATTTTTACCAGACTTCATATGGAATAATATTTGAATCTATGGTCGAGCTTTTTAATGAAGGGAAGCCGGCGGATCTGATTACCCTCCAGGAGCGATTGAAGGAAAAGGCTGTGCCGGAGGAGATTTCCAGTCTGGAGTTTGTACGTGAACTGGTGTCAGCGGTACCTACCTCAGCGAATGTGAGATATTATGCGCAGATCGTATATGAGAAGTCTATGCTGCGCAGGCTGATTAAGTTAAATGAGGAGATTGCCAATACCTGCTATGTGGGCAGCGAATCGATGGAGCAGATTCTGGAGACCACGGAGAAGCGGGTATTTGAACTGTTACAGAACCGTAATACGGGAGACTATGTTCCGATTAAGGAAGTTGTACTGAACGCCCTGGACCGTATCGAGAAGGCGTCTAAGAGCAAGGGAACGGTTACCGGTATTCCCACGGGATTTCTGGATCTGGATTATAAGCTGTCGGGACTTCAGCCTTCAGATCTGATTCTGGTTGCGGCCAGACCTTCTATGGGCAAGACGGCCTTTGTGCTGAACATTGCCCAGCATGTGGCCTTTAAGACGGATCGGTCCGTTGCAATCTTCAGTCTTGAGATGTCCAAGGAGCAGCTGGTGAACCGTCTGTTTTCTCTGGAATCCCAGGTGGATTCCCAGAGCTTAAGAACAGGTAATCTGAAGGATGCGGATTGGGAAAAACTGATTGAAAGTGCAGGCATTATCGGAAAGTCTCATTTGATTATTGATGATACGCCGGGAATCTCGGTGACCGAGCTGCGCTCTAAATGCCGCAAATACAAGCTGGAGCGGGGGCTGGATCTGATTATCATCGACTATCTGCAGCTGATGAGTGGAAGTATAGGCGGACGCAGTGACTCCAGACAGCAGGAAATTTCTGAGATATCACGTTCGCTCAAAGGGGTGGCAAGAGAACTGAATGTTCCGGTGATCGCACTGTCCCAGCTTAGCCGTGCGGTAGAACAGCGGCCCGAGCACAGACCGATGCTTTCTGACCTGAGAGAGTCCGGCGCTATTGAGCAGGATGCGGACGTGGTAATGTTTATTTACAGAGATGACTATTATAACAAGGATACGGAGACGCCAAATCAGGCGGAGATTATCATAGCAAAGCAGAGAAATGGTCCGATTGGAACCGTGAACCTGGCATGGCTCCCGGACTATACGAAATTTGCGAATCTGAAATGGAAAGAGTAGGCCTGCGGCATTTGGCCGCAGACCTGAGAAAAGCTATGTATGCTGCTTACATGAGAGATTGTGGAAGCAGCAGCTTTTTTAATTTGGAAACAGCGGTTGTCCTGGATGCTTCCCTGCGGTAATTCTGCTGCTGACGAATGAGCTGATCGATCTTGCGGAACTCTTCTTCCTGCTGACGTTCTTTGGCGTCCAGAAGAAAGGACATTTCCTTGGTGATCATGGCGACCAGCGCTTCGTTGTTATTCTCCAGCATCCTTTTGATGCGCAGCTGCTCCCTGGTGCGCTTCATATCCGGAATCAGAGCCTTTAATTCTTCAAATGGAACTCCCTGTTCATATAATTCTTTGATACAGTTATATAATTTTGTATCCTCTTTTGTGGCACTGCTTAGTGTATTTAATGCATTTCCCATAGGAATACCCCCTTATTTTTGTATGCAGAAGTATAGCATGTCCTCCGGGAGAGATATTGTCAAAAGCGGTCGTGATATTCAAAGAATCGTGCGACAGCTTTCGCAAGGGCAGAAAAAACTTTTATATGTAAAAAAGACAGCCTGCAAAAGCAGGCTGCCCTCTTAGATTTGATATTAAGTATTCCGTCGGATTACTCTGCAGAAATAGCCTCTACTGGACACTGATCTGCACAAGCGCCGCAGTCAAGACAGGCATCAGGGTTAATCTCGAAATGAGCATCTCCCTCAGAAATAGCCTCTGCTGGACACTGAGCTGCACAAGCACCACAGGAAATGCATTCGTCACTAATTACGTATGCCATGATAAGTACCTCCTTATAAGTTTATGTGATAATCATTATGGCTGAAAAATATATCAGCTTTTTATTATCATAATACAAATGTGTCAAATATACAAGCATATTCCTGTTCAAAAATAGATACAAAATTATCTATAAGAGGAAAAAATTAAGATTTTTTTCAAGACTTTTTCACAGTTTTGTTGTATAACTGTATATAGTATTGTTGCGGCCTAAGCAGTGACGAAGATACGGCTGTGCGGACCGTAATGCAGAATCATGTTGTTGGGAGAATGGTATTATGAGAAAGAGATGGAGAGTGGCGGCAGTATGCGTCTGTATGGCAATGCTTACCTGTGCCTGCAGCGCCAGGGCTGAGAAGGAGGAACCTTCGGTTCAGCCTGAAGCGGCAGAGGAGAAGGAGGAGACTCCGGAGGAAGCAGCAGAGAGTGCCAAACAGGCAAAGCTGGGGGCAATATCGCCGTCGGCATATGGAAATATAGATGGACTTGATCTGGAACCAGGGACTTATTTTTCCGTGATTGGGAAAAGTGAATCGGAAGAATACTGGAAAGCAGTAAAAGAAGGGGCGGTCGCCGCTGTAAATGATTTGAATGAGGCTCTTGGGTTTGAAGGGGCGGATAAGCTGAAGGTTGTATATAGTGGTCCGGGGGAATCGGACAATGTGGATGAGCAGGTCAGCATTCTGGATGAAGAGCTGGACCGATATCCGTCCGCTCTGGCGATTGCAGTGATCGATTCCAAGTCCTGCAATGTGCAGTTTGATCTGGCAACACAGAATGGAATCCCGATCGTAACCTATGATTCAGCAAGCAGCTATCAGGGAACGATGGCGGATATTATGACGAATAATGCAGAGGCGGCAGCAGAGGCGGCTGTCCACATGGCAGAGGCTCTTGGAGAAGAGGGACAGGTTCTGGTATTTGCCCATGACAGCAAATCTCTGACATCCCAGCAGCGGGTGGAAAGCTTCGTAAATGAGCTTCAGAGTAATCACCCGGAGATGTCGGTTACAGAGACTTATTATATGGATAAATTTGATGAGCTGAAGAAACAGATCGCCAGGGAGCGTGCAGGAATTGCAGATCCGGAGGACGGAGATGCGGCGGAAGTATCTGCCGAGGATAGGACTGCCGAGGAGGCGGCTGTCGCGGAAGCGGCTCAGGCCATCACGGATGATGAGGTCTATGATTACATTTTCGAGCAAAATCCTGATATTAAGGGCATCTATGCAACCAACGGAGAATCTGTTGTGAAGATGGCAGATCTCTGCGAGCAGAAGGAAAAAGAAGATATTGTCATTATGGGATATGATGCTGATGCAGAAGAAGTGCAGGCATTAAAAGACGGAAGGATTGCAGGAGTGGTTATGCAGAATCCTTATGGAATGGGCTATGCGGCCATTGTCGCAGAGGCCAGATGTGTGCTGGAGCTCGGCAACGAGGCAGAGATCGACACCGGGTATACCTGGGTTACTGCTGATAACGTCAATGATAAGGAAGTACAGCGAATGCTGTATGCGAAATAAGAGAATTGGATGATTAGTAAAAAGGTGTGGTTTCTTCCACACCTTTTTTGCTACACATGCTAACGATATTAGATAGGAAGTTCAAGATAGATATCTTTGCCTTCTTTAATGGAGATTACTACTTTTCCGCCCTTAATTGTAGTAACCACGCCTTCTGTGCTTCCGCCGACTGCAGGAGCTTCTGGTTCAGCAGGAGCTTCTTCCGCAGCTGGTTCCTCAGCACCAGCTTCTTTGTAGCTCTCTACATTATCAGCAGTCAAGGCGCAAAGAGAATCGCTCGTCTTTGTAAGCTTTGCTCCGAGTACCTGTCCGATTGTCAGACATCCATCCAGGTTCAAAAGACCGGAATCTACTAATTCATCAAAAATAGCCGGATCTTCAAGATTTGCCGGTTCAATGGTAATGCCTGCCTCTGCGCGACAACATAATACTGCAGGATCTTTTGCATGAGCCTGCGCTGTTTCAGCTGTAATAGACATACTAAATACCTCCTTATTCATACTATTATCAGTATAGCCTCCGCATTTTACAAAATCCAATCGATTTTTACAATAAAAGAGGGCGGTTTATTGGCGCTGTCTATAAATTTGTCCCGGTCAAATTCTGGCCTTTCGGGAGGCTGAAGGTAAATTCCGTTCCCACGCCTTCGGTACTGATGACATTGATATTTTCACCATGAGCCTGTATGGACTCTTTTACGATAGAAAGCCCAAGTCCGGTACCCTTTTTATCTTTTCCGCGTGAGGCATCTGTTTTATAGAAACGTTCCCAGATTTTATTCAGGGACTCTCTGGGAATACCGATGCCATTATCAATAACGGAAGTGAATACTTTGTCTCCCCGCTCGGTAGTTTCTACCGTAATAATCGAATCCGGATCACTGAATTTAATAGCGTTGTCAATCAGATTATAAAGTACCTGCTGAATCTTTCGTTTGTCGGCAACCACGGTCAAATGCTTGGTGGCAAGCACCAGTTCAATGGATATTTTTTTCTTTGTACAGGTTCCCTCGAAGGAAGCTGCCGTATTTTTAATTACTTCGTGAATGTCAAAAGGCTCTTTATCCAGGAGCAGGTTCTTGGTGTCAAATTCATTCAGTTCCAAAAGGTCCCGGGTCAGATCCGTCAGCCGGTCCGTTTCAAACAGAATAATGTTCAGATACTTTTCCTGCAGCTCCGGCGGGATCGTCCCGTCAGCCATCGCCTCTACATAGCCTTTGATGGAGGTTAGCGGAGATCGGAAATCGTGAGATACATTTGCCACAAATTTTTTCTGGTAATCCTCCATATCCCGAAGCTGTGAAGACATATAATTCAGGGAGGCGGAGAGATAGCCCATCTCATCCTCCGTATTTACCGGAATCTCGTAGTCAAGATTGCCCAGCGCATATTGGGTGGCGGCATCGGTGATCAAACGCAGAGGTCGGTAAACTGTCAGCTCAAATGCAAGAAAAATAACAAAGGAGAGCAGATAAATTACGACCAGAGTGGCATAGGCCCGCTGCATCAGGATATTCCACATTGCATCGATGCTTTCCAGATTTTTATGGAGCAAAAGATAGCCCTTCGTGCTGAAGCCCTGTACGATGGGGGCCATGACGGTAATAACGTCTTCATCGAAATAGTCATGGTAGGTGCCTTTCTGGTAGGTGCTTCCTCTGGTTTCTGCAGGGTCAAAATTTTCAATTGCAGATGGAGAAGAAGGATACCCTTCCGGATGGCTGCTGCACAGCATATTGCCCTCCGTGTCTACAAACCAGACGGCAGCTTCTGTGTAGGCTTCAATTCCCTTCAGCTGAATGCGAACGTCGGACAGAGAAACCGTCTCCGTAAAATAATCCGGCAGATAGTGGGTAGCAATAACATTGGCGTTTTTGTACAGCTTACTGGCGGAAGAATCCAACAGCTGGTCGTGGGTATAGCCAGACATCATGATGGCTGTGGTAAAGACAGCCAGAAAGCCGAATATGATGTATGCAAGTATGAATTTTAAATGTAGTGTGCTGCCAAATGGAAGGTTTCTTTTATTCATGTGTATAGTCCTTATTTTACTTCAAATTTGTAACCGATTCCCCAGACAGTGCCCAGATTCCAGGAGGGATGGTCCTTGATTTTTTCCCGGAGACGTTTGATATGTACGTCAACGGTGCGGGTATCCCCGATGTATTCATAACCCCAGATATGATCCAGAAGCTGTTCTCTGGTAAATACCTGGTTTGGCGAAGAAGCAAGGAAATACAGAAGCTCCAGCTCTTTCGGAGGCATGTCTACATTCCTGCCGTCTACCAGGACGGAGTAGTTGGTCAGATTGATTACAATGCCCGGATACTCTACACGTTTACTGTGGTCATCCGTGCGTTCTTCTGTCTTTACCGGATGATATCTGCGGAGAACCGCCTTTACCCGTGCTACCATTTCTTTGGAATCAAACGGCTTCATAATATAGTCGTCTGCGCCAAGCTCCAGCCCCAGCACCTTATCAAAGACCTCTCCCTTGGCGGAGAGCATAATGATTGGCGTCTGTGAGCGGGAACGGATTTCCCGGCACACCTGATAGCCGTCGATGCCGGGAAGCATTAGATCCAGCAGCATCAGATTCGGCTGATAGGTATCAAAGGCCACCAGTGCCTCTTCGCCGTCATGTACGATTCGGGTATCAAAACATTCTTTGGTGAGATACAGAGAAATCAGCTCTGCAATATTTTCATCGTCATCGACGATCAGTATTTTCTGTTTATTTGCCATGGCGTGCGCCCCCTTATTTAAATTCTGCGATTGTAACACCGGCATCGCCCTCCCCGAAGGCTGCCAGGTGAAATTCTTTGATGTGTTTCTGACGCCTGAGATAAGTGTGGATACCATTTCTCAGGGCGCCTGTGCCCTTGCCGTGAACGATTCGGACAGAGCTCAGATGTGCAATATACGCGTCATCCAGATATTTGTCAAGCTCGGCGACTGCCTCATCCACCGTTTTTCCCAGCAGATTAATCTCCGGGCTTACCGAGAAGGATTTGCCCATCTTCATCCTGCCCTTGGAAGTACGCTGCATATTCTTAGCTGAGTAGGATGGCTGTTCCTTGATAATTTCCAGATCGGAAATGTGTACCTGGGAATTGAGAATACCCATCTGTACATGAACATTGCCTTTGGAATCCGGAAGAGAGGTGATGATTCCGTTTAGGTTCATACTGAGCACCTTTACGGATTCACCCAGCTTAAAGTCGGATGGCTTATGGTGCTTCTTGGGGCTGGAAGATTCCAGCGCCAGCTTGGAGCCGGTGGAATTTAGCTTCTTGCGAAGACGCTCCCGTTCCTTCTCCATTTCCGCGGCAGAAATATTTTCCCTGCCGAACTTTCGGAAATTCTTCATGGTCTCATCGGCCATTTCTTTTGCTTCCAGTAAAATCGCGTGAGCCTTTTCATTGGCTTCCCTGATGATCCGTTCCCGCTGTTCATCCAGCTTCTTCTGCTTGGCGGCACTTTCGGATTTCAGCCGTTCCAGCTCCCGTTTGTAAGCGGCAATCTGTTCCTGTTCCTTCTCCATCGTCTTGCGGCTGGCTTCCAGGTTGGTCAGAACATCCTCGAAGGATTCCGCTTCATTGGAGAGGTGAGTTTTTGCATCCTCAATAATGTAATCCGGAAGGCCTAACTTTTTGGAAATAGCAAATGCATTACTCTTGCCCGGAATTCCGATCAGAAGATGGTAGGTCGGGCGGAGAGTGGCCACGTCAAATTCGCAGCTTGCATTTTCTACCCCGGGAGTAGACAGGGCGAAGATTTTCAGCTCACTGTAATGGGTAGTAGCCATCGTGCGGATCCCCTGACTATGAAGGTGGCTTAAAATAGCGATTGCAAGCGCAGCGCCTTCCGTGGGATCTGTTCCGGCCCCCAGCTCGTCGAAGAGCACCAGAGAGTTCTCATTTATCTTCTTTAGGAACGATACAATATTGGTCATGTGGGAAGAGAAGGTACTGAGACTCTGCTCAATACTCTGCTCATCTCCGATATCCGCATAGACATCCTCGAAAATACCAAGCTCCGAACGGTCCAGAGCAGGAATATGAAGTCCGGCCTGCCCCATCAGGGTAAAAAGTCCTACCGTTTTTAGAGAGACCGTTTTGCCGCCTGTGTTTGGCCCGGTAACAATTAATAGATCGAAGGCGTCCCCCAGAGTAATCGTAATCGGAACTACCGTCTTCCTGTCAATGAGAGGGTGTCTTCCTTCCCGGATATGAATGCGCCGTTCTCTGTTGAATACCGGTTTGCTGGCATTCATGGAAAGGGCAAGACTTCCCCTTGCAAAGATAAAATCCAGCTCGGTCATTGAGCGGTAATTGGTTCGGATCGGTTCTACATAGTCGGCGGCATCAGCGCTGAGACGGGATAAGATGACCTGTATCTCTTCCTGCTCTTTTCCATATAGTTCTTTTAAATCATTATTCAGCTTCACGATTGCCATAGGCTCAATAAATAAGGTTGAGCCAGTGGATGACTGGTCGTGTATCATGCCGGGAACCTGTGAGCGGTACTCGGATTTGACCGGAATGCAGTAACGGTCGCCCCGCATGGTAATGATCGGATCCTGCAAATAGCTTCTCAGTGAGCCATTTACCATGCCGGTCAGGGTAGAGTGTACCCGGTCATTCATCTGTCCGATCTGCCTGCGAATGTGTTTCAATGTACTGCTGGCATCGTCGCTGATCTCTTCTTCGCTGATAATACAGCGGTTGATCTCTGTAGAAAGAATAGTAAGCGGCTCCAGCTGGTCAAAGTAAATATCCAGACAATCTGCAAGCTCATCGACCGTGTCGTGACGTCCGTATGCTTTGGCACGGGCAGCAGTGGTCAGAAGCTTTGCAATGCGAAGAAGCTCTCCGGCGCCCAAATCTGCGCCGATCTCCAGCCGTTTCATGGATTCTTCCACCGGATAGCAGCCGGAAAATGACAGCCGTCCCTTTTTGACAATTCGGGTAAATGCAGCAGCCGTCTGTTCCTGCATTGTCTCAATCGTCTCCAGATCAGTGGTTGGCTTCAGATTTCTGCATTTGCGCTGACCACCGGGAGTGGAGGCTTCCTCGGTAAGAAGCTCTATAATTTTATGAAATTCAAGTTTGGTTAAGGTTTTTCGATTCATATTAATTCTCCTATTAATTCATTCTTATTCTAACGTATTTGAGCCTCAAAGAAAAGGATAAATATTGAACATTATTCGGCAATATTGTATACTAATAAAAGGATTGTTAAAGGAGAAATGCATCATGGGATACCACGATGAGCCTAAGGACAGAGAGAATGCTCCGGATGTAGAATCCAAAGAGGAGTATGCGTTCCTGCAGGAAACCTTCAAAGATGAGAAAGGGAAGGGCAGGATCAAGAGAAGTACGATAATTAAGTGTGCAGGTCTGGGATTGGTATTTGGACTTACTGCCAGTCTTGGTTTTTTTGCGCTGAAACCCTGGGCAGAGAGCATTGCTTTCGGCAATCCGAATCAGGTGACGATTCCGGAGGAAGAAAATCCGGAAGCAGAAGAAGAGGAAGAAGAAGTACAGATAGAGCTTCCTGCACTTACGATCGATAACTACCGGGAGATGAATAAAGCGCTGTATGAGGTTGGAAATGAGGCCAGCCGGTGCGTGGCTGAGATCATTGGTATCACAGCGGAAGATGAATGGCAGGGAACGGAGTATGATAAAGGCAACAGTGTATCCGGAATCATTATAGCGGATAATGGACCGGAATTTTTGATATTTGCCAGCAGCTCCGTCTTGAGGGATGCGGAGAGTATTCAGGTGAAGTTTGTGGATGGAAAGACTTATGGCGCAGAGGTGAAACGGCGGGATGAGAATCTGGGGTTTGCCGTCTATTCTGCAGCGAAGAGCGAACTTTCTGACTCTACAAAAGCAAGGATTGCGGTTGCAGTTCTTGGAACCTCCGGCTCCATGTCTCAGGGAGATACGGTGATTGCGCTGGGAAGTCCGTTTGGCTATGCGGGGGCAATGGGATTTGGTGTTGTCGCATCGCCAAAGAATACCATACAGACTCCGGATGGTGAGTACCGATTGATCTGTACGGATATATCGGGGGCGAGGAATGGCACAGGAGCTTTGATTAATATCAAAGGCGAGGTTGTGGGAATCATTGACCAGGCTATCTCTGATGAGGACAGTATGAATCTGGTAACCGGCTATGGAATCTCAGATTTAAAAAGTACGATTGAGCTTCTGTCCAATGGAGCGCAGGTACCTTATCTGGGAATCATTGGCGTGACGGTAACCGAGCAGGTTGCCCAGGATCAGGGGATTCCTGAAGGAGTCTATGTGCAGGAGGTTCGGGCAGATTCTCCGGCAATGGCAGCAGGTATCCAAAGTGGGGATGTGCTGGTAGGAATCGGCAAAGAAAAGACCGTTACGCTGTCTGCTTACCATTCACAGCTTCTGAAGCAGGAAGTGGGGAGCAGTGTGAAGCTTCAGGGCATGAGGAAAGGAAACGATGGATACGTGGATGTGAGCTATACCGTAACTATCGGAAGCTGTGAGTAATTTGGAATCGTCTATGCATTTTATGAAAGAATAGAAAGAGGAAATATTATGAGATATATTAATACTCTCCGAGAGGGAGAGACAATACGGAACGTATATCTGTGCAAGGGGAAACGTTCTGCTGAGACCAGAAATGGAAAGCCGTATGATAATCTGATTCTGCAGGATAAAACTGGAACCCTGGACGGTAAGGTATGGGACCCGAATTCCGGTGGAATTGCAGATTATGAAGAGATGGATTTTATCGAGGTGTTTGGCGATGTGACCAGCTACAATAATGCATTGCAGCTGAATATCCGCCAGATCCGCAAAGCATATGAGGATGAATATAATCCGGCAGACTACATGCCTACGACGGAGAAGAATATGGACAGCATGTATGAGGAGCTTCTGAAATATGTGGCGCAGGTGAAGAATCCTTATCTCCGTCAGGTGCTGGATTATTATTTTGTAAAGAATCAGCCATTCATTAAGAAATTCAAAGGACATTCTGCAGCAAAAAGTGTTCATCACGGATTTGCAGGCGGTCTATTGGAGCATACTCTGAGTGTGGTAAAATTCTGTGAGTATATGGTGGGAGCCTATCCTATTTTAAATAAAGATCTGCTGTACACGGCAGCTATGTGCCATGATATCGGAAAGACTAAGGAACTGTCTTCTTTCCCGAAAAATGACTACACCGATGACGGCCAGCTTCTGGGACATATTGTGATCGGAGTGGAGATGGTTGGAGATGCAATCCGGGAGATTCCGGATTTCCCGGATAAGCTGGCAAATGAACTGAAGCACTGCATCATTGCCCATCACGGAGAGCTGGAATACGGTTCTCCGAAGAAGCCGGCGATACCAGAGGCGTTTGCCCTGAACTTTGCAGATTGTGCAGATGCCAAGCTGCAGACGCTGACTGAGATTTTCAAAGACAAGAACACCAAAGACTGGCTTGGATATAATCGGCTGTTTGAGACGAATTTGAGAAAGAGCAGTCTTGATAAGTAGGAAAATATATGAAAAAGAATGATTTGGTTACAGTTACAATTGAAGATATTGGTGTAAATGGAGAGGGTATAGGCAAAGTTGATGGCTATACCCTATTTATTAAGGATGCGGTAATTGGAGACGTGGTAGAAGCGAAGCTTATGAAAGCGAAGAAGAATTACGGCTATGCGAGGCTGATGCGGATTATGAAGCCCTCCGAGTATCGCGTGGAGCCCAAGTGCGTGGTGGCGCGCCAGTGCGGCGGCTGTCAGATACAGGCCATGAGCTATGAGAGACAGCTGGAATTTAAGAATCAGAAGGTGAAAAATAATCTGACGCGCATCGGCGGGATTCCGGAAGAGCTGATAGATCAGATTATGGAGCCAATCTGTGGGATGGAAGAGCCTTACCGGTACCGGAATAAAGCGCAGTTTCCTATTGGCAGAGATAAAAATGGGAAATTGGTGGCAGGCTTTTATGCAGGGCGTACCCATCAGATCATTCCCTGCTCAGATTGTGTCCTGGGCGTGGAAGTGAATCAGAAGATACTGGATATTATTCTCGTATATATGGAGAAGTATGGGATAGAACCCTATGATGAGGAGCAGCATAAGGGACTCGTGCGCCATGTGCTGATCCGCTATGGGTTCACCACCGATGAGATTATGGTATGCCTGGTGGTGAACGGAAGAAAGATTCCGCATGCGGAGACGCTGACTAAAGAGCTGGGGAAAATTTCAGGAATGACCAGTATTACGATGAGCGTTAATATGGAGAAAACAAATGTAATCATGGGGAAAGAAATTGTCACCCTGTGGGGACAGAGCTATATTACAGATTACATTGGTGATGTGAAATATCAGATATCGCCGCTGTCTTTCTATCAGGTAAATCCGGTGCAGACCAGAAACCTGTATGGAACAGCCCTGGAATATGCAGGACTTCACGGAGAGGAGACGGTGTGGGATGTGTATTGCGGCATCGGAACCATTTCCCTTTTTCTGGCACAGAAGGCAGGATGGGTCTATGGTGTGGAGATCGTGCCGCAGGCTATTGAAGATGCAAAGCGCAATGCAGAGATAAATGGGATTCACAATGCAGAATTCTACGTGGGCAAGGCCGAAGAAGTGCTGCCGGAGTTCTATGAGAATTATGCCAAGGAGAATCCGGGGCGGCAGGCAAGGGCGGATGTTATTGTGGTGGATCCTCCAAGAAAAGGCTGTGAAAAAGCGGTGCTTGAGACAATGGCGAGGATGAAACCGCGGAGGATCGTGTATGTGAGCTGCGATTCCGCGACGCTGGCCAGAGATGTGAAGTGGCTGCGGGAGAATGGATATGAACTGGAGCGGGGGAAGGCTGTGGATATGTTCCCGATGACGGGGCATGTGGAGACGGTAGTATTGATGTCACGGGTGGAGAAATAAAGAACTGAAAAAGTGTAGAAAACAAGGGATTTCCGGGAGTTGGGACTGTTTGGATGGCAGTTTCAATTCCCGGATTTTTTTCGTTTGGGAAGTCTGTGGGAACTAGTCTACTGTAAAAAATGGCGAAGAGTTGAGTAGACAGGATAGATATCGGGTATGTTGTGGAGACAGGATTGATAAAAGGAGTGCCGAGTTGACAGGATTGTTAAATCAGATAAAACTTGCAATTCTTTTTATATTCGATTAATATGCTACTACCTTGAAACTAAGCATGAAAAGTGCCGTTGACTTTTCCCCTGGGGCAAAGTTTATACTGGTACCAGAAGGAGGTCTATTATATGTTGACGATTGGAGAATTTTCGAGTATATGCCGGGTAT
>JAUNGJ010000051.1 GCA_030524585.1 Eubacteriales bacterium | reverse complement strand
ATCCGGGCATGATCTCGATTCCTTCTTCACGGGCACGGGCAATTTCAGCCTTGCTGGCCGGCATCTCCGGTTCAGACTCAAGACATGCCATAACAACCTTCTTTGCTCCGAGACGCTTTGCCGTAATAGCAACATCCATTGCCACATTACCGCCTCCGGTAACTAATACTTCCTGTCCAACCTTTCCGTCCATCCACTTTTCTACTTCCACGAGGAAATCCAAGCCAAATACTGTAAGCTCTTCTCCTGCCAGACCGAGTACCGGACGCTTCCATGTCCCGGTTGCATAATAAACGCTGTCATATTGTTCTTCCAGCTTAGCCGGCTTCAAATCTTCGCCGATCTTTGTATTACAAATAAATTCGATCCCCATTCCCTTATAAGCAAGAATCAGTGAACGAACTATATCCTTTGGCAGACGATATGCCGGAATCGCATACATTAACATACCGCCCGGCTCTTCCTTTGAATCATATACCACCACCTCATTCCCCGCTTTTCTAAGGAAGAATGCTGCGGAAAGTCCAGACGGACCAGATCCAACCACTGCCACTCTCTTACCTGTTGGGCTTGCCGGCGCCTGATAGAATTCATCGGCATGTTCCAGAATATAATCTCCCACATACCGCTCAACATTTCTGATAGAAACACTCTCTCCGGCACTTCCACATCCATGACTGCATTCATCCTGACAGAAATGCGCACACACACGGCTTGTGACTGCCGGCATCGGATTCACTTTCATGAGAATCTGAGCTGCCCCTGCAAAATTACCGAGACGAATCTGCTCCATATATTCCGGTATATTAGTGCCTGCCGGACATGCATGCCTGCAGGGAGTAGTTCCCATTCTTACTCCGCCAAAAATGGAGTGATTCCTATTATCTCCCTGGAGCGCATAGCAAGTATCGCCATCTTTACGACGGCATACCATTCTTCCGCCGCCTTCATGTGGAAACCTATAGAACCAGCAGCGTACATCCTGGCAGAGATTTCCTCCTATAGTTCCCATATTCCGAACCAGAGGCGTCGCAATAGAGTGAGCCGCTTCTGCAATCATCGGAGCCTTCGCTTTTATTTCTTCAGATTCTTCAATCTCTGTCAGTGTAGTAAGCGCTCCAATCTCAATCGCTTTATCTGAAATCTTAATCCCCCTGCTTCCCGGAATTGTCTTTAAATCTATGAGTGTCTTCGGATTTTTGCAGAGAATCTCTGTCTTTAATGTACCGATCAAATCTGTACCGCCGGCAATAGGACAGGATTCCGCATTACATGTAAGCAGTTCGCCAGCTTCCTGGAAGCTCTGCGCACGCTCATAATCAAATTTTTTCATTTTTTTCATCATCGCACCTCCTATTTACCTACCGTACCGATTGCTTCCAGAACTACATCCGGCGTAGCAGGGTATCTCTTAATATCAGCACCGATTGCATTTGAAATTGCCATCATACAGGCACTCGCCGCACCCGCTCCGGCATTCTCTCCAATACCAACCGCTTTGAAATGATATGAATTTATGGGTGTTTCTGTTACAGAAAGTGCAAATGGCGGGAATTCGTTAAACGGTCTCCATTTATAATCGATCATGTTACTGGTAAGGAGTTTTCCTGTCGCAGGGTCTACAATGCTTTCTTCATACAGCGCTGTATCCAGTGATGCAGAGCCAATCGCTCCCTGCAGCTGCATTTCAAGTGTTGCCGGATCAATGATCTGTCCGGCATTGGAGCCATTCAGAATATCAATAACCTTGGCAAGACCTGTCTTGGTATCTACTTCCACTTCTACAAAGGTAATCAGACAGCTTGGGGTCGAGAAATTTTCAACATGTCTGCCGAATCCAGTCAGTGTACAGAACTGCGGCACAAGCGCATTCCACGGTACCCAAAGCTCCGGTCTCGACACAGATCCTACTCCAAAATCGCGCAGTTCCAGGTATTCCGGTTCAACATGAAGAACCGGAGCAGCAAGCTGTATTAACTGACCTGCCACATCCTGAGCCGCCTTACATGCCGCACGTCCGCAGGTAATGGTTCCACGTGAACCGCAAAGACCTGTATTCGTTCCGTTGAACATACTGTCCGGCTCCGTAATCTTAACTGATTCATAAGGTACGTTCAAAATCTCTGCAACCTGTTTTAAAACATTGCTGCGCTGTCCCATACCGGACTCTGTAACATCCATTTGAAGAATTACATCACTCTTTGGTTCCGTAATATGCGGCACAATATGTACGAAGCCTTCTGTCCAGGACTCTCCAACATCGGCATTTCCGCAGATTGAAAGTCCGATGCCCCGTTTGTACCTTCCATCCGGTGATACGTATGTAGGAACGTTCCATCCTTTCCAACGGTCTTTCCATCTAAATTTTTCCCCTGCTTTATCAATTGCATCATCATAATTAATAGAATCATCACAGGTCCAGTATCTTCCGTCACGCCAGATATATCTTTGGCCGCCATGAATGAAATTCTTTTTAAATGCCTCCAGCGGATCCGCATTCGCTTCCCTCATAACACGAACCATAAGAAGGGAAAGACAGGCATTTAGCTCCTGACCGCCATATCCACGGACAACACCTGCGGAATTCTTATTTGTAACAACACAGTTTGTCATAAGATCCCAGTTCTCTGCCTGGCCGCAGAACAGCTGGCACTCTCCAAGACCTACAGCAACCTGTCCCTGTGTAGTGCTGCAGAAGCATCCGCAATCAATATTCCATACGCCCTGAACAGCTTTAATAATACCGTCTTTGTCACAGCCCATCTTCGCTTTAATCTGACTTCCAAGTCTGGTCTCGTGAATCACAAAGTGTTCGGTCTTAGACTGCATCCACTTAACCGGGCGCCGAGTAGCTTTGGACAGCATACAGCAGTATTGTGTAGGTATAACCAGAGCATTTTTACTTCCATATGATCCTCCTACGTTAAAGGACTTACCATGAAGCCGGAATCCAGGAATAACTGTCTCGTTCTGAATCTCCATAATAAAATTACTCTGACTGGTACCGTATACAAGATAATTGTTTCCACCTTCCCATTTTGCAATAACTCCCGGACTCTCTGGCGGAAGCGGAGTCGGTTTCTGAGCAAATTCTACAAAATCTTCTGTAATAAACTCACATTCTTCGAATCCTTTATCCACATCTCCTCTCTCCAAATGGTACCACGGACCGTCTGGCTGCATACCTTTAGAACCTCCGGGAACGACATTATTAACAATATCCGGCCTGTCATACAGCTGCGGCGCCCCTGGCTCAACGGCCTCTGTAGCATCATAAACCGGCTCTCTCTCCTCATATTCAACTTTAATCAATTCCAGTGCCGCATCAGCAATTTCCTGCGTATCTGCTGCCACAATGGCAACTCCGTCTCCTGCGAACTGGACTCTTTTACCAAGAATCGGCTTCATAGGAGGTTCGCCCATTCCCCATTCCGGATTACAATCTTCATATGTAAGTACTGCATGCACACCCTGAAGTGCCTTAGCCGCAGATGTATCAATCATTACGATATCAGCATGCGGAACCGGACTCTTAAGCACTGCACAGTACAACGCATCATTCACCGTATAGTCATCAAGAAATATTGCTTTACCAGTAACAATATCTTTTGCATCAATACGTTCACAATTTTTTCCAACATACTTATAATCTGAGCTACTTACAAGATGCTCTGATCTGGCAATCACTTTATTCATCTCCGGCACCTCCTTGCTGTGCAACGCTCTCAATCGCATCATACACATGATATTGGCTTATACATCTACAGAAGTTGCCCGCCAATGCTTCTCCCACCTCTTCTCTGGTTGGATGCGGGTTTTTAAGCAGCAGCCCCTTTGCTGCCATTATAATTCCCGGCGTGCAGAATCCACACTGGAATGCATAATGATCTATAAAGGCCTGCTGCAGAGGATCTAATTTTCCGTCTTTCTCAAGTCCTTCAATTGTTACGATGCTTTTTCCATCTGCATCAACCGTCAGCATAGTACAGGATGGTATCGGTATATCATCTACCAACACTGTACAGCATCCGCAAGCTCCATCATTGCAGCTGAGTTTCGCTCCCGTAAGCCCAAACCGTTCTCTTAAAGTCTCAATCAAAGTTTCACTTGGCTTCAGCTGTCCGTACAGCTCGCCTACGGAAAGGCTATACTCAGTGCCATTCAGCTTAAATGTCACCTTTTCCAACTTCATGATTTTCCTCCTTGTTATTGTTTTTGTTTTACATTACCCATGGATTTAAGCTACTATTGTATCTTTTGTAATGAATGTAGCATTTGTTACAATACAAGTCAAGGAAACAGCTAAATTTTTCACAAATTTTAGCCCATTTTTTTGTTCATTATTATAATTTTACCGTACGGTTTTTGTTTACCCTTCCAATTTTACTAATTATTTACTTATAAAATTTGTATATTTTTACCAATAAATTTCATTTCCAGAAAATATCAGATTGACATTCAATTAACAATATGATATTTTCTACTTATACCATGGAATTTAATCTATTTTAGTATCTTCTTACAAACATAGTTACTGTACCCAATTAACTTGTTCATTTCGTAAGGAGGTAATCTATTATGAATCATTCAAAGTCAAATACCCAGGCATGGATTATTGTGCTCTTTTTTACTATGTTCATGGTTATTCAGACCTTTAATCTTGTTGTATTTCCAGCCTGCGCCCCAGAAGCAATTGCAACATATAATATTACTCAGGCCGGACTTACTACTTTATCATCCGTAACATCCGTCGTAGGACTTTTTACGGGAATTGTATTCGGTCCTCTGATCGATCAGAAAGGCTCGAGAAATGTCGTTTTAATCTCTATGATCATTGGCATTGCACTGTTTTTTGCCCGTGCCTTTACAACATCATATCCTGTTGTTATTGTACTTACGTTCCTTGCTTCGTTCTTCATCGCTGTATGTCAGGTGGATGCTTCTAAGATCCTTGACACATGGTTTACAAAGGATAAGGTTGGTATCGCTGTTGCCTTCCAGGCTGGCGGCTCAGGCCTCGGGGGAGCCAGTGCATTTTTTATCGCTAATGCAATCGGTCTAAAGAACTGCCTGCTATTGATCGGAGCTGCGTTCACTGTCCTTCTTGTCATCTGGATTATTTTCGGCAAGGACGGCCCAATCGCCGTTTCCAGCCAGGAGCCGCCAAAAGGCAGTGTCGCAATTGTATACAAGAGCTCTTATGTATGGCTCATTTCTATTGCATATGCCAGCTGTGTAAGCGGAACTATGCTTATCAATACATATCTGGTAAATGCATTTGCTTCCAAAGGCATTCCCAGCGAGACAGTAGCACTCATGGGCACAGCCATTAACCTGTCACTTTTCGTGGGTGGATACCTGGCCACATTTCTGGTAGGTGTACTAAAAAAATATAACCTTGTGCTTGCCATCTGTGTAATTGGCGGTGCAATCGGTTATCTTGGATGCTGGTTCCTGCCATACGGAACTTTGACATGGGTATTTTTAATCCTCGGCGGGCTGATCATGGGAGGCGGAATCCTTATGTGTGTAAGCCGTTCGCCCTTAATTCCTCTTACTGGACAGTACCCCCAGGAATGCATCGGAACTGCATCCGGCGCTCTCGAAACAATCAAGGGTGTCATCTCTTTCGTAATTCCTATTATTGTTGCCAATGTTTTTCAGACAAACTTCAATGCGATTTTTATTACATTCGCTGTTCTTTGCTTAATAGCACTGCTGACCGGATCTGTCCTTGTTCCGGAAGTTGGACCTAACGGCAAATTATATCGGGAGTCTGTCGCTAAAAAGAATTAATACCAATTGCGAATACGGGGAGGGATACTATGAATTTACTAAAAAAGACCTCGAAGATTCATTATGCATGGTGGGTTATGGTTAGCTGCATTTTTATACTGGCAGGAAATATCGGTATTCTGCAGAATTGTTTAGGAGTATTTATGACGCCGGTAAGCGAAGCTCTCGGAATTCCCATTACGGGATATGCGTTGGCCATCACGATTAATTCCCTGGTACTTGCACTTGGCACACCTTTGGCAAGCCGTATTGTCGCAACAAGAGACACGCGGCGTATACTCATTACAGTTGTTACGATTGAATGCATTGCCTACTTTTGTAATAGTCTGTGGTCAACCATCTATGGCTGGTACCTGACCAGTGTGATTATCGGCTTCTGCCAGTGCTTCATCAGCTTTTTGATCGTTCCGCACCTGATGAATGTCTGGTTTAAGAAAAGCTGCGGACTCGCGCTGGGAATCGCATGCTGCGGCACATCCATTGGTTCCGGAGTATTTCAGGCGTTAAGCGGTGCATTGATAAGCAATCTCGGCTATAAACCCTCTTATCAGATTCTGGCTGCCATTGCCTGGGTATTATCTGGTCCGATAGCATTTCTTATCGTTAGATCAAAACCGGAAGACATCGGACTATCCGCCTATGGTCAGGAGGAATATGATGCACTTATAGACAGCGGAAAGCTTTCAGAAACTACCGGCTTCACCCTCAAGGAAGTGTCCAAAATGCCTGTCTTTTATGTTTTGATGCTGATTATAATCTTTTTAACAATGGGAATTTCATTTCAAATGCAGCTTACAACATTTTTATTAAGTCACGGTTTATCCATGGTTGCCGCCAGTTCTCTTTCCGGAATCTCTATTTCTGTAGGCGGTGTAATCGGCAATCTAGTTGCAGGAATACTTAATGACCGCTACGGAGTACGAGTGGGAATCATCTCTTCTATACTAATCGGATGCATCGGATTGTTATTATGTCTCAGCGGCCTGGGCGGTATTTCAGGACTCTTTGTTGGCGTAGGTCTGTTCGGCTTCATTCAGACCATGATCGACATGTCCGGCTCACTGCTGACACGCGCAGTATTTGGCACCCGTGATTTTGACCGTATTTATGCATATATTTGTATATGGATACCGATAACAACCGCTTTTTCCGCCTACGTGTATTCCTTTTTATACACGTCAACCGGAACCTACGACAGCGCTGTATGGCTGGCGTTTACCTGTTCCCTTGCCGCGGCAGCGCTGATCTTCGGAGTGGGAATATATGCAAAGAAACATTTGTTTAATGGAGCAAATGTAAAAATTTAAAGATATATTTTATTATATACAGAAAGTCAAAGAGGGTATCCTTCAAGTCATTTCATGACTATTGGGATACCCTCCTTATTTGTTTTTCAATAAAATCTTTATCCTGTTCTTATCATCTTACTTTCCATTAATTGTTCTACATCACAAAGACAGTAGCAGCCTTTTTTCTTTTCCACCAATCCCTGTTCTTTCAACTCTTTAATTACCCTCACAACAGTAATGCGGTTGAGACCCAAAAGACTTGAAATATACTCCTGGCTTAATTTCTCCCTGATAATGACTTCACCATTTTCCAAAACTCCATATCGTTCCGCAAAGATTAGCAGCAAATTACAAACCTTCTGCATGGCGCTGTGTTCGTTTATGCATTTCATCTGCTCTACAGAAGATAACAGCTTCATTGACAGCGACTGCATAATATCAAGAGCCACTTCTGAATTCTCACTGAGCGCATTTAAAAGAGCCTGCCTGCTAATACAGATCAGTTCCGAATCTGTAACCGTCCGGATATTTACCGGAACCTCATAGCCAAACAGAAGGTTCTCTTCCAGCAGTACGGACTTTGCTTCATTCACACTGTAGATGCGCTCTTCCCCTCCCTCCGAATACTCGTAGGAAATCACGCGTCCGGAAATCACAACATAGCATAAGCCTGTTTTGCTTCCAGCTTCTGCCAGAAGATAATTTTTGGGAAATTGCTTCTTTCTTCCCAATTCCTCCAACCGCTCGATCCCACGCGGGAGATAAAGAAGCCATGATACATATTCCGTATCTACGACAGACTGTATACGGTTTTTCATCTGGTTTCCCTTCCTTCAATCACCTTTTCGTTTATCAAATCTTTGGATGAGAACCGACATCAACCATCGAAATCACTCTTTTGAATATTTTTTTACAATCGCTTCAACCGAAGTAAGCATATCCCTTTTCAGCTGCATCTTTGCACGTTGTATAACCTCTGATTCACTAATATCCTCTTTTAAAACAGTTCCCAGAAAAGCCGGCATATTACTATAAGCAAAAAAGGCAGATATCACAATATAGCTGTAGTTGTTTGCCCAGAATTCATCATCATTCCCTGTCGCCGCCATCAATAGCTCCGCAAAATAATAATATATCTGTGCAAGCGGTTCCATCATCTGGCAGATTCCCTTTGTGGGATAGAGTAAATCATGATTAATCAATAAAAGTTCATATTTATATTGTTCATTTAGTACCCATTCAGATAAGTGTCCAACCGTTTCCACAATATAATTCCACGCCAAACTTTTATCGAGCAGTTTACGTGCTTTGGCATCTTCAACTTCCCGAAACAGCGGTTCATAATTTTTCATAAATAACTTCGAAATTCTATTCACTGTTGCCTGATACAATTTTTCCTTCGATTCATAATGAAATGGAATGGATTGAAGATTCGCGTGAGCTTCCGCTGTAATCTCCCGCGTTGTTGCGCCTTCAAATCCATGCAGGGCAAACATTTTTGTTGCAGCTAATAATAATCGTTCTTTCGTGGATACTTTATTCTCATCCTTCATATCCGGCGCCTCCCAGTATTCATACATTTGTATGAATACTATACCATTTTTGGCGCCGGATATCAAGAAAAGTCGTCCCTTACACATTTCTGCTTTAAAGCAGATGTGCTTCTTTCTATCTTAATGCAAACAAGGAGCGTTTGATCAAGGTCTTTGCAACCTGCACCTTGTAAGCAGTCTCTTTTAACGGATCCGCACCTGCCAAAGCCAGTTCTGCCGCCCGATCTGCTGTTTCCTCCGAAATCTCTTTCCCGATTAGGTATTCCTCCGCCTTTTTGCAGCACACGGGAACCGGCGCAACTGCTCCTAACACGATCCGAGCACTTTTTACAATATTATTTTCCGTCTCATACACAGTCGCGCATGCTACTTCTGCAAAGTCAATCGACGCCCGTTCTCTGAACTTCTCATAATTTGCTTTTGCGCCGCTCTTTAAAGCCGGAATCTTAATTTCCACAACGATTTCACCTTCATCCAGAATATCGTGGACTCTCGGCGTCCGCAGGAAAAATTCTTCTGCGCTATAGGAGCGGATATTTGTAACAATTGATGCATCCAGGCTGACAAGCACATTTGCAATATCCGACGGATTAACTGCAAAACAGCCACAGTTAAAGCAGCGTCCTGCTTCCTGCCGTACTTCCTCTGGTGTAAGGCCGAAATCATCTTCTAAATCTACTTTTCGTTCCTCCATCGGACGCACATGCGTCGGAATTACGCGCTTGCACTCCTGACAATTATGATCGTATTTCAGGAATCCTCCTTCCGGAATCTCTTTTACCTTATCCCGTGTACCGGAAAATGCATGATCCATCGCCTGTGCTGCCCGGCGTCCGGCAGCCAGTGCAGATACCACTGTGGCCGGTCCTGTTACCACATCCCCTCCAGCATATACATTGGCATCACTTGTCACCTGTGTAAGTCCATCTGCCACAATACGTCCTCTGTTCTGCTCAAGTGCAAATTCTTTTCCTAGGAAAGAAAGATCTGTCTGCTGTCCTACACACATCAGTACACAATCACTGCTGACATCGGTCAGTTCATTGTCGTCATATACCGGCGCAAAACGGCCCTCGGCATTCCGGACACTGACACACCGGCGCAGTCTGATGCCTGTAATCTGGCCGCCCTCTTTTCGTACGGCCACGGGGCCCCATGACGGCATCAGCGTGATTCCTTCTTCCTCTGCCCGTTCCAGCTCTTCCTTTGTTGCCGGCAATTCCCTGCGGCTTTCCAGGCTGACCATCGTTACGGAAGAAGCTCCCAGACGCTTTGCTGTTACGGCCACATCCACTGCAACATTGCCTCCGCCGACAACCACAACATTCGCTCCAATCTTGTCAGCCATCCAGCCTTTTACTTCCACCAGAAATTCCAGGCCAAATCTGGTCATATCCTCGTTGTCTATACCAATTACGGTTTTTTTCCATGCTCCAGTCGAGAGAAATACTTTATCATAATCTGCGGCAAGCTGTTCCACGAATATATCTTTTCCAACCTGGACGCCGCACCGGAACTGGATTCCCATTCCCTCCAGCGCACGGATCTGTTTGCGGACAACCGCTTTCGGAAGACGGTATGCAGGAATTGCAAACATCAATAGTCCCCCGGCTTCTTCCATTCTGTCATAAACCGTTACTTTATGTCCTGCTTTCCGCAGATAATATGCGGCGGATAATCCGGATGGTCCCGCACCGACAATCGCAACGGTCTTGCCGCTTTCTTCCTTTGGGGGCGGCATCAGACGGGAAGCATTTTCTAATATGTAATCTCCCACAAAACGCTCTATCTGGCCAACTCCCACATGTGCATCCAGTTCTCCCCGATGACATCCTTCCTGGCAAAAATGCGTACAAACGCGGGACGTAATTGCCGGAAGCGGGTTTGCGCTCATCAAAATTTCTGCCGCTCCATCCAGATCATGTTCTCTTACCCTCGCAAGATATGCAGAAATATTTACATGCGCAGGGCAGGACGCCGAACAGGAGGGTCTGTCTACCCGCATTGCGCCAAAAATGGAATGATTCCCTCTCTCTCCCGTGAAAGCATAACATCCCTCTCCGCCTTTGCGGACACAGTTAACACGCCCTCCGATCTGATGCGGATACCGGTAGTACCAGCACCGTACATCCTGACAGATATTTCCTCCTATCGTAGCACTGTTGCGAATCAGCGGAGACGCCACGCTTTTTGCAGCCTTCGCAAGAGAAGGATATTTCTCTTTTACCAGCTCATGATCCTGAAGGCTGGATAATTTAGTCATTGCTCCAATGGACAGACCTTCCGCATCCTCTGTTATCTCATCCAGCCCGTCAATCGTTTTCAGATTCACAACTGTCTGGGGATACTCCGGCATAATTTTATCCTTTAATGCGCCCAACAGATCTGTACCGCCCGCAATCGCCACCGCATGTTCTTCTTTTAGCAGTGAACCGGCTTCCTTAATGCTTTCTGCATCAATATGTTTGAATCGTTTCATAGATTTAGTCCTCCTCTCGTTCTTTCAATGCCTTCTGAATATCGCCGGGCGTAATCGGTAAATGGTTAAACCATTTCCCCGTTGCACAGCGAATCGCCATAACGATTGCCGGAATCCCGGGAGCCAGGCTTGGTTCTCCGGCTCCGAATGCCCCAAACGGTCCTTCCGGAGTTGATGCCGGCGGCGTCTCGGATATCACGTTCTTATGCTTCGGCAGCTCATTCCATGTCCTTGTCTTATAGTCAATCATATTGGCATTGACAATCCGTCCGTCACAGTCCCAGCGGGTAATCTCCCGTGTCGCCATATCAATACCCGGGAAATATCCGTCCAGTTGTCCCTTCAATCCGGTGGGGTTGATAATCTGTCCGCAGTCTGTCGCGCATAACTGTTCTGTAATTTCAACTTTTCCGGTATGCTTATCAATCGCAATCTCCACAAATTGCAATTGCTGCAGCGGGATGGAATAGTTTCCGTCAAAATGTCCCACGCCGGTAATCGAATTATTCGGTCCCAGAACTGCGATCCACGGAAGCATCAGCTTCTCAGGCGCCTCTGCAAAGAAAATCATTCCGTCGCGGGTATCCAGCGCTTCCGGTGGACAGTGCAGCATATCTGCCGCCTGTTTCATTAGCTGCGCACGCGCTTTCTTCGCCGCATCAATGGTAGCGCATCCCATGGAATAGGTGCTCCTGGAACCGGTTGATCCCCACTCGGCAGGCACCGCATTCGTGTCACACGTCGTCACCTTTACTTTTTCCAATTGTACATTCAGCACCTCTGCAGCGATTTTTCGCATTACATCACGAGTTCCCGGGCCAAATTCAGCGGCTCCGCAATACACGATCACACCGCCGTCATAATTAAGCTG
Source organism: Eubacteriales bacterium (assembly GCA_030524585.1). Classification (GTDB taxonomy): domain Bacteria; phylum Bacillota; class Clostridia; order Lachnospirales; family Lachnospiraceae; genus Claveliimonas. The sequence goes on along the minus strand of JAUNGJ010000051.1, from coordinate 6,383 downwards.
TACATTCTCATTGGAAACCTGCTCGCCCACGTCACTCTGTCCGGTGTTTCCCACACCGACCGCATAAATCTTATCCTCTGTCTCATAGCTTGGCTGATCCCAGCCTTTAAACCGTTCATACCACCGGAACTCTTCTGCTCCTTTTATGATCGTCGGCAGAATGTCCGGACCGGAGCAGGTCTCAACGCCTGCACACATGTAAGCGTGATAGATCGGGTCCCCAATCTGCAGACGATTGTGCTTGAAATAATCCACCGGATCCATTCCGATCTTTTCAAGTCCCTGATATAAAATATTCAGAATATGGCAGGTATTCTCAAGGTATCCAAAGCCCCGGTACGGTCCCGTCGGCATCGTATTTGTAACCACCAGGCTTGTCTGGATATTACAGTTCTCAGACTTTGCCAGCACCGGCTGGCTGATCAGTCCCACTCCGATCATATGTCCCTGCTCTGCAGAAGCCGCGCCGCAGTCGCAATCCCACTGTCCGGTAATTGCAGTTACCGTACCGTCCTTCTTTAAGCCAATCTTATAATGTGCTCTGGATTTCAGACGGTTCATATATACCGCAAGATGCTCCTCCTTCGTATATGCAATCCTCACTGGACGCCTTGCCGCTTTGGCAAGCGCCGCTGTATACAGTACAATCTGTCCGCAAATGGAGATTACCTTCGATCCGTAGCTGGCTCCTACCGTAGAGGGAAGCACACGCAATTTGCTATGTTCCAGACTCATGGCAGGCGCACTGGATAATTTCAATGCTCCCGGCGCATGAATGGAACCGCGGATAATCACTTCATCCCCGTCCCACTCGGCGATGACTACCGGCGCTTCCGGCGGCAGCGGGTTCTGTGCGCTTGTAACAAAGCTGTCTCCTTCTATAATTTCATCAGCTTCTGCAAATCCTGCCTCCGGATCTCCAAATTCACTGGAATCAAAAGACTGATGTGCTTCTGCAAACAGCTTCGTCGGCACACGGTTTCCGGGAAGATCTTCATAGATCTGCGGACTATTCGGATCAAGCGCCTCTTCAATCGTCAGCACCGGTTTCAGCTTCTCATATTCCACCTCAATCAGCTCACACGCCTCTTCTGCAATTTCTTCTGATTCGGCTGCGACCAGTGCAACGCCGTCTCCCACAAAATATGCCTTTTCATCGAGAATCTTCTTATGAGGAAGGGGCATTCCCAGTTTCCATGCCGGAGCATTTTTGTATGTAAGTACCGCATGTACTCCCGGCATCGCTTCCGCCTTTGATGTATCAATTGTTTTAATCCGACAGTGTGCATACGGACTTCTCAAAACCTTTCCGTACAGCATTCCCGGAATTTTCTCATCCTTTCCGTAAACTGCACGCCCTGTCACAAAATTCCGTCCTTCCAGTCTCGGCTGGTCCACACCTATATATCGATACTGTCCGCCCATTTCTTACACCTCCTGTCCCGTGAATTTTAATAATGTTTCAATTACCTGATGGTGACTGCCGCAGCGACAGTAATTTCCGGAAAGCGCCTCTTCCATCTCTTCTCTCGAAGGCTTCGGATTCTGATCCAGCAAAGCCTTACAAGTCAGAATCACTCCCGGAGTACAGAAGCCACACTGATAAGCCGCCCCGTCCAGGAATGCCTGCTGCAGCGGATCCAGTTCCCCTGTTTCGGGATTTTCCAGTCCTTCAATCGTCAAAATGTCTCGTCCCTCACACTCCACAGTCAAAGTAGAACATGACGCGGTCGGCACACCGTCCATCAGAACCGTGCAGGCGCCGCATGCGCCTTTGTCACAGCATACCCTTGTACCAACCAAATCCAGTTTGTCGTGCAATGTCTGTACCAGTGTTTCTGCGTAAGACACCTCCTCCGGTCCATCTCCCACATAAAGCTTGTGATCTTTTCCATTGACCGTTAGAAGCATAAATTTTCTTTGCTCTTGCTGCATTATCTCATCTCCTTTTTATATCGTTACTTTTTCCAGTCCCTTCAGAACTCTTGCCGGTGTCAGCGGCATCTCCCGGAACCGTACTCCAATCGCATTGTACACTGCATTCAAAATAGCCGGAGCGGAAGCAGAAAGGGATGCTTCTCCCATACCGCGTGCCCCAAACGGTCCTTCCGGATCCGGGTTTTCCAGAACAATACTTTCCCGCAGAATATTTCCGGTATCCGCAAATGTCGGTATCTTATAGTCCAACATGTTCGTATTCAGAATCATTCCTCCCCGGCTTGTATCCATCGCCCAATTTTCCATCAGGGCATAGCCCATGCCTCCGGAAAGAACTGCCTGTATCTGGCCTTCCACACGTGCCGGACTGATCATCTGGCCGCACTCGGTTCCCTGAATCATATCGGTCACTTCGATTTTTCCGGTTTCCACATCCACAGCCACCTCCGCAATACACACCATGATCGTTCGCGGCGAACATTTTGCCTCCGGAAGACACCAGTTTCCTCTTCCAAGAATCGTTTTTACACATGGCATATTAACAATCTGTGCAACCGGAAGCTGTTTCTTCGGATTCTCCTTTACGTAAATCAGACTATTTTCTATCTCCAATTCTTCTGCGCTCTTTACTTCCAGGACAGGAACCGCATAGTCTAATATCTGTCGTTTTACATCCTGACCTGCCAGGCGGACTGCGTTGCCGGTCATCATCGTTGTGGACGACGCCACCTGATGTCCGGTAATCGGGGCGATTGTGTCTCCCCACAGTACATGGATTGCTTCTATGTTCAATCCCATAGCCTCTGCCGCAATCTGCGCAAGCCCGGTAGCCTGCCCCTGACCAATGTCCGTAACCCCGGCCATCACCAGCGCCGTCCCATCTTCTCGCAGCTCAATAGATGCGTTTCCGGTCACAACAAATTCCGGAAGAGTACTTCGTCCCATGGCATGGGCTACTGCAATTCCATGCATGCGTCCATCCGGAAGTCTTCTCTCTCCCGGCTGATGCCATTTCTTTTTCCATTCCATACATTCCGCACACTTTCGCACTACATCCGCGATTCCCGCTGTTGTGAGAGGTACCTGATTGGCTCCCACCGGGTCTCCTCGTTCCGGTATATTCCTAATCAGAAATTCCACCGGGTCCATTCCCAGCTTCTCTGCTGTCATATCCAGCGCCTGTGCCAGAGCAGTGCCGCTTTCAAAATAACCAAATCCCCGGAACGCTGCGCATAGTGGAAGATTGTCATAAACACTCCATCCCTCATAACGGGCATTGGGGCTTTTGACATAAGTCGGCACCACGTAATCCGTACTTCCTGCCAGAAAGTTCATCTGAAGAGACGTATGGGAGCCCCCGCTTCGAAGCACCTTCATATCAATTGCCGTAATTCTCCCATCCTCCGAGGCTCCTACCTTATACATGAAGTCTGCCGGATGGCGCAGCGCTGTTACGGTTTCCTCGCTCCGTTCCGGAACATATTTCACCGGCCGGCGTAGTCGCTTTGCCATAAACGCCGCCATATAATATTCTTTGCAGGTGTTCTCTGCCTTAGATCCGAATCCACCGCCTACAAACGGACATTTTACCTGTACCTTCTCAATCGGCAACTTCAGCGCTCTTGCAAGGTTTACCTGATCCTGATATATTGCCTGCGTACTGATATAGGCCGTCATCTGACCGAGTCCATCCTCCCAGTTCATAACACAGGCATGGGGCTCCAGACAGACATGATACTGTGCATGTGTATGAAATTCTGTCTCCGCTACAACCGCTGCCTCTTCCAGGGCCTGTTCCACATCGCCTTTTTCCCAGAAATCGGAACATCCCTTCTCCGAAGTTTTCGGACCTCTCCACGACGCCACATTTCCCGTATGCCATACAGCCGGGGCTTTTGGTTTTACCGCTTCACGGGCATTCAGCACTGCCGGCAGTTCCTCGTATTCCACATGAATCAATTCCAGCGCCTCTGACGCAACATCCTCCCTGACGGCTGCTACCGCCGCAACTGCTTCTCCCAGAAAACGAACTCTGTCATCCAGTCTGTCATTATGTACCCGGATTCCTGTCAGATCCAAATGGGTAAACACGCCGGCGACTCCCTGCATTGCTTCCGCCTCCTTCGTGTAAACGGATTTCACACGGGCATGGGCATAAGGGCTGCGAAGCACTTTCATGTAAAGCATTCCTGCCAGGTGCATGTCAACGGTAAACCTTGCGCTTCCGCTCACCTTTGCCTGCCCGTCCACTCTCTCCGAATGTCTGCCAATCACCGAAAAATGCTTTTGATCAATCATAGTTTGCCACCTCCTTCATACGCTGGGCCGCCAGAAGTACGCCATCTACGTATTTTTCATAGCCGGTACATCTGCAGATATTCCCGGCAAGAGCGTCACGTACTTCCTCTTCCGTAGGATCAGAATTCTTTGCAAGAAGAGCCAGACTGGTCATAATAATTCCTGGAGTACACATTCCACATTGAATTGCATCTACATCTAAGAATGCCTGCTGCAAAAGATGCATCCCTCCATCATCTCCACAAACCCCTTCGATCGTAGTAATCTGATGACCATCACACTCTACCGCCAGGGTTGAACACGATAATATCGGAGTTTTTCCGTCCATCAGCACAGTACAGGCTCCGCATTCTCCCTTATTACATGGCGTCTTGGTACCGGTCAATCCCAAAACTTCCCGCAAAACATATGCCAATGTGTCAGAGGGAAGCACTTCCCCATCCATTCCCACTTTAAGACAGTACCATGCTCCGTTTACTGCAAGCCGGAGTATCTCCTTACTGTTTTCCATATCATTCCACCTCCCTGATATGATTTTGTGTATAGTATAATTCATACAAATGAATTAATCAACAAAAAGCGAATTGTCTCAAAAAACAACTCGCTCGTCCATATAATATTCTATTTCCCTTGATTTCAACCTATTTCCCCAATTATTCTATTGACTTTTCTTCCATCTTCCAGAATAATACATTTGTATGAAACTTTACAACCATATCCTTTTCAAATAATAATGGAGGTAACGAAAATGAAAATATTACAAGTATTGTCCCGTGTATTTGTGGAAGACCTAAATAAAACTATCCCCGTCTATGAGCTTCTGCTCAACGAAACCTGCAAAATGCGCTTTGAGATCCCGCCTGCAAAAGTAGAGCTGGCCCAGGTCGGAAGTGTTCTGCTCTATGCCGGAGAGGGAATCGCCAGCGAACGTCGTATTGACATCTCATTTGTCGCGGATAACCTGGAGGAATGGCGCGCTTACTGGCTGGAACACGGCGGCGCAATTGTGCGCGACCTTTGGCCTGTAGCAGGCGGGAGAAATATGATTCTTCGTCATGCAGACGGAACAGTTGCAGAATATCTGGAATTTTTTGAGGGAGGTCATCCTTGCAGGAATTAGAAATCAGAAAAACGGCTGCACTGATTGCTGCAGCCGGAAGGCCTATGAATCCCGATCAGTTTAATCCCACACATCAACTTGGCGAAATCAGCATTTTGCAAAGAATTATCACAACCTTTCAAAAATCCGGGATCGAAGAAATCGTTGTGATTACCGGATATAACGCACGGAAGCTGGAGAAGCATCTGTCTCGTTGCGGAATCATCTGTCTCAGAAATGACAGCTGGAGATCCAGTGATATGCTTGCTTCCGCGAAAATAGGATTTGCTTATTTGCAGGATAAATGTGAACAGCTGTTATTTACTCCTGTCGACGTGCCCATGTTTACAGTATCTACGGTAAAAAAACTCCTTACCGCCAAGCACTCTGCTGCTGTTCCCATCGTCAGTGGCAAAACTGGTCATCCTTTACTCCTAAACAGTTCTTCATTAACAAATATCATCAACTATCATGGCCCGGACGGATTGCATGGCGCCCTGGCGAAAATGGACGACTTAGCTCAAATCGAAGTAGCAGACAGCGGCATCCTGTTTGATCTTCAGCGCCCCAATATTTCACCGGATATGCTCGCCCCCTATGTTCGGCAGCCCGTAATGCCAGAAATACACCTTGAACTGCACAGCGAAAAAGTATTTCTGGATGAAGAAATCTGTCTGCTTCTCAAATTAGTTAACCGCACGCACTCCGTACGTACGGCCTGCCAGCAGATGAACCTTTCCTACAGCACCGGGTGGCGTCTGCTGAACCAGATGGAGCAGCAGCTTGGCTTCCGTATTATAGAACGTTACCCAGGCGGAAAAGATGGTGGAAAGTCTCTGTTATCCGAGCGAGGCATCGCTCTCCTGGAGCGGTATACGCTGATGCAGCAACAACTGAACTCTGCCGCACAGAAAGCCTTTTCCGATATATTTTCCGATATATTTCCAACGGATGCATAGTCCCAGCCTCGCCAGTTTATGCCATACCAGTTGTTATCTGCCAAAAAGGAGACTCCTTTATCAGGAATCTCCTTTTTAGTTTTAGGACG
>JAUNGJ010000050.1:5117-18531 GCA_030524585.1 Eubacteriales bacterium | reverse complement strand
TAAGGCAAAGGTCTGCAACACCTCTATCACCAGTTCAAATCTGGTTGGCGCCTCTCGAAAAAGTCTCGGAAATGAAAGATTTCCGAGACTTTTTTTGCGCAAAAATTTACTTATAATTCTTTAGCACTCTCCATAGAGTGCTTCTGCTGATTCCAAGACGCTGGGCGGTCCTTTCTTTGCTTCCGTGTTCTTCCTCCAGCACCACCTGTATGATCCGATAATTGATATCGCTTAATGTTCCGCTCAGGTCAAAGGATGTGCCATCTGGGGCAGGCATCCCGGAAGGTTCCTGACTTAGAGCCTGTCTGACGCTGGCATATGTAATGTAAGGAGTGTGAGTAGTCAGGACCAGCTCTTTGATAATGCGCTGAAGCTGGTCCAGATTGTGGGGCCAGGAGAAGCCTGTCATTAGCTCCATTGCTTCTGCTTCCAAGCCGATAATCTGTTTTCCGAGCAGTGTGTTCATTTTGTGAATATATAACGCAGTAATGCTCGGGAAGTCTGCGATTCTTTCTCTCAGGGGAGATAGCTTCAGCGTCAGGCAGGACAGACGGTTTTCCAGATAATTGCGCGCGGTTTCTGTCTCCGGATACTCAGTGCTGTTTAGCAGGAGGGAGAAAATGAGCCTGTTTCTCTTTGCGAGGTTGGAATGGTCAATGTAGGTAAACAACTTGTCCATCTGTCCTTTGGACAGGGCGCCGGGATTCTTTATGTATATAGTGGAATGGACCGTGTTCAGGGGAGAGTTGTCGTTGCTGATGATACTGTTCCATTTTCTTTCGCTCATGGATTGACAGTTAATTGTGTAGAGCGGTGCGTTTCCGTAAGGTCCGTTTTCGTATAAAAAGGAGGCAACTTTGTCTTTGCCGGTTCCTGTCTCTCCGACAATTAATACTGGAAGATGGCTTCTGCTATAATCCTCGATCATATGGGCGGTATCTCCGATCTTATTAGAACTGTTGTAATAGCTCAGGAAGTCGCCGGAAGTATAATCCAGGCGGTTATAAATGGTGATTCCCGTGTCTTCTTCAGAGAAGAGGGCATCTTTCTGATGGATGGAAATGGCGGTATATTTTTGATCTTCGTAGTATAAGTGACGGCTGGTGAGTATATAGATTTTGTCGCGTATCTGCCGTGTTACGGTCTGGTTGGTGGACTTTAAAAAGGCTTTCAAATAAGTCTGAACGAGATTCATCAAAGAGACATTTAGCTCGCTGCCTGACAGGCTGGAAAACCACAATGAACCCGCGGGATCATAAATTAGAAATTCTCGTTCTTCATCGGTGAGCAGAGCCTGAAAAAGGTCTTTTTGTTTGTGGACGTGCTGTGAGGAATGAACCAGATTGACCGCGGCATCAATTGCGGAGTGGATGCTTTCTGTGCCGGATGAAATCGGGATGGCATTCATGCCCAGTTTCTTGGCGGCGTTGGAGCCGGCCATGTCGCAGAGAACAAGCGTGCATCCGTCTTTTCTGGCGTTGCGAAGGGCAGGAACAGCATCGTTTTCGCTGGTAAATGTAATGATGTTGATGTCGTACTGAAGAAGGTCGCAGAGAACACGGGCGCAGCTGGTAATACCTGAAAATCCTGCAATTACAAATTTGCCGGAATAGTTTTCAGCCAGTTTGATGGCACGCAGAACATCGTAGACGGATATGGAGATGTCGATGACCGGAAGTTCTACCGTGGAGCGGATCAGCTCGGCGGTTCCTCCGCGGGAAATAATAACGTCATAATTGTTGTGAGCAAGCTCCAATGCTATCTTTTTTCCGGTATCTAAATCGCCGACCTGCACGGTCATTTTGATGTCATCTCGTTCCTGGGCGATTGCGGAGATGGCTTCGGCCATTCCTTCGTAGGGAGCAACAGCAAGTATTTTTGTCTTTTGCATAGTGTATGGATTCCTCCTGAATGATCTTTGATTGTATACTAACATGGATTGTTTCAAAATGCAACAAATAAAAATTCAAATATTTCAAAATAAAACAAAAATAATGATTTTGGAAATTGATGAAAACAAAAAAGAAGGTTATTATATAGAAAACAAAGAAGAAATGAAACAAATGTTTCAAAAAGAAACAAAATGAAGGAGGAGAAAAATGAATTATGAGATTAAGATTCCATCATACATTTCTGGTGGAGAAGGATGCATCAAGAAGGTAAGCACGATTATTGAAAAAGAAAATGCAAAAAAAATTATGGTGTTTACAGACAAAGGAATTAGAAATACTGGACTTCTTGACATTCTGACCAACGAGCTTGACGAAATGTCAGTGGTATACCAGGTGTTTGATGATCTGACTCCTGAACCGGCATATCAGGATGTGGAACGGGTAATGGAAGAAGCTGAGCGCTGTGATGGAGATTTGATTATTGCAATTGGCGGAGGAAGTGTTATGGATGCGGCAAAGCTCTGTAGTGTGCTGAAAGGAGCAGACTATACGGTAAGAGACCTGCTGAATGATCCGTCTCTTGCAAAGAAACAGATAAAGACCGTTATGCTTCCAACAACCTGTGGAACTGGTTCTGAGGCAACCTGTAATGCAATTGTAGCAATTCCGGAGGAACAATCTAAAAAGGGAATCGTGAATGACAGTATGATTCCGGATTATGTGCTGTTAGATTCCCAGATGATTAAACGTCTGCCGAAGGCAATTGTGGCGGCAACCGGTGTGGATGCGCTGGCACATGCAGTGGAATGCTTTACTTCCAAAAAAGCAACACCATTTTCTGATACATATGCAATGGCGTCCGCGAAACTGATCTTCAAAAATATCAGGGCAGCCTATGAGAATCCGGACAACATGGAAGCAAAAAATAATATGATGCTGGGAGCATTTTACGGTGGTGTGGCAATTACCGGAAGCGGTACAACAGCAGTACATGCATTGTCTTACCCATTAGGCGGCAAATATCATATTGCCCACGGCGTGTCTAATGCAATCCTGTTTGCCCATGTTATGGAATTTAACAGGGACGCCTGCAAAGAGCGTCTGGCGGTTCTCTGTGACGGTGTGTTTCCGGAGATGACAGCGAAGAGTATGGATGAGAAAGCGCAGTACATGATTGATCAGATTGCGGATATCGTAAAGGTTACAAATATCCCGACCGATTTGAATGAGTTTGGAGTGAAGATGGAAGATCTGGATTTTCTGGTAGAAGCAGGAAGCAATCAGCAACGGCTGTTGGTAAATAATATGAAAGAGCTGAGTCTTGATGATATCAGAGGCATTTATCTGAAGGTGCTGAAATAGGAGAAGCAGAAAGGAGAAAACCATGAATAAGAGACCGATCATAGGAATCACAATGGGTGATCCGGCCGGCAATGGCGCTGAGATTTCCGTAAAAGCATTGTGTGATCCGGCTGTATATGAAAGAAGCCGTCCGATTATTATTGGAGATGCAAACTGTATGGAACAGGCGGTCCGGCTGGTGAATAAGGAAAATGAGATTAAGATCCACGCGATTAACAGTGTGAGCGATGCTATTTTTGAATACGGAACAATTGATGTATATGACATGAAGCTTGTGGACATGGACAGACATCTCTACGGAAAAGTATCCAGGATGTGCGGAGAGGCAGCGTTCCAGTACGTGGTTAAGGTGATTGACCTTGCCATGAAAGGTGAAATTGACGCTACCGTTACGAATGCCATTAACAAAGAAGCTGTGAATATGGCAGGACATCATTATTCCGGACACACAGAAATATATGCGGACTATACACATACAGATAAATATACCATGATGCTGGCTCACGAGGATTTGAGAGTGGTTCATGTGTCTACACATGTATCGCTTCGTCAGGCATGTGACCGGGTGAAAAAGGAACGTGTACTGGAAGTCATTCGAATCGCAAATGAGGGCTGTAAGGCAATCGGAATCAAAGAGCCGAAGATTGGAGTTGCCGGATTGAATCCACATTGCGGAGAAAATGGAATGTTTGGAACAGAAGAGATTGAGGAGATCCAGCCGGCCATCGATGCAGCTATGGCAGAGGGGATCTGTATTCCGGAAAAGAAGCCGACCCCGCCGGATTCCATTTATTCAAAAGCCCTTGGAGGCTGGTATGACATCGTAGTTGCAATGTACCACGATCAGGGCCATATTCCGTTGAAAGTAAAAGGATTTGTATATAACAAAGAGCTGAAAAAGTGGGATGCGGTAGCGGGCGTGAATGTAACACTTGGGATTCCGATTATCCGGGTATCCGTAGACCACGGTACAGGCTTCGACCTGGCGGGAACCGGAGAATCCAATGAACTGAGTCTTGCTAATTCCATCGATTACGCGATCCGCCTTGCAATCAACAAATAGGGTCAGGAGGAGATAAGATGGTAAGACTGTTAATTATAGCAGATGATTTTACCGGAGCGTTGGACACAGGAATTCAGTTTAAGAAGCGGGGAATCTGTACACAGGTTTTTACAAAGCAGATGCTGGAAGCCGAAGATATAAATCCCGAGACAGAAGTGCTGGTGGTTGATACGGAGACAAGGCCTGCAGCGAAGGAAACTGCATATGAAGTGGTAAGCAGTATTGCCCGCTGGGCCCTTGTGAGAGGAATAGAAATTATATTTAAGAAAACAGATTCTGCCCTCCGCGGAAATATAGGGGCCGAGCTGCAGGCAGTTGCAGACGTAGGAGGGGCTCTTTACCTCTTGCCAGGCTATCCGGAGATTGATCGGATAACAAAAGATGGGATCCATTATATATCCGGAGAACTGCTGGAAAACAGTGTGTTTGGAAATGATCCTTTTGAGCCGGTAAAGAAGTCGTACATACCGGATATTATAGGAGAACAGTCAGATATTTCTGTTACGTGTGTAAAAAATGATGAGCCAATTCCGGAATGCTCTGGAAAAAAAACTGAGATTGTAGTGTGTGACACTGTCAAAAACTATGATATTGAGACACGTCTGGACGAACTGGTTGGGAAGAAGCGTTTGAAGCTGATTGCGGGCTGTGCCGCGCTGGGAGATTGCCTGGTAGATAAGCTGTCCTTTCACAGCAGGAATGAGGCGCAGTTCAGGCGAACGGAGGGCATGTATGTAGCATGCGGAAGTCTCAACAGAATTACACAGAAGCAGGTGGAGTATGCTGAAACAAACTGTGGCTTTGAAAGAAAACATCTGACAATGGAGCAGAAGCTTGTGCCGGGATATTATGAAACGCCGGAGGGAAAACAGTTTCTGGATGAGATCGTAGAGCTGTGTCGGACGAAAAAGAAGGTGGTTGTGGATACGTTTGATGTAGATGGCGACAAGAGCGGATTCCTGAAAGACCACGGCATACCGGATGGACAGGTGAGGGAATTGATTGCTGCAGCTCACGGACGTATTGTCAATGAGATTGTAAGCCGCAGAGAAGATGTTACGGTCTTGATGACGGGCGGCGATACATTAATGGGATATATGAAACAGATCGGATGTACAGAGATTGAACCTTTGTGCGAGATTGAGCAGGGCGTTGTGGTATCCAGCATTGAATGCGGCGGACACCGGCAGCAGGTGATTTCAAAATCAGGCGGCTTCGGTACAGAAGACATTCTGTGCAGAATCGCTAAAAAAGTAATCAATAAACATTAAGAGAAGGAGAAAGGATTATGAAACATGTTGAATTGAAAGGAATTATTACACCGATCCTCACACCTATGAAAGCGGATGAGAGCGTGAATACGGAGGAGCTTCGCAATCAGATTGAGCGTCTGATTGAAGGAGGCGTGCATGGAATCTTTCCATTTGGAACAAATGGAGAGGGCTATATTCTGAGCGAAAATGAAAAGATTGAAGTACTGGAGGCAACTATTGATCAGGTAAAAGGAAGGGTTCCAGTATATGCGGGCTCCGGCTGCATCTCAACAGCAGATACGATCCGCATGAGTAAGAAGGCTGAAGAATTGGGCGCAGATGTATTGTCCATCATTACACCAAGCTTTGCTCTGGCTTCCCAGAAAGAATTGTATGACCACTATGTGGAGGTGGCAAAGTATGTGGATACGCCAATCGTACTGTATAACATTCCGGCCCGTACCGGTAATAAGCTGCTTCCGGAGACTGTGGCGAAGCTTGCAAAAGATGTTGACATTATCGTTGGCGCGAAGGATTCCAGCGGAGATTGGGAAAACCTGAAGGGATATATCACCCAGACCCGTGAGCTGAACAAGGATTTCTATGTATTATCCGGAAATGATTCCCTGATTCTTCCGGCCCTGAAAGAAGGAGGAACCGGCGGTATTGCGGGATGCTCCAATGTATATCCCAATGTGCTGGCATCTATTTACAATCTTTTCAAAGAAGGAAAGTTAGAAGAAGCACAGGCTGCACAGGATTCAATCGCAGGTTTCCGCGCAGTATTTAAATACGGTAACCCGAATACCGTTGTTAAGAAAGCAGTATCCATGCTCGGTTATCCGGTCGGCGACTGCCGCAGACCGTTCAACTATCTGTGTGATGAAGGCCTTGAGGCTCTTGAAAAGGTGTTAAAAGAGAATGCAGAAAAAGGAATGAGATAGAAAGAATTACGGTAAGGAGTAAAGCGTATGAAATTTGTGATGACACAGGCTGTATGCCCGGAAGGAATGGAGCTGCTGGAAGATAAGGCGGAAATATATGTAGCAGATAATCAGGACCCGAATAATTATCTGGATGAGATGGCAGATGCGGATGCGCTGATCGTACGAATTGCAAAATGTGATGGCCATGCCATTGAGAATAGTCCGAATTTGAAAGTAATCGGCCGTACTGGAGTCGGATATGACAGCGTTGATGTGAAAACTGCAACGGCAAACGGAATCCCGGTTGTAATTACACCCGGAGCAAATAACCGAAGTGTTGCAGAACACGCAGTTGCCATGATGTTTGCCCTGTCCAAGAATCTTGTGGAAGCACAGCAGGAAATGTGTGCCGGAAATTGGGAGATTCGCGGCGCGAAGAAGGCGTTTGAGCTGGAAGGAAAGACCGTGGGAATTCTGGGACTTGGAGCAATTGGAAGAGAGACTGCTAAAATCTGCAGAGGCTGTGGTATGAAGATTGCGGCTTATGATCCTTTTATGTCTCAGGAACAGGTTGAGGATTTTGGGGCAGAATATTATAAGGATTATGTGGAGCTTCTGAAGGCCAGTGACGTAGTTTCTATTCATGTTCCGTTGACTGGACAGACCAGAAATATGATTGCAAAAGAGCAGTTGGCACAGATGAAAAAGACGGCGCTGATCATTAATTGCAGCCGCGGCGGCATCATCAATGAAGAGGATCTGGTAGAGGCATTAAAAGAAGGAACGATAGCGGGAGCCGGCACGGATGTATTCTGCAGTGAACCTCCGCAGGTGGATGATCCGCTTTTGAACTGTCCGAATCTGGTCGTAAGTCCGCACTCAGCAGCCCAGACAAGAGAGGCGGTAATCAAGATGGCCCAGATGTGTGTAAAGGGGTGTCTGGCGGTTGCCTCCGGTAAGAAATGGCCTTATGTAGCGGACAGGACAGTTTATGATCACCCGAAGTGGGAAGATGCCGAATGGGCAGAGGTATAGAGATAAAAGGAGAGAGGATAAAATCCTGGCTAAAAGGATAAGGAGGATGAAATAAATGGATTCAAGTATTATTGCAATTATTATTGCGGCTATTACAATTGCATTATTTATATGGAACAAGTTGCCGATGAGCGTTGTGGCCATCGGAGCTTCAGTAGCAATGGGAGTTCTGATTCCTGAGATGGAGCTTTCGGCAGTGTATGCTGGCTTCAGTGCAACCGGCTGGTCAATGGTAGTGGGGATGTGCATTGTAAGCGCTGCTTTGTTTGAAACAGGAGTTGCCAAACGTATCGGTGACAAAATCGGAAATTCATTTCTGGCAAAAACAGAGAGGAGATTTATTGTTACGGCAAGTGCTGTCTGCTCGCTGATGTCGGCATTCATGAGCAATAACGGAACTGTTGCAATCTGGATGCCGCTGATTGCAATCGTTGCGGCAGGTTCTAACGGACGTATCCGTTCTAAGATGGTAATCTTTCCGGCAGGTACTGCAGCTATCATCGGCGGTGCGTGTACACTGGTAGGTTCTACTTCACAGCTTGCAGCGAATGCTGTACTGCAGGGGTATGCAGGATACGAGGATGGACTTGGAATGTTTGACATGACAAAGATCATGCTGCCGGCGGTGATTATTCAGATAATCTTCTGGGGAACCATTGGTTATACACTTTTAAAGAAGGTATTAAAACCGGAAAGCCCGGACTTTAATGTGGGAAATATCTATGCGACTGTGCCGACAGATAGTGAGGAGGATAAATATACAGATATCCCGAAGTGGAAGGGAAATGTAGCCCTTGGAACAATGCTTTTGTGTATCGTGCTCTTTGTTATTAGTGGATTTGAACCATTTAAGAATTATTTGACAATCGGAATCATTGGTATGATCGGTTCGGTAATCGTGCTTGGTACGGGATGTTTGTCAGTACATAAGGCATATTCTGAGCTCCCGTGGGATGTATTAATGACCATTGGTGGTATTGCGGGACTTGGAACTGGTCTGGATGTATCGGGCGGCGGCGCTTTGATTGCAAACTTTGTATTGAATCTTTTCGGAGGAAAAAATGCGTCAGTTGTAGTGCTCACAGTGGTAATTGTTGTGTTAACAAGTGTTCTGACAAATTTTATGCAGAACAATGCAACCGCGGCAATGCTGAGTCCAATCTGTATCGCGATGGCACTTTCGCTGGGGATTAGCCCGATTCCATGGGTAATTGTAATTGCTGCATGTTCTAACCTGGCAATTGCAACTTCGTACGGAACGGCTGTAAATATGCAGATCCTACCGGCAGGTTATAAATTCTCAGACTTTGTAAAAATCGGTGGACCGCTGCTTATCATAATGATTCTGGTGGTAACAGTCAGTACATTGGCATTTCTTTTCTAAATGATTATTGCAGGAAGCATGGGTGATTGATCCTATGCTTCCTGCTGTGATATTGTAATAAATAAGGCTGTCGTTTTAGCGGTTGAAAATCGTGAAACGGCAGCTTTGTAAGCTATATGAGGGAAAATTTTATGCAAGGTTTGAGGTGGCAGGTGATGGAAATATAAATGCATCGGATCTATGGATGGAGAGATACCCATGAGCTAATTGAATAAGATGGATAAAGTTTTCATAAATTTATATATAATATTGACATATATTGTATCTAGTGGTAGTATATATGTAATCATTCTGGCACTCCGACAAGATAAGATTTCTGCAGATTAAAAGTTCAAATTCGTGCGATATTCGCTGATGATTCCTGGGTTATAGAACAAATTAACAGATTTATGAAAGATCGAATAAATGGAGTGAAAAAAAGTATCTCATATATTGCGAAGAGGAAAGCTAAAATGTATAATAATTGATATAATTTAGGCGGGGTATGATGGAGGGAGGAAAAAAGTATGGATGATGATAGGACGATACAGTGGAACGAATATGGAGAGCGTATGTATCCGGATTATATGAAGGAGGCGCAGACGGCCTATCAGACAACGGGAGATCCGGCGCTGGGACGATTTCTTGCGAAGAAGCAGGGAGAGTATACCATAGAGGATTACTATGCCCTGCCGGAGGAATGCCGGGTGGAACTGATAGACGGCGTCATTTACAATATGGCGGCGCCGAACCAAAAGCATCAGGGGATCGGTGGATATATTCATGCCCAGCTATGGAATTATGTATTGAAGAATAAGGGAAAGTGCCTTCCATTAATGGCGCCAAATGACATACAGCTGGACCGGGATAACAGGACGATGGTGCAGCCGGATATCTATGTTGGGTGTGACAGAGAAAAATTTCAGAATCAAGTGTATTATGGAGCTCCGGATTTGGTGATCGAGGTTTTATCACCATCCAGCAGGAAGAGAGACAGGGAAATTAAATACCGGAAATATAAAAATGCAGGAGTGAGGGAATACTGGATTATTGATCCTGAGACGGAACGGGTGACCGTACATGATTTTGAACATGGAGGGACAACAGGGATTTATACCTTTGAGGACAGGGTGCCTGTGGGAATCTGGGATGGAAAGTGTGTGATTGATTTTGCAGAAGGATATGAGATGATTCGATTTTTATACGAATAAAAAAGCAGACGAAAGATAAGGTAAAAATATGGATGATAATAAGAGAAATATAGAGGATGGAACGGTATATTGGAACGAATATGGAGAGCGTATGTATCCGGATTATATGAAGGAGGCGCAGACGGCCTATCAGACAACGGGAGATCCGGCGCTGGGACGATTTCTTGCGAAGAAGCAGGGAGAGTATACCATAGAGGATTACTATGCCCTGCCGGAGGAATGCCGGGTGGAACTGATAGACGGCGTCATTTACAACATGGCAGCGCCGTCGGGAAAGCATCAGGATCTTGGCGGATATATTCATGCACAGTTTTTGTATTATATATTAAGAAACAAAGGAAAATGTCTGGCGCGCATGGCGCCGAGCGATGTGCAGTTAGACCGGGACAGCAAGACGATGGTACAGCCGGATGTGTATATTGGCTGCGAGAAAGATAAATTTAAGAACCGAGTCTACTATGGGGCGCCGGATTTGGTGATCGAGGTCTTATCACCATCCAGCAGGAAGAAAGACCGGGAGATCAAATACCGGAAATATAAAAATGCAGGGGTACGGGAATACTGGGTCGTTGACCCTGAGGCGGAACGGGTGACCGTACATGATTTTGAGCATGGAGGGACAACAAGGATATATACCTTTGAGGATAGGGTGCCGGTGGGAATCTGGGATGGGAAATGCCAGGTGGACTTTGCAGAAGCCCTTGAGATGACGCGATTTTTGCTGGAAGAATAAAAATAGATGTAGTTTTTGCGGTGAGTCTGCTATAATCAAAAGTATGGCAGGCATCGGCTAATTTATTATGACAGGAGTGCAAGACTATGAAGATTTCAGAAATACATAAACAGAAAAAATCCGTACTGTCCTTTGAGATATTTCCGCCGAAGAAGGACAGCGAATTAAAGAACATCGATGAAACATTGGAGATATTGTGCGGACTAAATCCGGACTTTATCAGCGTTACCTTTGGAGCGGGCGGAAGCTCCAACAACAATAAGACGATTGAGCTGGCAAAAAAGATCAAGTATGAATACCATGTGGAACCGGTAGTCCACTTAACCTGTCTTTGTTATGATAAGAAGGATATTGATGAGTTTACTAAGATACTGGTGAGTGAGGGGATTGAAAACGTGCTTGCGCTTCGGGGAGACAGAAATCCGAATGTGCCGGAAAAGGATGAATTTCAACATGCTTCTGAGCTGATTACCTACCTGAAGGAAAAGGAAGAGTTCTGTATTGCGGGAGCCTGCTATCCGGAGTGCCATCCGGAATCGGCGAATCGTGTGTCGGAGATGCGCAATCTGAAGAAGAAGGTAGATGCGGGAGCGGAAGTGCTGCTGTCCCAGCTGTTTTTTGATAATGATTATTTCTACAGATTTGAAGAGGATTGCCGAATTGCCGGAATTGACGTGCCGGTCACGCCGGGAATCATGCCGGTGATCAATGCGGCCCAGATTCAGAGAATGGTTACCCTGTGCGGCGCTTCTTTGCCGGAACGGTTTCAGAAAATCATTCATAAATATGAAGATAATAAACAGGCGCTGTTTGATGCGGGAATGTCTTATGCATTGAGCCAGATCATCGATCTTCTGGCGAATGGTGTGGATGGGATTCATCTCTATACCATGAATAATCCGGTAGTTGCAAAAAAAATCTGTGAGGGGATTCGAAATATCGTATAGCAATAAAAAGACCTTTTGGAGCAAAAATCCAAAAGGTCTTTTGTAAAATTGAGTTCCGGCAAAAATATTAATAGTTTCTGTAACGAAATCTGAGGCAGTGCGTCTAATAAGTGAAAAGGAGGTGAGATGCTTGCAGTTTGAGGATGTATATAAGCTATATTACCGGGATGTGTATTATTTTCTGCTGTCGCTTAGCGGTGATCCGCAGCTTGCGGAAGAGCTGACGCAGGAAACCTTTTACCGGGCGTTAAGAAATATATACAAATTCAAAGGGAACTGTCAGCTTAAGACCTGGCTCTGCCAGATCGGAAAGAATGAATATGTATCCCATATGAGGAAACAGAAGCATCTTGCCGATGAAACGACTTGGCCGGAAGCCTCAGACCATACCGGACCATCGGGAGAAAATGAGCCGGAAGTGCTGTGTGTCCGTAAAGATGAAGCGCTGTCGATCTATAAGGTGCTGCATTTGCTGGGCGAGCCGTATAAAGAGGTCTTTACGCTGAGAACGCTGGGAGATTTATCTTATAAAGAAATTGGAGAAATTTTTGAGCGGGGAGAAGGATGGGCGCGGGTGACTTACCACCGGGCAAAATTAAAGATTCAGGAAATGATACGGGAGGTGCCATAAATGAAGAAACGGGAATGTGCTATTGTGCAGGATTTATTGGTATTATATGAAGACGGAGTGCTGCAGGAAGAAAGTATGCAGATGGTAGAAGAACATATCCGCGGCTGTGAAGACTGTATGAGGATTTATGAAAATGCCGGAAAAGATCTGCGAATCAGCGCAGAGGAAACCGAAAAATCTGAAAAAGAACAGGAAGATGCGGCGGCGAAGGTTATGAAGAGGGTGCTCAGGAGAATCACTTATAAACAAGTAATCACCTTAGGGCTTGTAGTTGTGCTGTTGCTAGTGGGAGTCTCAACGGCGGATGGAATCTGTAACCGCATCTCAGGTAATTTTTGGGGCATTACCGGCATGTTTTATACAATACCTACAGATGAAATAGAAGTGACGGAATTATATCAGTTGAAGAATGGGGATATTTACTGCACGTTAAAGTCGGATAAACAAATCGGGCTTCGGCAGCACAGCGACTGGCTAATACCGGACAATAAATACGAAGAGGATACGGATGAGGCGACTCAGGAGCTTTGCTTCCGCCAGCGGACTCCGTGGGAACTGGATGCCGTAGAGTCCTATCAGGTGACGATGATATTTGCGACCAGCAGACAGGGTATCCTGGAGGAAAGCGGAAAGCAGATCAACCAGAGCTGTTCTGAGATCAGCTATTGTGGAAAGACCAGATCGGATAAGCTGGTTATCTGGCAGAGAGGGCAGAAGATACAGGAAGCTCCGGAGGACATTGAGCGCTTGGCGATCCAGGGATATGTCCGGAGTGAACAGCTCGGGAAAGCAATCCGGGAATGCGAGAATCTGGGATGGGACAGCGCGGAAGAAATCGGCAGGGTATATCTGCAGGGTCAAGATTCGGAATATATGGAGGGCATGACGTTCTATGAACGGAATATGAGGTTCCAGTATGACTATGAAGCGGTTTGGGTTGATGGATAGACGATATAAGGGAAGTTGTGAATTGGAAAATAGATTGCCTCTCTTAAGGA
>JAUNGJ010000050.1:0-5107 GCA_030524585.1 Eubacteriales bacterium | reverse complement strand
AGGAATGTATGATAGAATGAAAATGATTTTAAAAGATAATGATGAATAGTAGCTAATTCTGTCAGAGCGAGGAGGGCATTATGGATTTTCAGAAGGTAATTGAGACGAGAAGAAGTATCAGAAAATACAATCCGGATCAGAAAATAACGAAGGAGCAGGTGGAGGAAGTGATCCGGGCGGCAATTTTAGCGCCGTCCTGGAAGAACAGTCAGACAGCCAGATACTATTGTGCGGTATCGGAAGAGATGATCGAGAAGGTGCGTACCGAGTGCCTTCCGGAATTTAATGCGAACAACTCTGCAGGTGCAGGAGCGTTGATCGTGACTGCTTATGTGAAGAACCGTTCGGGATACGAGAGAAGCGGGGAGGCGACCAATGAGCTCGGCAACGGATGGGGAGCGTACGATCTGGGACTTGCCAATGAGAATCTTCTGCTGAAGGCAGAAGAGATGGGACTTGGAACTTTGGTAATGGGCATCCGCGATGAGAAGAAGCTCAGAGAGGTATTCGAGATTCCAGAGGAGCAGGCAGTGGTAGCCGTGATTGCGCTTGGGTATGCGAACATTTCACCGGATATGCCGAAGAGAAAGTCGGTAGAAGATGTGGCGGTATTTCTGTAAAGAGGTGGCGCCATGTTAAGGGGAAAGATGATCATTCTTGGTGTGACTGGCGGAATTGCCGCATATAAAAGTGCGGCGCTGACCAGTCTGCTGGTAAAAAACGGGGCGGATGTACAGGTCATAATGACGGAGCACGCCAAGGAATTTATTGCGCCGCTTACCTTTGAGGCGCTGACGAACAGACGCTGCCTGACAGATACATTTGACAGGAATCACGAATACAGCACGGAGCATGTGGCCCTTGCAAAGGAAGCAGATGCGGTAATTATTGCGCCTGCAACAGCGAATGTGATAGCCAAGCTTGCCCACGGCATTGCAGATGATATGCTGACGACTACGGCGCTTGCCTGTGATTGCCCGAAGATGATCGCGCCGGCAATGAATACCAGAATGTACGAGAATCCGGTGACACAGGACAACCTGGAGCTTCTTAAGAAATATGGCATGACGGTGATCGAACCTGCCAGCGGCAGGCTTGCCTGCGGTGATACCGGGGCGGGAAAGATGCCGGAGCCGGAGGAGCTTTTTCAGTATGTACTGATGGCATGTGCATATGAAAAGGATATGGCCGGAAAAAAAGTGTTGGTAACAGCAGGACCGACGCAGGAATTGTTGGACCCGGTTCGTTATATTACGAATCATTCCACTGGAAAGATGGGATATAGCATTGCGAAGATCTGTGCACTGCGCGGGGCTGAAGTGACGTTGGTCAGCGGGAAAACATCGCTTAAGGCGCCGCGGTTTGTAGAGCTGGTGCCGGTCACAACGGCAGAAGATATGTTCCGGGAAGTGACAGAACGGAGCGATGAGATGGATATTATCATCAAGGCGGCGGCAGTTGCTGATTATAGACCAAAGCATGTCAGTAATGAGAAGGTAAAGAAATCTGACGGCGAGATGAGTCTGGAGCTGGAACGGACAAAGGATATTCTTGGCTATCTGGGAAGGCGCAAGAAGGAAGGCCAGTTCCTGTGCGGCTTTGCCATGGAGACACAGAATCTTCTGGAAAATGCAGAGGAAAAGCTTGCGAAGAAGAATGCGGATATGATCGTGGCCAATAATCTGAAAGTGCAGGGGGCGGGATTTGGAACCGATACCAATGTGGTCACGCTGATCACCAGGGATGGAAAGCGGGAGCTGGAACTAATGTCCAAAGAAGAAGTGGCAGAACAGATACTGGATGAGATTATGAAAAGGCAGCAGGCATAGCCGGCGCCATAAAGAATGATGTAACTAAAAAAGGCTGCGCCTGGTGCGCGGCCTTTTAGCAATCTGGAGATTGGATACGAACACGATTCGGGGAAACAATTAATAAATTGTATTTTGTGTTCTTGATACAATATAACATGTTCTTCGGGAATGGTATATAGATTTCTGATACAGAATTTTCCTAAAAAATTGTGCTCAGAGCACAAATGTGATATGATAAGGATATAGTAGGGAGGAGAAGTCTATGGCAGTGGCACTGGAGGAGTTATATAAAGAGATTGAACCATTATACGATATGAGGCTTGTGACAAACAGCTGCTTTCATAAGATCATTGAATGGACGCATGTAGTGGAAAACCCGGAATTTATCAAGCTGCTTCATGGAAATGAACTGGTGTTTACGGTCGGTCTTCAGTACACATCAGAGGAATGGCTGATGGATTTTGTAAAACAGCTGATCGCGGCGGGAGCAGGAGGTCTGGTGCTGTCGCTGCATGACGGTAAAAAATATCCGGCAAAGGTTGTGGATTACTGTAATGCCAAACATTTTCCGCTGTTTTCTTCCGGGTGGAATACGCCGTATCTGGATATTATGCGGCTTTTTGCCTCTGTACTCTTGAAAAATGAGCAGCGGGAGACAAATCTGAGTGCAGCCCTGAAGAATGCTATATATTATCCAGAAAACGAGGGGGCCTATATACATCATTTTGAACATAATGGCTTTTACCGGAATATGGAATATATTATGGTGGTGTTAAGCTGCAATGCTTACCGGACCGATGGAGGAAATACGCGTCTTCGGGAGCTTGCCAGGGAGATACAGTATTCTGCATATCGGAATATTGTGGTTGAGGAAGATGACCGGCTTCTGATTCTGGTGATTGAGCAGAATAAAGAGATGATTAAGCGTGATTTCCAAAAATTGTGCAGGTCGGATTCCCAGGTATATGTGGGAATCGGTACGGAAGTATCCCGGCTTCAGGATCTACAGGAGAGCTATGAGCATGCGATGGCGGCGTATCAGCTCACAAAGACGGCAATCGCGACCAACATTCTGGTGTATGAAGAGCTGGGTGTGTATAAGGTACTGTCCGATCTGAAACATCCGGAACTGGGAGAGAGCTTTATCCAGGAAGTGCTGGGACGGCTGATCAATTATGATGAGCGTAATGGAACAGAATATCTGGATATATTAATTGCATTCTTTGAAAATGACTGCAGTATTCTCCATACGGCCCAGGCGATTTACTGTCATAAAAATACACTGAATTATAAGATGAATAAGGTGAAAGAAATTCTGGGATATGATATAATGAGCAATGAGAATCGAACAAGGATTATGGTTGCCTTGTATTTTATAAAAATGAGAGCATAAGGAGGACATTATATGGATGAAAACAGAGTGGTACGAAACAGAATGCTTGCCGAGAAGGTGATCAGGGGATTGGAATCCCGCAATATGGAAGGGTTCTTTGCGGAGACAAAGGAGAAAGCGCTTGAAATTGCGCTGGGATTGATTCCGGAAGGGAGTTCAGTTGGCTGGGGAGGCTCTGTGTCGATTGCTGAAATTGGCCTGAAGGATGCGGTCTGTTCCGGCAGCTATCAGGTATATAACAGGGATGCCTGCGAGAGTCCGGAAGAAAAGAGGAAAACAGAGCTTGCAATCATGGGAAGCGACTATCTTCTTTGCAGCACCAACGCCATTACGGAAGACGGGATTCTGGTAAATATCGATGGAAGAGGAAACCGTGTCGCAGGAATTATCTGGGGACCGGAGCAGGTCATTATGGTTGTGGGTATGAATAAAGTAGTAAAGAATCTGGAGGACGCATGGTCCAGAGCGCGGAATGAGGCGGCGCCGATCAACGCCCAGAGATTCCCGATTCAGACGCCCTGTAAAAAGACCGGCTCCTGTATGGATTGTAAATCGCCGGATACGGTTTGCTGTCAATTTGTAGTGACCAGATATTCTAAGATCCCGAAACGGATCAAGGTGATTTTGGTCAATGATGATCTGGGCTTTTAAAAGCAGCGTTGATATAGCGGATAATAGAATGAGCAGATGTAAGGAGGAAGAGATGGAAAAAATTTATGATGTGGCAGCCCTTGGAGAGCTGCTGATTGATTTTGCAATGGATGGGAAGAGCGAGCAGGGAAATAACAAGTTTGAGGCATGTCCGGGAGGAGCGCCGTGCAACGTGCTTGCTATTTTGGGAAAACTTGGGAAAAAGACGGCCTTTCTTGGGAAGGTGGGAAATGACCAGTTCGGAAAGCTCCTAAAGGAAACGATTGAAGAAGTGGGAATTGAATCCAAAGGACTTCGAATGGATGACGAGATTCCGACTACGCTGGCATTTGTACATACATTTCCGGATGGAGACAGAGATTTCTCCTTTTACCGGAAACCGGGAGCGGATATGATGCTTAGAGAAGATGAGATTGATTATGATATTATCCGTCAGGCAAAGATTTTCCATCTGGGAACCCTGTCTATGACGGATGAGCCGGTTAGAAGTGCGACTAAGAAAGCGCTGGAAGTTGCAAAAGAGGCGGGCTGTCTGATTTCCTTTGACCCGAATCTGCGCCCACCGCTCTGGAGTTCCCTGGAGCTTGCCAAAGAGATGATGGAATATGGATTCGGATACTGTGATATTTTAAAGATATCAGATAATGAGATTCAATTTGTATCAGGGAAAGAGGATTATGACGAGGGAATCCGGTATTTGCAGGAAAAATATCAAATTCCGCTGATTCTTTTGACTATGGGAAAAGACGGAAGCCGGGCGTATTATAAGGAAATGCGTGTGGAGCGGCCAGGGTATTCTGTTAAGGCCATCGAGACTACCGGCGCCGGAGATACCTTCTGTGGAAGTTCTCTGAATGGTATATTGGAGAGAGATTTTGAAAATCTGACAGAAGAAGATCTGGGTGAGATCCTTTCATTTGCAAATGCGGCTGCGGCTCTGATCACAACAAAGAAGGGTGCAATTCGTTCCATGCCTGAAAAAGAAGAGGTAGAACAGTTATTGACGAAATAAAAAAAATCTGATATAATGTATGAGCGTCCTAAATAGGACTCTCATACAGCATGGCGCCATAGCCAAGTGGTAAGGCAAAGGTCTGCAACACCTCTATCACCAGTTCAAATCTGGTTGGCGCCTCTTAAAAAAGCCTCAAAAACGAAAGTTTTTGAGGCTTTTTGTAATGTTGGTTGATAATCTGTCCAATTTCTTCTGAAAGAAATTTTCTACATATATCTGCCGGTGTAACCCGGTCCG
>JAUNGJ010000104.1 GCA_030524585.1 Eubacteriales bacterium | reverse complement strand
ATGTGGGCGGAACTTCCGGAGAAAAAGAAGAAAAAGTAAATATGGCTTGATTTGATCTGTGGGGATATGGAAGTCGCGAGGATCCGGATAACGCAGAGGATATCGTCATTGACAGGTACGTCACAATAGCAACAGACGATTGCTTGAAAGGGAAATAGGCATACGCTATAATATATTTATTCCATAGAAGGAGAGCAAAAGTATGAGTACAAAGGACGTATTGAAAAATATTCGTGTTAAAAATAATCTGACACAAGATGAAATGGCTGAAAAGTTATGTGTTACCCGTCAAGCGGTTTCACGTTGGGAAAATGGCGACTCAACGCCAAACATAGAAACATTAAAGCAAATATCAATAGTATTTGATGTTTCTATCAATACATTACTGGGTAGTCCAAGAAAACTCATTTGTCAGTGTTGCGGTATGCCATTAGATGATGATAGTGTTATCAGCCGAGAAACAGATAATAGTTTTAATGAGGACTATTGCAAATGGTGTTATACGGACGGGCAGTTTGTGTATAAAAATATAGACGAATTGCTGAATTTTCTGGTAAGTCATATGTCGAATGATAATTTTACACCCGAACAGGCAAGAGCGTATTTTTCCGAGCAACTTCCCAAATTGAAGCACTGGAAATAATGTACCTTTGAGGTCTTTCTGCTGGAGGCACTGATTCGCACATTTGCAGGTTCCTGTAATATAGCTTATGAGAAGCGGCGAAGCCGATTCTCATAAAAGGCGCAGAATGCGCCGTAAATCTGATTACAGGGTTCTGCGGAGCAGGTTCCTGTAATATATAGCTGCTTAAGAAAGAGATGGAGGAATGACGGTATGGACCATCGGATAGGCGTAATATCGGATACCCACGGTCTGCTCAGGCCGGAGATCGTGGAAATATTAAAGAGCTGTGAGATGATTCTTCATGGGGGAGATATTAATCGGCAGAGTATTCTTGATGAACTGGACGGTATCGCGCCCGTTCATGTGGTGCGGGGAAATAACGACAAGGAATGGGCGGAACATCTTCCGGAAACGCTGCTGCTGGACGTTTATGGAGTTTCGGTGTTCATGGTCCATAACAAGAAACAGATTCCGAAGGACATGGCCTCGGCGGATGTTATCATTTATGGTCATTCGCATAAATATGAAGAAAAGTACGTGGACGACAGGCTCTGGCTGAATCCGGGGAGCTGTGGGCCGAGGCGGTTCACGCAGCCCATCACGATGGCGGTGCTGGAGATTGGAGCGGATGGTTCTGTGCGGGTGGAGCGGCATGAGATTTTGCACAAGAATCCCGGGTCGGCAAAGACAGCGGGAACAGAAAACGAAAAGCCTCCGGCGGATATCAAGCGGGTCATAGAATCCGCCATAAAAGAGATTGACCGGGGAAAAACAGTGAAAGAGATTGCGAAGAAAAATGGAATCCGGGAAGAACTGGCAGAGCAGATTTGCCGTTTGTATTTGACACATCCGGGGGTGGATGCGGATGGCATTATGAGAAAGATGGGGATATAGATGACGTCTGGTATTATAGAGGTGGACGTTCATGGGATGAATGTCGAGGAAGCGGTAAGAGCAGTAAAAAGTCATGTCAGACAGGCCGGCGCCAGCGTGTACCGGATTCGCATCATTCATGGCTATCACGGAGGCACCAGGATCCGCAGCGGCATTCGGGAGGAATTCAGCTATGGACGGGAGCCGAAGGTAAAGCGGATAGAGATGGGGACAAATCCGGGGATTACGGAGTTGATTTTGCGGGAATTTTAAAGAGATAAAGGAAGCTGCACTCTTAGAAGAAAAGAATCCTTTGATATTTTTCCCTCTTGACAAATGGCATGAAATTGTATATGCTGTATAGGCGGTTTAACAGTTTAAAGTGCTAAATAAACCGGCGACTCTGCCGGCAAGAGATACAGGAGGACAGAAGAATGGGACGCAGCAGACAGGGAAACCTGATATCTGTACGAACAGATGTCAAGGTAGTGGATTGTACACTTAGAGATGGAGGACTGGTAAATAACTTTGCATTTACCGATGAATTTGTAAAGGATCTGTATCTGGCCAATATTAAGGCCGGAGTGGATTATATGGAGTTTGGCTATAAGGCTTCCAAGGAGATCTTTGATCCGGAAAAATTCGGCAAATGGAAATTCTGCGATGAGAAGGACATTCGCGCCATCGTAGGAGACAATAAAACGGATCTGAAGATTTCAGTTATGGCCGATGTTGGCAGGACAGACTACAAGCATGATATACTGAACCGAAAGGACAGTGTGATTGACCTGGTGCGTGTGGCCACATATATCAATACGATTCCGGCAGCGATCGAGATGCTGGAGGACGCCAAGAAAAAGGGATATGATACGACTGTCAACATCATGGCAGTATCCAAGGTAAATGATGAGGACCTTGACGGCGCTCTGGAAATGCTGGGGGAGAGCAGCGTGGATGTGATCTACCTGGTGGACAGCTTCGGATGCTTTTATCCGGAGCAGAT
>JAUNGJ010000103.1 GCA_030524585.1 Eubacteriales bacterium | reverse complement strand
CGTGGCGTCAATCCCGTTGCCCTGTACTGCTGCAGCTCCTGCATGGCGGAAATGGAGGTTTCTCTTGCCTTTACTGCCTTTATAACATCATCCAGTTTATTTACGTTCACAGGCATCTTATTTAATGTTTCAATTTCTTTTTGAAATTGCTCTATCGCTCTCTGAATATCATCCATCAGTCAATCCTCCTGTTCCATTCTTCTACTGCTTTGGCCGATATGGCGCTGGTAATGGCTGCCAAGCATATACTTTACCGTCATATATACCATTGTGATCGCAAAAGCAGATCCCCTTCATTCTCATTCTTTTGACCGGATACTCTTTATCATCACACGATACAAGATATACTCCCGGCTCCGGCAACCTCTCTTCCACCGGAATCCACCCATTATCCAACTTGTAAGTATCACTTACAGGTTCGTCTCCCATGTGAGAGCGGATGATATTGGACGCTATATTCAGTCCATTAATTGTCTGGTCAATAACCTCTGCTTCCGTATATTCCTCCATCTCTTCGCATTCTCTGGCTTCTGATGTCATATCATTAATTCGTTCCTCAATCTCCCGCAATATCTTCTCTAATACCTGCATTCCTCAATCCTCCTCATCCCAGATCTGTATACCCAGCTTCTTTCCCAGCCAGTCAAGACCAACTCTGGTCAGCCAATATGTAAAACCGCCGTGGCTGTTCTGTTCGCCACGCTCCGCATATCCAGCAGCCACCATCATGTCCCAATATTCATCCGGACGACGCCCTGTGACATAATAATTCCGGTATGGGCGGTAAAATTTCTTCCCGCGACGGGTATATGGCTTCTTCCGGTCGAGTCCAATGCAATGCTTGGCTTTTTCAATGTAGTTGTTCTTTTCTGCTGTCACGGCTCTACCTCCACCCTCTCAAACTCAATCACCCATACCCAAGGATTTGCGTTCCAGCCGTATTTGTCCCTTTCTGATTTTTTGATCGTGTTTTCCCATACGGCTATAAAATCGCAACCGTAATTACAACCTTCTTTCACCACCTGACTATCCGGCCCCGGAGGATCTTTCATGATATCCTGCAACCGCTCCACCCTCACATCCGTCACCCGGAGGAATATTCTTGCGGCTTCTTTTGGCATGTGGATGGATGGACGCCATTTAGGCAGATCACAAACTATGCCGTCACTATACGTATACGTTGATGCTTTCTCTGGATAATCTGCGCGATACATAAAGTAATCTGCTTCCCACCAATTCCGGTTGTATGTACCCCATGTTTCCCGGACATACAGATAATCTCCTGGCTGATACGGAGGTTTTTTATTGCACGGCTCATTCTTACCGTTGTACAATATCAATCCATCTTTCTTGTATCCTGTCCAATTTGGATTTCTGCCTTCCGTAAACTTCACCGCCCGCCGCGTCACCGTCTTTCTTCCATCCCGTATCGCCCGAATCATATCCGTATTGAACAGGATTGGCTTGGCGATCTGCAATACCTCTCTCCTTGTCATGTTCTACCCCTCCAACAAAAATTGTCTCTGCTCCAGCTTCTCATACACCGTCTGGCCACTCTGGTCTACTATGTACGGCAAGAATATCTCCTGCAGAGTGACCATCTCCACATCTAACAAGGCCATCTGGACTTCTATCCAGTCTTTCAGGATGCGCCAGGCTACCTTCTCGGCCTGCTCCCTGGTGGCCTTGATATTCCTGCCGCCGGCCTGTTTTTCTTTCTTCAGGACCTTCAGGCACTCATCAATCTTCACCGGCATTTTTACCGGAATCTGCCTGCTGCCGGTGTCGATCAGAAAACTCATGGCGGTTATGGTTTCTCCCTCATAATTTTTCATGATGCTCTTTGCCTTATGCTTCATCAAAATGTACTCTATTTCTGACACCGTCTTAAATGCATCTATCGTTGTTGTATAATTTAATATCGGCACTATCCTACCTCCTCAAATACAATCCTCATTCCCGGTACCCGTATCGCCCGCGGCATCCCAGGATGATCCGTCTCCAGTGCTCCGTCTGCAAGCATCCGCTGCAGATGAGCATGTACGCTGCTTGTGGAATACAGGCCCACTATATCACCAATTTCGCGGACCGTAGGCGGGTAGCCATGCTGCTGTATGTAATCCTTTATAGCATTGAGCATACGTTTTCTGACTTCGATACCCTTTTGCTTGTTTGATTCTGCGTAGTTCACTTTGGCACCTATCCAAACGCCACTTGCCCTCCCTGCTGCATATAAATAATCGGTGCCGGCTGGCGTTCTCCTACTTTCAGATGCGGGCAGTTTGCCTTAACCAGCGCTTCCGCCATAATCGGCACTACGCTATTGCCGATTCGTTTTACCTGTTCGCACGTCGGATATTTCTGCCAGTTGTAATCCCTGTCTATGATGTAATCTTTTGGGAATCCCTGTGCCAGTTTCAGTTCCTCTGGTGTCAGCATCCGGAGAAAAATATCCAGAATGACATATTCATTCCCGAGAACTGTGATCAGTGCAAATCTGTCCTTTGTCACAATGGTATGTAGCGGATCA
>JAUNGJ010000006.1 GCA_030524585.1 Eubacteriales bacterium | reverse complement strand
TAAGCATCATAGCTGCCGACAGAATCGTTGCGATCGGATTGGCAATTCCTTTTCCTGCAATATCCGGCGCCGAACCGCCGCTTGGCTCATAGAGACCGAATTTTGTCTCATTCAGACTTGCGCTTGCCAGCATGCCGATGGAGCCGGTCACCATACTCGCCTCATCCGAAAGAATGTCTCCAAACATATTCTCTGTCAGAATCACGTCAAACTGTTTCGGATCTTTTACAAGCTGCATGGCACAGTTATCTACCAGCATATGTTCCAGTATAACCTCCGGATATTCCTCTGCCACTTCCTCTACGATCTTCCTCCAAAGTCTGGAAGAATCCAGCACATTCGCTTTATCGACACTGGTCACCTTTTTCCGACGTTTCATTGCAATGTCAAATCCTCTCTTTGCAATCCGTCTGATCTCATCCTCATTATATGTAAGAGAATCATAAGCCACAAGCTTCCCGTTCTCCTCCACGGTCTTCCGCTCTCCAAAATAAAGACCGCCGGTCAGCTCTCTCATAATCATCATATCAAATCCGCCCTCAGTAATTTCTTCCTTCAGCGGGCAGGCGCCCTTCAGCTCATCATACAGAACTGCCGGTCTTAAATTGGCAAAAAGATTCAACGACTTTCTTATTTTAAGGAGTCCCGCCTCCGGGCGTTTGGATGGTTCCAGCTGATACCAGGGTGAAGTCTTGGCATCTCCTCCGATCGAGCCCATCAGGACCGCTTCACAACTCTTTGCTGTCTGGACAGTCTCGTCTGTAAGAGGAACACCATGTACATCAATCGAAGCTCCTCCCATAAGAAGCTGCTCATAGCTGCAGGTATGTCCATAGACTTCTCCGATCTTATCTAACACCTTCATTGCCTCTGTCACAATCTCAGGACCGATTCCGTCCCCTTTAATCACACCAATCTTCAGGTTCATACGATTCTTCCTTTCTAATCCTTATCGCTCACTATTTCCTTATATTATCGCATTTTTCTTTTCCTTTCAACCCTTCCACCATCAAAAGTGCAAAAAATTAGAGTGTCCTCTATTTTTATAAAGAACACTCCACCTCTTTTCTACTTATATCTGATTACTCAGCATCCGGCTTCTCAACCTGTGCAATTGCAGACTTCTGCATCGGAATACGGCAGTTTCTGTTGCTTCCAAATTCCACGATCACGTCATCTTCTGTAATATCAATGACAACTCCGTAGAACCCACTGGTTGTAAGCACGGTATCGCCAACCTCCAGCTCGGAAATCATAGCTGCGACTCTCTTCTGCTCCTTCTTCTGCGGTCTCATCATAACCCACCAGAATATACCAATGATAACTACGTAAAAAAGAATCAGGCCAACTCCACTGAGCGCTCCCCCTGTTGCTAATGTAAACATATCTTATTCCTCCTAATTATCCTCTATGATCCTTACGCTATTTCAAAACGCTACTGCTATCATACACAATTTTCCCACATTCATCAAGAGTTTTTTCCATTCTTTACAGATTCTTTAGATACTCTCTGTCTCTACAGCAGCAGTTAGTCCAGAGGCGTTTCCAGAGCTTCCAGAGCTTTTTTCTTAAATTCCCGGTAGCAGCCTGCATCGATCGCTCCTCTGATATCCTCCATCAGATGATTATAAAAATAGAGATTGTGAAGCACACACAGCCGCATTCCCAGCATTTCCTTTGCCTTCAGCAAGTGTCTGATATATGCCCGGGAGTATTTTCTGCAGGCAGGGCACTGGCATCCTTCCTCAATCGGTCTGTCGTCCAGTTCATACCGGGCATTGAACAGATTCAGCTTCCCGTGTCTGGTATAGACGTGACCGTGTCTTCCGTTTCTGCTCGGATATACGCAGTCAAAGAAATCCACTCCTCTGTCTACAGCTTCCAGTATATTCGCCGGAGTTCCCACACCCATCAGATATGTCGGTTTATTCTCCGGCAGATGAGGAACAACTTCATCCAGAATCCGATACATCTCTTCGTGAGACTCACCCACCGCAAGCCCTCCAACCGCATATCCATCCAGATCAAGCTGTGAGATCTCCTGTGCATGGCGTACCCGAATATCCTCATAGACGCCTCCCTGGTTAATTCCAAACAGCATCTGGTGTCTGTTGATCGTATCTGGCAGCCCGTTTAGTCTTTCCATCTCCTTCTTACATCTGTGAAGCCATCTGGTAGTCCGGTCTACAGATCTCTGCATGTATTCCCTGTCGGCAACGCTTGACGGACATTCATCAAACGCCATGGCAATGGTGGACGCCAGATTGGACTGTATCTGCATACTTTCTTCCGGACCCATAAATATCTTCCTGCCATCGATGTGGGACTGAAAATACACGCCCTCTTCCTTGATTTTTCTCAATCCCGCCAGCGAAAACACCTGAAATCCGCCGGAATCCGTGAGAATCGGCCTGTCCCACACCATGAACTTGTGAAGACCGCCCATTTTTTTCACAATCTGATCGCCCGGACGCACATGAAGATGATAGGTATTGGAAAGCTCCACCTGGGTTCCAATCTGCTGCAGGTCTTCCGTAGACACAGCTCCCTTGATCGCCGCCGCAGTGCCAACATTCATAAAAACCGGTGTTTCAATCACTCCGTGCACCGTATGGAATCTTCCTCGTTTGGCTTTTCCATCCTTCTTTATCAATTCATACATTGTAATTTCCCTCTCTGTCTAAATAATTTCAACTTATCATACCATACATCTTCCAGTTTTGCCAAAAAATAAAACAGTTTTGCATAACTATGTTTCCTGCATAGTCAGGCAAAACTGTCTATTTCATCACAAGATTTATCGGCAGCTCTGATAAATCACACACAAGCATTGCAAAAGTGTGCGCAGCAATTTCAGAAGCAAAGGGCAGTACTTTTGATTTCCACAAAATTGTTTTTCCCAAATAATTTCTTATATTCTTCCTTGTATCGCCAATACAGACATCCTCCAGCACATGATACAGTTCATGATATAGACATACTGATTTCAGCGTTATCTTCTGTTTATTATTCTGCAGAAGATAGTCTTCATAACGGGCAATATTATTCCGATACAACGTCACGGTTTTCTTACAGGGATCATACTCTCCAAGATTCGTAATCCAATCCGTGTCCGTATATTGCAGAGAAATATTCATTGATTTTAGGATTTCTTCCGGCATAAAACTCATTTTTCCCCACTTCTGTCCTAAAATGTATTTACTTTGATAAGCGCTCTTCACAGCCAGCCTGATCACCTGTTCCTCAATATCTTTATATTTATATGCATATCGGCTGCCGGATTGCAAATATGTTCTCCAACAGGCAGCCTCTCTGTCACTTTGCACACACAAAAAAAATTTCTTCCTTTCTTTCATATTTTTCTACAGCATGTCCTGCCATCTGTATAATATGCCCGCAGCTTCTCAATAGAGAATAATCCAGTATTTTATCTTTTACTATCAGATAAATATCAGGGATCTTCTCTCCCATATCACCATACTCACTATACTTTTCAATAAATAATTTCAAATCCCCACTCAGCCGTTCTACCGAAGACTTCATCATATATCCGCCTGATTTTCTAAGCGCCGGTATTCCATCACCGCCAACTACATAGATCAAATTCTTCGGTTTCCTGATAAATCCCGACAAACCTTTTCTCTGTTCCCGGAAGCGAAATATATAATAAAAATGATTATACATTTCTTCTGCTAAATTCAATGTTTCCACATGCTCTCTGGCCGAAAGACCAGCCAGAATTTTTTCGCGGCTCAATCGTACTTCTGAATTCAGCTCATAGCTTTTTATATTCCCGTCTATAACGCCAGATGCGATTGCTCTTACGATATTTTTTTGAGGATTATTTTCTATTTCCACATCAATCCTTTCTTCATCTGCACCGGCTTTCAGCGCTCTTCTTATCGCTTCCTGACGCATATGACTAAGTTCTTCTTCCGTAGGATTACTCAGCGTTCTCTCATACGTTTCTCTCACCATAGCCAGAGCCACTCCAATTGGTGAAATAGCACGGGCATTCCGGCACAGCCGACAGGGCAACCCCAATCGTTTTGAAAGCATTGGCACAATCGCACCACACCCTCCTCCGCCTCCGATCAGCGTAATTTCTTCTTTTGTAATATGATATTCTTCTGCCAGTTTAAAAACAGCTTTTCCCAACTCCCGAACACATGCGCCAAAAACTTCTTCTACAATCAGACTCACTGGCTTATTTAGATATTCAGAAAGCAGCTCCAGAGCCTTTTTTACCAATTTTACATTACCTTTTGAAAAATCATCCTCCTTAATATATCCGGCATAATTCGACAGACAGGTCAATGTTAATGCATATTTTCTATCCCGTTTACAATCATAAATAATATAATAATCTGCTTCATCCCCGGAAGCCCTTATTGTTCTTACCTCCCATCCATCTTCTGTCCCTTCCGGTGCATAGCAGCAGTATGTAAGTCCGGCAATATGTGCGCTTCTGGGTCCGCAGACCATCTGTTCATTTTCCATGCGAAGCAAGCTCCCTCCGGCAATTGCTTTGGTACGAATATCTAAAGAAGTCACGTAAGTTCTGTGGTTTCCAATCTGCGCCCACTTCACCATAACCTTACCATTATGAATCAGTGATATGTCTGTACTGGTTCCTCCCACTTCGAGAAAGATTCCTTCCCTAAGATTTTCATAGAGAAGTGCTCCTGCGACTCCCGCAGCCGGACCGGATAAAACTGTCTGTACAGGCCTTTTCTTAATCTCCGCAGCATTCATTACGCCTCCATCAGAACGCATAATCATCAAAGGAGCCAAAATTCCCGCTTTCTTAACATTTTCTACCATGAGTTCGGTAGTTTCCACCATTCTCGGCATAATGCCCGCATTTAATATTGCCGTTTTCGTTCTCGTTCTCAATCCGTATAAAGACGATATTTCATGTGTCATGGTGCAATAGATATTTTCATCCTTCACCTTACGGCAAATCTGTTTCTCAAGCAGGGGATCATCTACACTATATGCACCTGCTGCTACCAAACTCCGTATCCCTCTGACCAAAAGCTCCCGTTTCACATCCTCAATATCCTCCAGATTTTCTTTTAGAAAATAACTGGAAACTGGAATACTTTTCCCTGCCGGCAGTTCCAGCTTGTAAAAACAGGTCTCACTCTTTATCCTTTTTGACCAGAATCCGCTTCCTGCGCTGAGAACTGCAACCGGTTCAACGTCCCCTTCCAACAGTGCGTTCGTTGCCTGTGTTGTCCCATGTGCAATAAATACCACCTGCTCAGGGCTTATATTATTCTTCCCCATCAGTTTAACCAACGCCTCCTGGATTCCTGCTGATACGCCGTCCGGATGATTATGAGTAGTGGGGACTTTTACAATCCCCACTAACTTCATACTGTCTGCATCCAGAGCTACCGCATCTGTGAATGTGCCTCCAACATCCACCCCAATTCGGTATCTCATTTTATCATCACCTCTCTGCAAGCACTCCCTACTTATTCAGCATCTCATAACTCTTCCTGGTGCAGCGATTACATGCACGGATAACCGTTCCACGGAAACCGTCCTCTTCCAGCGATACAACTGCTTCAATCGTAGTCCCTGCCGGTGTACAAACCTGATCCTTTAGAATCCCCGGATGTTTTTCAGATTCCAGAACCATTTTTGCCGAACCCATAACTGCCTGTGCCGCTACCTGCAGCGCAAATTCTCTGGTAAGACCATTTGAAACACCGCCATCTGCCAACGCTTCAATGTACATAGAAACACAAGCCGGAATCGTACCGCTGATACCGGTCGTTGCAAACATCTTATCCTCCTCCAGCATAAGAACCAATCCATTTGCAGAGAAAAAAGTTTTAAGATTTTCTAATTGCTCCTCATCCAGGTCATTATCCTTACTGAAAACCATAACTCCTGCCCCGACCATCGCCGGC
Organism: Eubacteriales bacterium; assembly: GCA_030524585.1. Lineage (GTDB taxonomy): Bacteria > Bacillota > Clostridia > Lachnospirales > Lachnospiraceae > Claveliimonas. Next base: position 73,248 of record JAUNGJ010000006.1, on the reverse strand, counting down.
GTATTTGGCATAACTTTTAGAACACGTGCTCTCCTTTCAATTCCTGCACGAAGTTTAGCTGTTGACCATCCGGCAGCAATTGATACAATCATTTGCTCCGGCCTCAGCACATTCTTAATCTGGTCCAATACCCGTCCCACAATTCCCGGCTTTACTGCAAGAAGAAGCATATCACATTTCTCTGCAAGTTCCACATTACTTTCAGCCGGATGAATTCCATATTCTTTCTGCATATCTGACAGCTTCTGTTTATCAATATCAAACACGTAAATATTATCAGGTGCTATAACCTGCCCATGAATCACACCTTTCATAATAGCATGTGCCATGTTGCCGCTACCGACAAAACCAACTTTATAATCTATCATATTCTTTTACCCTCCGTCTGTAACTAGAATGCTATCCCTGAAAAAATCAAAATACAAACAGCAGCCACAGCCCACAAATATAAGAATGATTTCTTTGTCAGATCAAACACTTCAATCTTCAAATAGTCAGCAGCCCAAACATGATGTGAGTTTGTCGGGTCACATGCAAGAAGGAAAATATGGCATGCCAAAAATGCAGCAACAATTGCTGGTGCAGGAAGAATGTTCGACGCAATCATCAGCCCCAGAACTCCGCTTCCAAGCCCCCACATATTGAATGGTCCACGATACAGACACAGCGGCGCAAGTACAATAAAGAAAATGATATAAGCGATGCGTCCACTCGGCATAATCGCGCTCATCAATCCATTCATAGCTTCCGATACCTGTGGATTCTGTACACATACAATAATCATACCGATTGCAACCATGATCATAATAGATGGTGCTGCGGTCTTTACCGCTGCCGGTCCAGTCTTAGCTAATACTCTAATCGTTCCCTTTCCAGAAGTAACCAACGCTCCATAGGTACATGCTACCATAAGCGCCGGAACGATTGGCCATTCAAAAATCAGAATCAACGGAAAAGGAATAAATGGCATCAGTAATGCTAGTGCGCTTACCTTCTCCGATGCTACTTCTGCCTGCTGTGGCGCAGGCGCCGCCCATGCTTTCTTTGCACGGAATTTTACTTCAACAAATGTAAATATTAACAATCCTACAATACCCACTCCCATTACAATGAAGGCATAGGGTTTAATGGTAGCAATATCAATGTTCGCAGCATTCATGTATAGCTGCCATTGTGCAGGATTCAGCATCAGACCGATCGCTCGGGCAAAAATAAACATTGCACCAGCAACAGCTGGATGAATCCCGACTGCGATCAAAATAGGAAGTACCAATGTACCCACCATAATTGTAGCTCCCAAACCTGTCACAGCAGTAAACAGCAGAATCACTGCAGCATTCATTACCAGCGAAAGCAAAATTGGCTTATCACCACCGAGCTCTGTCGCCCGTCTGATAATATCCTTCGTTACTCCTGTCTCCATCATAATCTCTCCAAGCCAGGCGCCAAAAATCAGTGCCATAATGGAAGCAGACATATTCGTCGCGCCTTCTTCCAAAATGCTCGTCACAATACTTGCTTCTCCTGTAACCGGAACACCGCCGACAATTGCAATCAAAATAGCCATACACATCAGCGCTAAAAAGGTTGGCATCTTATTTTTGAAAATAAGAAAAGCAAAAAACAAGAAAATCGCCACAATAATTATACCTTGAATCATATAGATCCCTCCTCATAATAAAATTATATGAATCACAGACACTCGGCAGCGATTTTCTTTCCTCCTTTCTGCTCGTATTCCATAGCCGTGATAAATATCTCGCCTTTTATCTTCAATCACATATTCAATTTTATCTAATCATCCCATAATCTCATTTAAGCTATCCGTAACAGCACGCATCTTATCCATGTGAACGCTCATAGCCTCTTCAGCTGCTTTTGCATCTCTTTTCTTAATTGCATTCACAATCATTCGGTGCTCTGCAATAGAGCGATCCAACCGATCCTGTGTATATGCGGAAGCCCTGGTACGCGTATGCGCCAGTGCATCATTCAATAAATTTTCCATAATTGCGATCATGGCTTCATTCTTAGATGCACGAATAATACTCATATGAAAATTAAGATTCTCGTCATGCCAATCTGCATACGCAAGAGCACCTTTTCCATATTCTTCACATAATTTTTCAATAATTTGAATCTCATCTTCCGTTGCCCTTTTTGCGGCGAGTCCGGCAGCTGTAATTTCCAGGGAAATCCGAATCTCAATCAGCGACTGCAAATCCACATTTCCCATATTCAAGACTTTTTGAAACAAAGAAACGCAGGGTGTTCTGCTCTTTAATATCGTTCCCACCTGTGGAATACTCTCGACCATTCCATTATGCTCTATCTCATTCAGGGCCTTTCTAATCTGTCCCCTGGATTCTCCTAAAATTTCAGCCAGCCGTCTCTCCGAAGGCAAATGTGAGCCAACCTTTATATCGCTCTCCTGTATATAACCTACCAGTTTATCCACAACCACTTTCGTCATTTTACTAGATGCCATAACTCCTCCCAACTGGTTAACCATTGGTTATCCATATCTTGTTATAACTTTAACACATATTGTAGAATTTGTAAATACTATTTTGTTTCAAATATCGCATTATTTTAAGAAAATAAATACCCCACAGATAGTCTGAGTTGAACTATTTTGGAACAAAAAAAGCACCGACCGTTAAGCCGATGCTCTTCCATACTATTTTCAAACGATTAGCCTGCCATTCTGCAGGAAGCCCATTATCGCATCAGCCGAAGCCTTTGCGCCGCCAAGCTTTTTCATATCTCCGCTAAACTCCTGTGCCGTATTCCGATAGGAGGGATCATGTATCAACTTCTCAATCGCTTCTTTCAAACTGGAACTTGTAATGCCCTTTTTATCCAAAAAGGCGAAGCCAAGTCCCTTCTTTTCAATAAGCTTTGCAGTAATGGCCTGCTCATCCATCTGGGGAATTGCAATCATAGGCACTCCATAATAAATGGCCTCTCCCGTTCCGCCCATACCGGCATGGGTAATGAATACGGAAGCCTGGGACAGAATATCAAGCTGAGGTACCATCTGGCCGACTTCCACGTTTGCAGGAATATTTTCCAGGGAATCCGGATCAACGGAGCCCAGCGCGGCAAAAACATTGATATCAAGATCTCTCACTGCGTCAAACAGGATCGGATAATATTCCGGCCAGTTATTAAAAGCCGTCCCCAGGGAAGAATACAGCAGCGGCCGCCCGTTATCCGGCGCTTCCCAGCTTCCAAACGCCGTTCTTTTTCCGATCTGAACACCGGTAAATACGAAACGGTCATCAAAGCTTTCCCCATTAGGAACAAAACGTTTCTGCAGCATAACAATATTAAGGTCACCCTGCCCGTCGAATATCTCCTTGAACGTCATTTTTCTGCAGCCATATTTTTTTACAAATCCTTCCGCGATTTCATCGGCGGCAATTCGCAGCGGGTGGTCTGCCGGAATGCCTTCAAAGGATTCCGCAACCGAATAGGAATCATTGGAAGGATAGCTGGTATAGAGCATAATATTGGGAACCCTCAGCACATCCGCCGCGATCGTACCTGCAATGCCTGCAAAGTCATGGATAATGGCATCCGGATGGTCTTCTACCAAAACCCTGAGAATATCATCAATGTAAGAACCGGCCTCATTTAAGAATAAATACGGAACACTTGCCGCTACGCTTTCTTCTTTTGCGCCATCCTTTTTGCCGTCTTTCTTTGCATTATGATCATCATTCTCTGCCATCCAGGATTTGACCGGCACAAAATCCGCGCCGGTAGCTTCTATGATTTCACGAAAACTTTCTGTGGTAAAATAAGTAACCCGGACATTTCTCTTCACAAGCTCCGTTACAAATGAAAGCGTGGGATTTACATGTCCAAATGCCCCAAGTGAAACTACTGCTATATGCATGGTTAAACTCCTTTCTTTTCTCAAGTAAATAATGAAAAACGGCGGTCATGCAAAAACATGATAGTTTTCACATGACCGCCAATATAAATTTTTTAGCTATATTCTTTCAGGTATGACATAATCAAAAAATCTGTCATCATCATCGCCGAATATTTTCCAATGTCGTCACGATTGGAAAGTCCGCATCGCAAAACATAATCTGCATTATTCAGATATGCGTTGCTGAGATTCTGTGTAATGACCAGTATCTTACACCCACTTGCAGTAATCGTATCCCAGATTTTGCTGTAACGCGAAATATAACTTCCGCCAACCGTACATACAATTGCCATACTGTCTTTCCCCAGAGACTGCGCGCTTTCAACCTGCGCGTCATAGGCAAGATACTGCTCTACATATTTTCCCATCAATATCATCTTCCCCTGAAAAAATCTTCCGATATCCCAAAGAAAATGGTGGGAAAAATACACAACTTTTGAACTATTATGAATTGCATGAATAACATCGGGGATAATCTCCATATTCTCCGGGCTGATGGTAGAGTAAATATTCTCTATCAATTCATCCCGGTACATTGCTATCGCCATCTTTTCATCATTACAGAGCACAGCGTAGAACTGTCTGGAATAATCGTCCTTTAAAGAAAATTCCTGCTCCAGGTAATATTTGAATTCTTTAAAATTATCAAAGCCCAGAAAACGTGAAAACCGCGATATGGATGCTGTCGATACATAACACAGCTCTGCCATCTCCCCAATTGACATTCCTTTCAGTTTTTTGTAATTCTTAATCAAAGCCACAGCGATATCATAATTGGAATCATGAATTGGCGCCGTACTGATAAATGCCAGCAGCTTGTTTGACAGTGAACCCATTGTTTTGTAATCTGTCATGTCGTTCTTCTCCTCTTTCGCATAAAACCCATTTACATTTTATTAAAAAACGCAGGAAAATTCAACAATTCATAATATTCTTATACCTATTCTTCCAGTCCGTTCCTGGCGATAACCTTCTGATACCAGAAAAAACTGTCCTTTGGGTATCTTGCACACTGTTTCGGATCAGTGTCTGTGCGGTCAACAAAAACCAATCCATAACGCTTTGCAAAACCCTGGTGACTGGATACCACATCTACAAAACTCCAGGGGCAATAACCGAATACCGGCATACCTTCATCAATCATTATTTTGAGCTGTTCGATATGCTCTTTCAAATATTCGATACGGTAATCATCGTGAATCCGTCCGTCTTCTCCCAATGATTCGCTGTATGCCATTCCGTTTTCCGTAACAATCATCGGAAGTCCATAACGGTTATATATTTTTCTCATACCGATATGGAGACCCGCCGGATCAATCCCCTTATCCATCCATTCCGTCTTTCTAAGGTAAGGATTGTCACAGATATCAAATGCATCCGATACCCAGAAGGGAGGCTGATTATAGTTAATTGGTCCGACCTTCTCTTTCACACAAATGCTGAAATAATAGTTTACTCCGATAAAGTCCGGTGTCGAAGACTTCAATACCCCGGCATCTCCCGGCTCCCGTTCCGGATACAGGCCTTTTTCCTTCAGGTATTTCGCAACATACGGCGGATATTCTCCCCGTACGCTCATATCCAGCATATAGAACTCCATCAGCTCTTCCGCATTCTCCGCCGCCAGAATATCTTCTGTCTTGCTGGTCTGCGGATAGACTACCTGAATTGCACAAACAGGGCCGATCTTTGCCTCCGGATCAATCTCCCTTAATACGGTCATCGCCTTGTGCTCTGCCAGAGAAACATGATAACTCATCTGGTATATATTCTTCAGGTTCTTTTGGGGATCCTTCTCGTGGTTCCCGCTCATAATTCCTGCTGCCGTTGCGATCAACTGCTCATTTACTGTCACCCAACGCTTAATACGTCCTTTGAAATGTTCAAAACAGATCTGCGCATATTTTACGTAGAAATCAATCATTTTCCGGCTTTTCCAGCCGCCGAATGCATCCACAAGCGCCTGCGGGCATTCAAAATGATACAGCGTGACAAGAGGTTCAATCCCTTTTTCCAGCAAATAATCGATCAACTGATCATAAAATGCCAGGCCTTCCGGATTCGGTCTGCCGCTTGCATCCGGCATGATTCGGCTCCATGCAAATCCCATACGGTACACCTTCAGGCCAAGCTCGGCCATTAAATCAACATCCTCTTTCCAGTGATGATAGTGGTCGGCCGCGATTTTATTGTCCGCAATACCTTCCGGCACGTTGCAGACATCGGTTGTGGCCAGTCCTTTGCCGCCTTCATTATACGCGCCTTCCACCTGAAAAGCACTGGTTGAGGCCCCCCAGAGAAACCCCTCCGGAAATTGTTTTATTTTCATAGCTATTCCCCCACTATTTACCTGCAATACGCTCTTCCATAAGCTTATACACGGCAATCAATTCATTGGCCATGATCTCAAAGCTTTCTGCCGTCAACATCTGATCCTCTGCATGCATCAGGAAAATGTTCATCGGAATCTTCACTCCTGATGCCTGCATTGCAAGCACATCCGAATGAGCATGATGCCCCTCAACAAAGATCTGCTTCCCTTCTTCGATCAGCTTACCGGCTTTCTCATATTCGCCCTTCTTCGCTTCCTGGATCGCTTCTATGTACATCCCACGGGCAGTCCCTACGTTTGCTATCATTTCAAATGCAACCTCAGTCAGCTTCTCCTGCACTTCCTCTTCGCTCATTGCCAGAGCCTTTTCCATATCCACTGCCATCTCTAATCCTCCAAAGCTGTGCGTACATGATCTAAAACAGCTTTTCCGTTCATCATGCCATAATCCTTCATATCAATAACTTCTACTCTGTTATTCGGAAGCTGTCCCTGGACTTCCTTCAGGCGATACCGAACCTGAGGGCCAAGCAGAATATAATCTGCATCCGAATAATTCTTTGCTTCCGCAACCGGATGTGCAGAAATCTCACAGTCATAGCCTGAATCCTTTGCAGCCTCTTTCATCTTGCGAACCAATGCGCTGGTACTCATACCGGCAGCACAAAGTAATACAATTTTTCTCATAACATTACACTCCTTATTTTTATTTTCATATTTTGTTTTAACCTTCGGAAACGGCAGCTTCCGCCTCTTCTCTCAAAGCCTGTGCATCCGCGCTCTTGAAAAACGGATACCAGATCACACAGCTGACCAGTGTGCTGATAATCTGGAATACGCCTAATTTCCACGATCCCTGTATAACGCCATAAATAAAGATCGGCATTGTATTCATTCCAAGAATACCTGTGGGAACAGGCATCAATCCGACCGCAATGGCGCCATATGCCATCAGCAGCGTAATGATCGGCGTAATAATAAACGGAATTAAAAACGTAAAGTTCATCATTAACGGCATACCGTAAACTAATGGCTCGTTGATGTTAAAAATCCCGCACGGGAAAACGATCTTGGAAAATGTTTTATAGCGCTTTGACTTTGCAAAGAAAAACATCATGATTACAAGGCCCAATGTGCATCCGCATCCGCCGTTGGTAGCGAAATCATACATGCTGACATTCCACATATGAGGAATCGTCTGACCTGCTGCAGCCGCCGCCATATTGTCCGCCAGATAAGTAAACCAGATCGGATATAAAATACCCAGGACCGTATAGGAACCGTGTACACCGAAGAACCACAATACCTGCGCCAGCAGAATCAGGATAAGGAAGCCCGGAAGGCTGCCGGTTACATTCGCAAGCGGGGTCTGAAGGATCGAATAAACGGCATCCAGTATATTTCCCCAGGGAGTCAGCAAGAATAGTCCCCGCAGGACTCCGCAGATAATAGCGATCACACCGCCCGGTACCAGGGCAATAAAGCTTTGCGTTACATTTTCCGGAACACCTTCCGGCATTTTAACCGTAATATTTTTTTCAACAATTGCAATATTGATCTTTGTAACCATGATTCCTACAATAAATGCAAGGAACACGCCATGGCTTCCCAGATAATCAAGTACCACAAAGCTCACTCCGGCCTCATCTGCTCCATACGGGATCAGGATCAAATATGACATCAATGCCAGCAAACCATTGTTAAATGAAAGCTCTGGATGATTCCATATTTTTGCACCGTTGAATGCAATACTGAATACCATGAAGATCCCCATAAAGTTCATTGATGCGTTGTATACTGTCGACAGGAAAGCACTTACTCCAATTGATGTAATGAAGTTCTGGTACGGTTCCCATGCAATACTGTTAACCAAATTAAAGATCGCGCCGATCATAATAATCGCCATCAGACTCTGCGAACCACTTCCTATACATCTTACATAAGCATTCTGAGCAAAGCCTGTGGAGACAGGTACCAGTTTGTCTTCTATAAATCTAGTCAACGGGTTACGTTTTTCTTCCATTGTTCTTCTCCTCCTAAGTTTTGGAATCCTTTGAACATTTTGAATAAGCCGGCCACTCAATTCTCTCCATTCCTTTTGTAATTATACTAGCACAATTTCCTTTATAATTGGTTTCACATTGCTCACAGCCCTTTCAAATAGGTTTTTAAATTTTCACATTATGAAAAAATTTCAGAAGAATTTCCTATGGCATAAAAAAGAACTGCACCATACGCACAGTTCTTTGATAAGTTTTATATTCTATTTTCAGCAAACCATATTTTTAATAGTGGCATACAACCGGTATTCCGGCTTCAATATAGCTATACAGCTCACCTGCCGCGGCCGGAGGCATATTTACACAGCCGTGAGAACCATAGGTCTGATACCTGGAACCGCCAAACGCAGACTGCCAGTTGGCATCATGGAATCCAATTCCTCCGTTAAACGGCATCCAATAGGTAACCGGAGATTCCCATTCATAGGTACCGTCTTCCTTTTTCGGCCCGCGAAGTGTCTGATTCATTGCTTTATAAGCAAGAGAATATACTCCCTGCGGCGTAGCATTTCCCTTATTGGGGTTGCCTGTGACAATATCCGACTGCATAATGCACTGCCCATCCTTAAAGTAAAACATATGCTGATTGGTAAGATCCACTTCCGCATAGGTATTTCCAAAATCATTCCCTTCATGGGTCGCTGCACGTCTCGCATAATTCGGCTCTCTGGTGATCGTTTCCGCGTTCTGAATATTTGCCGTCAATGCATTATATTCTGCTTCCTGATCGATCTGCCATCCATAACTGCCGCCGTCTACCTGAACCGCATTGCCGTAGCCCGTTGTAAAGGTTCTTGACCTTCCGTAGGTATCATACTTCTCTGCAAGGCTGGCAATATAGCTTCTTACTGAATCCTGATTAAAAGTAACCTGCATATTATCATCTACAGTAATCCACTGGGAAATAACCGAAGCATCCACCACCTCGGTATAAGGTGAGAAATCCAGCGTAATATTCGCTCCCAGATAGCTGTTCATCGCATCTCTGGCTTCCGCCACCTCCGGCGATTCCGACGTATACTTCGGCAGAATATAACATCCCTGTTCTGTCAGATCAATCTCCGTCTGGAATCCGCTGATTGCTGTATTCACCACCTCTGTAAATTTCTCTTTATCAATCTGCGTTCCGATCTGCTCCTCCTGAATCTCAAACTGAGTATCCTTAAACACCGGACGCGCAGATACGGACGGTGTCTGCTCTTCCTCTTTCAGGCAGGTCAGATTCCCCAACACATGGTTCAGCTTATCCCTGTCATATTTTACACCGATAGACGCCTCAATCTCCGGTGTCTCCCACAGTGCCGTTACCCAGAGAAGCGGATTTTGCTTCTTAAGCAGCTTCTCGACAGAATCATCTCTTACATATTTTAAGGAAATATCTGATCCGTCAATCGTCTCGCTTCCGCCGTCAGATTCCTTCATGGTTAGAGAGTAATCTGCAACCTGACCCTCCATATAGTCCTGCACCTGAGCGGCCGTACTCATTGAAAAATCCGTTCCGTTAATCCTGGTATTCAAATAAAAATGACTATAAAAATATCCGGACACTCCCAGATAAGCCACTGCCAGTATTCCCACAACAGAAATCAGCGCGATTCGAATACGCTTTCTTCTGCGCCGACGTTTCAAAGCCTTTTCTTCCTCCGCGGATTCCTCCTCAAAGTCTTCCTCCAGCTCATCCTCCTCCGATTCCTCTAACTCATCGTCTTCAAACTCTTCATAATCCAGATAGTCGTCCTCTTCCAGATCTTCATATTCCGATTCATCATCTGGCTCATCATATTCGGACTCCTCATCTAAAAAATCATCATCTATCTCTGCTTCTTCATCATAATCGTCCACATCTTCAAACAATTCGTCATCACTGATAATCTGAAAATCATCGTCTGCATCAGAATGGATCTTACGATTTCCCTTTCGTTTTTTATCTCCCATGTATTTTTACTCCTCGCAATATTCTCAATTCATAGCCATTATAATACGGGGAAAATAAAAAGTACAGCAAAAATTGCCTTTTTAACACGGTTGATATATAATAGAACAAACGTGTGTCGCACGTTTCTATAGGTAAAGGAGATTATAAGATTATGGCAGGTTCAACATACGGAACACTTTTTCAAATTACTACCTGGGGTGAATCCCACGGCGCCGGTATCGGCGTCGTCATCGATGGCTGTCCTGCCGGGCTTCCTATTTCCGAAGCTGATATTCAGGAATATCTGGACAGAAGAAAACCCGGGCAGAGCAAATTCACAACCCAGCGAAAGGAAGTCGATAAAATCGAGATCCTTTCCGGCGTATTTGAGGGACGCACCACAGGCACCCCCATTTCACTGCTGGTACGCAACCAGGACCAGAAATCCAGAGACTACAGCAATATTATGAACAGCTACCGCCCTGGACATGCTGATTACACCTTCGATTCCAAATATGGCATCCGGGACTACCGCGGCGGAGGCCGTTCTTCCGGCCGTGAGACCATCGGACGGGTGGCCGCCGGAGCCGTTGCATGCAAGCTCCTGAAACAGCTTGGTATTGAAATAACCGCCTACACCAAGTCCATCGGACCTATTGTAATTCCGGAAGAAGAATATGATTATGAATGCATACGCCAGAATCATCTGTATATGCCTAATAACACATACGCCGATCAGGCTTCTGCCTATCTGGAACAATGTATCACAAATCAGGACTCCTCCGGCGGTATCATTGAATGTGTTGTGACAAACATGCCTGCCGGCATCGGAGAAACTGTATTTGAGAAGCTGGATGCCAACCTTGCCAAAGCCCTCATGTCCATCGGCTCCGTCAAGGGAATGGAGATTGGCGACGGATTTCAGGCAGCAAAGGCTCAGGGAAGCCATAATAATGACGCTTTCTATTGTGACGGATCCGGAATCCACAAGAAAACCAACCATTCCGGCGGTATCCTCGGCGGTATGAGCGACGGAAGCCCGATCATCCTAAGAGCAGCCATCAAACCCACGCCTTCTATTTCACAGCCTCAGGACACCATAAATAAAGACGGGGAAAATATATCCATGACAATTCACGGGCGCCATGACCCAGTTATTGTCCCCAGAGCCGTGGTTGTAGTAGAATCCATGACCGCCCTGACGCTGATCGACATGCTCATGATAAACATGTCTTCCCGGCTTGACCGCATTATTCAATTTTATGAATAAAATATCTGCCCGCCTGCAAATTATTTCTTCGCAGGCGGGCTTCTTCATGCCTTTACATACAAAAAGAGTCATCTCCTGCATTCTCTTATTCTGCCGCTGTTACACTTCCAGCAGAATCACAATCCGAAACTCATCTTCCGTATAGGAAATATCCATTGTTCCCTTGTATGTTTCCACCGCTTCTCTTACGGAAGCGATTCCCAGGCCATGGGCTTTGCTATCCGCCTTATCGGTAAGAAACCGGTCTCTCTTTTTGCGGATTTCATTGACCTTATGATTCACGATCTCATAGCTGAAATATTCATTATTCGTATATCTCGCCTTCACAGAAAGCTTTCTTTTCCCGGGCTCCTCGATCTTCTGACAGGCTTCGATGGCATTATCCAGCGTATTGGCAAATATAGTACACAGGCTTATATCATCCACTGCCATCATCCGGTCAATATCAATATGAAAGAAGCAGTCGATCCCTGCCTCCACCGCCGAATTATATTTCACATTCAGCAGCGCATTGACAATTCCATTTTCGCAGAACTTCCGGTTCCTTGCCTCCATATAGCCGGACAGCCGTTCAAAATATGCTTCTGCTTCCTGATATTCTCCTTCCTTCAAAAGCTGCCCTGCCGCCGCAAAGTGATTCTTCATGTCATGGCGGAACTTGCGAATCTCAAATTGATTCTTCTCCAGCTCCTCATAGTAATTCTTTTGAAGTCTCAGGTTCTTCCTCTCCAGATCTCCTTTGATGCTGTCCGCCAGATAAATGGCCAGGCGGATGCTTCCCATACTGGTCACCATACACGCCGCCATGCAGGGAACCATCTTATAATCCGCTTCCGGCGCATAGTAGACACAACTGTAAATAGCCGTCATGGACGCCAGACAGATCACATCCAGGAATATCCATGCCCTGGTGTCAAGAAGCTGCCGTACATTGGAAATCTGTTCCTTCAAAATTCTCTGATACAGATACCAGAACAGCACCGGTACCACATAAGTGACCGTTGACCACACAGTATTTTCCAGCGTCCCCTCACCCCAGAGCAGAAGGATGATTCTTCCAAAGGTTTCAAACATCAGGAAATTCAAAGCCACCACAATCGGGTAGAACATCATGACAGCCGAGATCCGAACCATCCAGCCGCTTTCAAAAGCAATCAGTACCGTTACCAGAAAAAGCGGCAGGGCAAGTGTAATATTCGTCACATCCCCCGGATAAATAATAATGTTCACGACCAGCGAACACAGAATCCATCCAAGTACTTTAACGATTCTGTTCTCCCGAGGCTTCATCAGACAGGCGAGAATACAGTAAAAGAAGTATCCTTCCATAAGATACAGCATATCTCCAGCAATAGATGTAACCGTTTCAAGCATGATCTCCCCTCCTACTTAAGCATCATTTTCGCAAATGCCACCGCAAGCGCCTGCCTGCATCCCCTGCTTACCGGAATCTCCTCCTCCCCGCAGAGACAGGATGACGCTTCCAGTCTTGTCACATAATTTAGGTTCACCAGATAGCGGTTATGACTTCTGACAAAATAGTCCGGAAGTTCTTCTTCCATACTGCTCAGCTTCTGGTAAAAAACTTCCCTTCTGTGTCCCAGAACAGCCTCCACCCTCTTGCGGTCACTCTTAAAATATCTCACTTCTTTCAGCGGAAGCTTTAAGGTTCCTGCTTTCTGCTCCACCAGATAAAACTGTTCCTCCCTGGCTCCCAGCTCCTCCAGCGCCATCCGCAGTACTTCCCTGATTTTTTCTTCTTTATATGGCTTTAAAATATAATGAAGCGCCCGCACTTCATATCCCTGGAACACAAAGTCCGGATAAGCAGTCACAAAAATGATCACCGTATTCTTATACTGTCTTCTCAGGGATTTCGCCGCCTCCATTCCGCTAATCCCTTTCATCTCAATATCCAGAAACAAAATATCCGGCTCACCCACAGCGCAGCCCGCCAAAAGCTTTTCTCCGGATTCGTACTCTAATATCTCATATTCTATCCCCTGAAGCTGCAGCAGGGGTTCTATCACCCTGCCAAGCGCCAGACGAAGGCACTTATCATCATCACAGATACAGATTTTCATGCTGTCTCTTCCTTTCGTACATTCTCACGCTGACATTTTACCACATTCCCATTCCTTTTGCAGAACTTTCCCAAAAGAAGGTCATCCGTACCATTTGAGACAATATATTTCCGAAGCCCTATGCACTATAATAACTGCATCCATAGGATCTTCCGGAAGATTTTCTATAACAAAAAGAACACAGCCATCGCTGTGAATCCATAATCAGGAGGAATGATCATGTTACAAGTGAAACATCTGAACAAGACTTATCAAACCGGAACCAATGTATACCCTGTGCTAAAGGATCTGTCCTTCCAGGTAAGCAAGGGTGAATTCGTGGCAGTAATGGGGCCGTCGGGAAGCGGAAAAACCACTCTTTTAAACTGTATTTCCTGCTTCATTCCCCATGATGGCGGACACATCCTGTTAAATGGCAGGGACATTTCCAATCTGTCCGAGGAGAAGCTCTCCCAGATCCGAAACCGCAATCTGGGATTTGTGTTTCAGGATTTTATGCTCCTGGACGGATTGACGATCTTTGAAAATATCTGTCTGCCCCAGGTCATCGCCGGAAAGCCCATTCCTCAGATGGAAGCCAAGGCTCACAAGCTCTGCCAGCTTTTCGGAATTACAAAAATCGCGGAAAAATATCCGGCAGAGGTCTCCGGCGGTGAGAAGCAGCGTACCGCCGTTGCCAGAGCGCTGATGAATAATCCCTATATCATTCTGGCAGATGAGCCCACTGGCAATCTGGACAGTAAATCCTGCAAAGCGGTCATAGACGCTTTTCTTCAGGCCAAAGAGCAGATGGAAGCCACCATTTTCATGGTAACCCACGACAGCTACGCCGCATCCTTCTGTGACCGGGTGGTAGTATTAAAGGACGGCGCGATCCATCAGGAGCTTGCGCGTACCGGCAGCCGTCAGGCATTCATGGACGAACTTCTGAATGTATTAAGAAAACTGGGAGGGGATACCGATGACGATAAATAGCTTTCACAAAAAATTACGGCAGCAAAATAAAGGCCAATATTCACTCCTGAGCTTCTGCATCTTCCTCTCCGTTTTTCTGGTCAGTGCTTTTTCTTATATGTACTTTGGTCAGACGGTACAGGATTTCCTTCCGGAAGGGGGAGATACACGCAAGCTGGCTTCCCTGCTGCTTGCCGTAACTATGATTGGCTGCAGTATCTTTACCGCCTATGCATCCACTCTTTTCTTTCGTTATAAGAGCCGGGAATATGGGATCTTCCTTGCGCTGGGAGAATCCAGGCGGTCCTTAAAGAGAATATTATTTCGTGAGCTGGCTTCCGTAACCCTGTCCGCATCCATCTCAGGAATCATCCTTGGTCTTCCTGCTTCCTGGCTAATCTGGAAAGTATTCGAGACGTTTCTGATTTCTAATGAAGAGACGTCCTACCGCTTCGGCGTCACCGGACTTCTGGCAGGAATCGGTTTTGCCGTCATTCTGGCGCTGATTTTAAGTCTCATGGGCCGGCGTTTCGTCAACAGATCCGACATCATTGACATTCTGAAAGCCAGCCAGAAAACAGAAATGGTAAAAGAAATAAAGCCCTGGCTACTGCCGGTTGGCATCCTGCTTGTAATTCTTGGTATTTTGCTTGGTCTGGGACTTAATTCCTTCGCAGTAACCGTATTTCACCGCAGCTTTCCGGGCGCCAGCCTTTATTACCTGCTGGCATTGGCCGGAATCTATCTGATCCTTTTAAGCGTGGTATCCCAGAGCCGCCTTGGCAGAAATAAGAAAAAATTCTATCAGAACATGGTATCTGTAAGCCTGATGCGGTTTGCCGCCAAATCCACCGCCCGCAATATGTGCGTGATCGTACTGCTGCTGTTTGCATGTATGTTCTCTGCCTTTTACGGACTATTGTACTCCAACATCTCCGGTGTAACCAATCTGACCAATTCCTGCGGTTTTGCCATGCATTACCCGTCAGAAGAGGACCAGATCTCAAAGGAGGATATTGACCGCACCGCCGCCAAGTACCAGATGGAGATTGTGGGATACGGCAAAGAAACCGCCGCGAACCTCGTTATTTCCTATAAAACCAGGGATTACGACAATGGCAAATACATCACCGTGGACGCCGCCGAATCCAAGCTTGCACTATTTTTTTCCAGCGCGGCATACCACACGCTCACCGGACAGAATGTCAGCGTAGCCTCCGGTACCTATCAGGCGGTAACGCCCACCGATTATAAGGAAAATATCTGGGATTTTATGGATGGACTATATGAAATTAAGAATCCCGACACGGGAAAAGCTCTGCCGTTGACCTTCGGCGGAGCATTAGAATATGACGCCCTGTATAATATGAGCCATCCCTACGCCTATGTGCTAAATGACGCGGACTATGCAGCCATATCAGAAGGACTTTCCTCCATGTATACGGAACAGGTATGCCTGTTCGATGTGGCCGATTTGGATCACTCCTACTCATTTGCAAAAGATCTGCTGAACCAGTATATTGCTCACGCCACCGGACTTTCTAATCATTACGGCAACTATGATATGTGGGAGGAGCAGCTTGCCGGAAAACAGAAAGAAGATTACGTCTATGCCGGAGAGTTAGATTATTCCGGCAGTGTGATACAGCTTCTTGGTAACTGGAAATACAGCCCCCAGTTTGTAATCATCACCCGGCAGGATTATATGCAGATGATCTGTGTGTATGTGATGCTCTGTCTCTACATCTTCATCATCACACTGTCCGCCGTTGCCGTCATGAACTATGTGCGCAGTATTTCCATTGCGGAGAACAATAAACTTCTGTTTCAGAATCTGGAAAAGCTTGGCGCCAATACCGGCTACCGCCGGAAGATCTTAAAAAAACAGCTTGCCAGAATCTACCAGTATCCAACCATTCTGGGCTGCCTGACCGGTCTGCTGTTTTCCCTCGGTATGTGCGTCATCAACGACAGACGCCTGACTATATCAGAGATACAATCCTTATGCATCATGCTTGGAATCAGCGCCTTCATTATGGTGTTTCAGTACCTGCTCTACTGCAGGGCTAAAAATCAGGCTGAAAAAATCGTTGGAATTATCTGACAGAATATGTAAGAAGACGCGTCACCGGCGCGTCTTCTTATATACTATAGTCCTCCAATTCATGCGCTCTGACCGCTTCTGCTGCCATACGCCTTCTGCGTCTGCGCTCACGCTCTCTGCGCTTCCGTTCCCTTCTGATGCGCAGCACATAAGAATAAACCACCAGCAGTATAATCAGAGCCACTGCAGCTGCAGCCATCACAATTAAAACCTTCTTTACTGGTATATGATTCTTTTTCTCATTCACTCCCTGATGCTGCTTCCTGCTCTCAGCCGATGGCTGTTTCTGTTCTTCTTCCACCGGACTATCTGCTTTTACAGGGGCAAATGTCAGATTATACGGAACAAGAGTTTGGTACAGACGCATCATGCTCTCCTGCCCTTCAGTCGTCACGTTCACCACCGCCAGGAAAAATCCCGGCTCCAGCTCACACAGTGATTCCGGCTCATCTGCGTTCACTCCCTCAAAGCCGAAATCCAGAGGCTCCGCTGCCACCATCTCTCTTCTGGAAATGGAATACATATGAATGTAATCCCCAATTCCAAGTCCTAAAGTCAGCGGAAAATTCAAAATGTAATCTCCGGACACTGCCAGATCCTGAAAGTTGTTCCCTTCCGCCGTATGTGCGTATTCTCCCAGGTCTTCTGCAATTGCAAAATCCGCATTCAGAATCTTGAAGCTGTATCCTCCCTCCACATTCGTCTGGATAACATACTGGTCGCTATCCTTCAGATAGTCGATTCCTAATATATTGTAATCATCACTGATCTTAATTGTTCTCTTATAATCCAGTGTATCTGGATCCATTACATACAGACATCCGCGGTTTTCTGCAATCGTATTGGTATATAACGCCACATAGATTTCATTTGTATTAGGGTTATATGTCATTCCATTACAGTGCTCCCACTCTCTGTTCTGCACTCGCTTTGCCAGTGTATATGGCGTGACCGGATTCCCCTCTTCATCCGTTTTTTTCCTGTAATAAGCAGACACAATATCCGGCACATCCGGGTTGTCAGCCATATTTTCAAGCGTTATGATATAGTATTCCGTAGCACAGACAGACTGTACTACACCGCCGTTTCTCGGCTCTTCATATACCTGATTCCACTGAAGATCTTTCAGTGCACTATCCCCGGCAATCTCCGCATGCCCTTCCATACCATTCAGGCATAGAAGCACAAAAAGAATCAGTACTCCTCTGATAAATTTCCCCCTCATTTGTAAATTCCCCTTGTATCTTTATACCTGGAAGCATCCTCCTCCCACAAATTCTCTCAGCAGAGAATTTGTCGGAACTCGCTCACTGCCGATTCCCACAAAATAATCCAGAAATTTCAGCAGTCTCTTTGCTTCCAGATACTCCGGACAGTCTCTCTCTATTCCAAATAACAGTGGCTCCACATAGGCCTTCAGCACCGCCAATTCATAAATCAGTGAAGAATTAAACATCACATCCGCCTCCTCCTGATACGGAAAGATGTTCTCCTCCTCTCCCCTTCTAACCGATTCCCACATGGCGATTGTATTTTTCGCCGATGTGCCTCTGGTACGCGCATCCCGGACGATCCTGCGGATCAGCCGTCCGTCCGTCGTAGGAATTCGGTTATGCTCATCAATATTTAACTGAGTCAGGGCGCTGATGTAGATTCTGAATTTGTTCTCGTCCGGAAGCTCTGCCGTCATTTTCGGATTCAGACAATGTATTCCTTCAATTACCAACACATCGTTTTTCCCTAATTTCTTCGGCTTTCCTGTGTATTCTTTATGCCCCGTCTTAAAGTTAAAGGTAGGAAGCACAACTTCCTCGCCAGCCAGCAGACGCGTCATGCAGTCATTAAACAGTTCAATATCCACCGTTTCCAGACACTCAAAATTATATTTTCCATCCTCATCCCGCGGCGTCTGTTCCCGTTCCACAAAGAAATTATCCACTGCAATCGGATGAGGCGCCATACCGTTAGCCTTCAGCTGGATCGAAAGTCTGTGAGAGAAGGTTGTCTTTCCGGAAGAAGACGGCCCTGCAATCAGGATGAATTTCACATTCGGATCAGAAGATATCCGTTCTGCGATATCTGCGATCTTTTTTTCCTGCAATGCCTCCTGCACCAGAATCATCTCTCCTGCATCCCATTTGGTAATCGTGTCATTTAGTGCGCCTACCGTCTCAATTCCCTGCATGTCTCCCCATCTGGTAGATTCCTTCAGCACCTGGAACAGCTGATGTGCCGGCTGGAATGGCCTCAATACTTTTGGCTCCTTCCGGGAAGGCATCTGCATCACGAAGCCCTCATCATAGGGATACAGTTCAAAATATTTCAGATATCCGGTACTCGGCACCATATATCCATAATAATAATCCTCAAATTCATTGATACTGTAAATATTTACTCTGGATACCCGGCGATAGGCAAACAGCTTTTCCTTGTCATACATACCATGCTGTCTGAATAATGCAATCGCCTCGTCTGTACGCACCGAACGCTTCTGAATAGGAATGTCTCTTTCCACCATTTCCTGCATTCTTGCTTTTACTTTGGCGAGAAATTCCACATTGATCTCAGCCCCATCCACCGTACAGTAAATTCCATCACTTACAGAAAAATGGACTCTCACCTTAGTTCCTGGCTTATGATCGCACACATCATAAATCGCTTTTACTAACAGTAGATTCATGCTGCGCTTATAAGTCATATATCCAATCCGGTCCCTTGTTGTAAGGAACCTAATCACGCAGTCACTTTTAAGCTCCTTTGTCAGCTCCTGTAATCTGCCATTTACAAACACCAGCACAATATCATCCTCGACATCCTTCTGGTAATCCCTGACGATTTCAAGGTATGATGTTCCTTCTGGGTATTGTACAACAGCATCTCCTATTTGAACATTTATCTTTTCCTGTCCCATATTCTTCTCCTTATTATCTCTACACGACCTGGAAGGGATGGCACACAGGCGCTTCCATCACCTCTGCATCCGGGAATGCCTTTTTTAGAAATTCTGCCATATCCCGGATGAAGATCTGTTCAATCCCATAATGTCCTGCATCAATGACCGCCAATCCCTGTGCAACTGCATCAATCCCCGTATGATGATCAATATCACCGGTGATCAGTACATCCGCCTGCATATGAAGCGCCGCTTTCACCATGCTTTTTCCCGCTCCCGGTGAAATTGCAATCCGCTTCATCAAAGCTTCCAGATTCCCAAATACTTTCACGGTATCTAACGAGAATCTCTGTTTCACCTGCTCACAGCATTCCGCCAGACTTACCGGTTCCTCCAGATCGGCAACTCTGCCAATTCCCTGGGGCGTTCCGTCGATTGGACTCTCCGGGCAGGTCACTTCCAGCACCTGACCATCTTTTAATCCCAGCACCTGCTCTGACAGCTTAGCCATTCCCATCACATCATAATTGGTGTGCATGGCATAATATGCTATATCCTTCTGAATCAGGCGAATAACCCGTTTTCCGATAAAATCATCCTCTGTAATCCGCCGCATAGCCGAAAAAATCATCGGATGGTGCGTCACCAGCATATCTGCATGAAACTCCACCGCAGCCTCAATCACTTCATCCGTCGCATCCAGCGCCACGTAAATACGGTTCACTTCCTTCTCTCTGCTTCCGACCAAAAGACCTACATTATCCCACTCCATCGCACAGGATGGGGGGTAGGATCTCTCTATTACTTCCATTACATCTCTACAAAGCATATGTATCGCTCCTTTTTTATATGCACTTCTCCTCTGCTGCATTATGCTTTATCATACGCTGCCAATCCCCGCCGGATACGGGAAATCTCCTTCTCCAGTTCTCCTCTGCGCAAAAGAGCACGCTCTCCCGGCTGAGCAGACAGCTTCCCGCAAATCATTTCCTTCCGTTTCTTTTCCCTGATAAGAAACTTGTGCAGAACCGGATGCTTCTCTGC
Organism: Eubacteriales bacterium; assembly: GCA_030524585.1. Lineage (GTDB taxonomy): Bacteria > Bacillota > Clostridia > Lachnospirales > Lachnospiraceae > Claveliimonas. The sequence continues at coordinate 52,649 of JAUNGJ010000006.1, read as the reverse complement.
AAGCAGGATCCGCCCATAATAAAGCTCTTCCTCTGAGAAGGCCGGCTCATTCCCATGTATCAGCTTCATGACCGGATAGAATTTGCCATCCTCTTCTACCATATCCTCCGCCACAAGCAAAAAGCCATTCTGATTCAGATATTTTCTCACTTTATGGATCTCGGATTGGGGCTGTAAAATAAATTCTTCCATGCCTTCCACAAGTTCCGGAGAATTATCGAGAATCCGTATGGTGAGATTCCCGCCCATGCCGGCAGCAATCATGGTGTCTGCCTCCCCTTTTTTCAGGCTCTTAAGTCCATCCGAGAGCCTGGTCTCAATCCGGCTTTCCAACTCATGCGCCCGGATATGCTCCATCGCTCTTTCCAGCGGCCCCCTGTTAATATCCATCGCAATCACATGCGGACACTTCCCGGTTCCTGCCAGATAAATCGGCACATATCCGTGATCGGTTCCGATATCAGCAACAGAGGCGCCCTCTGTCACAAGACCGGCAACAGCATTCAGTCTTTTTGATAGTTCCATAGGCGCCTCTTTCTTAATCTAAATAATCTCTTAATTTTCTGCTGCGGCTTGGATGACGGAGCTTTCTCAGAGCCTTGGCCTCAATCTGTCTGATACGCTCTCTTGTAACGTCAAATTCCTTTCCCACCTCTTCCAGAGTGCGGGCACGTCCGTCATTCATACCGAAACGAAGGCGAAGAACCTTCTGTTCTCTCTCTGTCAGTGTGTCAAGAACCTCATCCAGCTGCTCCTTCAGGAGAGTCGCAGCCGCTGCCTCAGCCGGAACCGGCACATTGTCATCCTGAATAAAATCACCCAGATGACTGTCTTCCTCTTCTCCGATCGGAGTTTCCAGAGATACCGGCTCCTGGGAAATCTTCAGGATCTCTCTGACACGTTCTACCGGCATGTCCAACTCCTCTGCAATCTCTTCCGGCGTAGGTTCACGCCCCAGCTCCTGCAAAAGCTGCCTTGACACACGGATCAATTTGTTAATGGTCTCCACCATATGCACCGGAATACGGATGGTTCTTGCCTGGTCGGCAATGGCTCTGGTAATCGCCTGACGAATCCACCAGGTTGCATAGGTACTGAACTTAAATCCTTTCTGATAATCGAATTTTTCAACGGCTTTAATAAGGCCCAGATTTCCTTCCTGGATCAGATCAAGAAATAACATTCCACGTCCGACATATCTCTTGGCAATGCTGACAACCAGCCTGAGATTCGCCTCCGCAAGGCGCTTCTTCGCATCCTCATCTCCGTCTGCCATCCTCTTGGCAAGCTCAACCTCTCCCTCGGCCGAAAGCAGAGGAACCTTACCAATCTCCTTCAGATACATACGCACCGGATCTTCGATACTGACACCGTCCGGAACAGAGAGATCAATCTTCTCCATATCAACCTCATCCTCTTCCGACAGGATCACTTCCACATCATCGTCATCCACATCCGTATTGATGCGAAGCACGTCAATTCCATTAGCTTCCAGATATTCAAATACTTTTTCCATCTGCTCCGGGTTCAGTTCCATATCTGAGAAAAAGTCGTTGATTTCCTGAATCTCGAGAATACTCTTCTTTTTCTTACCCATCGCCATCAAGGCTTTTAACTTTTCCTCAAATTTTACAACATTCTCGTCCATCTAATGTCCATCCTCTCATTGCTTGTTTATATTTTATCCTTAATTAATAGAAATATGCAATCCCCTGGGGTCCTGCAGTGCCCGCTTATCCGCCATCAGCTTCTGTAAGCCTGCAATGTCCGTCGGCTCTAAGTGTTTTGCCCTTTCATCCAGGCTGTGCTGCCTGACGCGGATAATCGTTTCTTTTAATGCCTTTTCCTGTTCCTGTACTGTGGAAAGCTCCTTGATCCTCGTGTGAAACAGTTCTGCCACTCTGCGATGTTCTTCTTCATCGGTAAAATGGTTCATAATCTGCGCCGGGTTCAGAGCCCCCTCCTCATACTGATGATACAGAAGCTCTGCCACCGTATGATAAAGCGGTTCTGTAAAATCATCTGCCTTCACATACCTTCTGATCTGACTAAATATCCGTTCATCCTCAATCATCCAGGTCAGGAGTATTCTCTGGGATTTCAGGATGCCATCCTCCTTCCCCTTCTCCCGGTTTAACGTGGATTTGGGTTTCTCCGGCGGTCTGGCAAGTCCTGTTCGGACCGCCGTCTTAATCACCAGCTTCCTGAGTTCATCTGCATTCACCCGGTAAGTCTTTGCAACTGCTTCAATGTAATTGCTCCGTTCCAGCTCCTCATCAAATTCTGCCAGGCGCTTTGCCGCTTCCCGCAGAAATCCGGTCTTGCCTTCGGGAGATGTCATATCATAATCCCGCTCCAGCATCTCCAATCCGAACATAAAGCCGTTCCGGGCCTTGCGGATTCGCTCTTCAAAAGCCTCCGCACCCAGATTCTTAATAAATTCGTCCGGATCCTTATAGGGATCCATGCGGATTACCCGTGCAGTGATCCCCACCTCCTTCAGGATCGGAACCGCCCGCAGGGCTGCTCTCGTTCCCGCATCATCGCTGTCATAGGTCAGATAAACCTCGTTCACATACCGCTTGATCAGAGAGGCATGTCCTGAAGTAAGCGCCGTTCCCAGAGAAGCTACCGCATTGGTAAATCCGGCCTGGTGAAGGGCAATCACATCCATATATCCTTCACAGATCAAAAAATAAGGTTTTCTAGAGGTTCTGGCCCGGTGCAGCCCGTACAGATTCCTGCTCTTGTCAAATACCGGCGTCTCCGGTGAATTTAGGTACTTGGGCTTTGCATCACCCATCACCCGTCCGCCAAATCCGATCACCCGGTTATTAGCGTCCATAATCGGGAACATGACCCGGTTCCAGAATTTGTCATATGCCCCATGCTTCTCGTCTGCAGATATCAGACCGGCCTTCAGCAATATCTCATCGGAATACCCCTTCGTCTTCAGATAGCGATACAGATCGTCACTGTATTTATTGGAATATCCAAGTCCAAATGCGGTGATCGTCTCATCGCTCAGCTTGCGGTTCTTCAAATATGTATAGGCAAGCCTTCCCTGCTCTGACTTAAGCTGTGCATAGAAATACTTCGCCGCCAGCTTATTGATCTCCAGGAGCACCGTCTTTAGATCCGCTCTTTCCTTCGCCTCCTTCGAGTATTCCATCTCCGGAAGCTCAACTCCCGCACGGTCCGCAAGGACCTTCAGCGCCTCTGTAAAAGAATAGTTCTCATACTCCATCAGGAAGGTAAACACATTCCCTCCGGCGCCGCAGCCAAAGCAATAGTACATCTGCTTCTGTCTGCTTACGGAAAAGGATGGCGATTTCTCATTATGGAAGGGGCACAGCCCAAAATAAGAGCTGCCTTTTTTCTGAAGCTTTACATATCCGGAAATCACATCTACGATATCATTTTTTAAACGTACTTCCTCTACCAGTTCTTCAGGATAATACATAAATCTGCTGCATCCTCTTTTCTAATCTTTCAGAGATATTTTCAAAAACAAAATATCCCCTATTTAGTTTATTCGACAAAACTTCTCGATTTCCTTTAATTTTTCCAGGATTCCGGAATAAAATATTCCTGAAACTTTTTCACAGCATAGGAATCCGTCATTCCGGCAATATAATCACATACTGCCTGCTCCCTGGTTACTTCGCATCCTCTGAGCATTTTCTGGTACTGCTCCGGCATAAGATCCGGATGCTCCATATAATAAATATACAGATTCGTCACCATATGAATTGCTTTGGATTCTTCTCCTTTTGCAGCAGGATTCATATATACATGCTCGAACATAAAACCCCGGAGACCCCGCATGGCCTCTCCCACTTCATCTGACATCCGAATCTCCGGCTGATCCATACTATGTATGATCACATCGTGCACCATCGTATCCAATCTGGTCTTGGTCGAATGTCCCAATACTCCGGCATATTTTTCGGGAATATCTGCCTCCGTAAGAATCCCGCCCCGAATCGCGTCATCAATATCGTGATTGATATATGCAATCTTATCCGACAGCTGCACAATCTTCCCCTCCAGCGTATGGGGCTTTCCGCTTGTCTTATGGTTTAAGATTCCATCCCTTACTTCCCAGGTCAGATTCAATCCCTCGCCCTGCTTCTCAAGAATCTCCACCACTCTCACACTCTGTTCGTTATGCTTAAACCCCATGGGACAGATCTCATTCAGCGCCCGTTCCCCCGCATGTCCAAAGGGCGTATGTCCAAGGTCATGTCCAAGAGCGATCGCTTCCACCAGATCCTCATTTAACCGGAGCGCCTTGGCAATGGTACGGGCATTCTGCGAAACCTCCAGCGTATGGGTAAGCCGGGTCCGGTAATGATCTCCCATCGGCTGTAAAAACACCTGAGTCTTCTGCTTTAAGCGGCGAAATGATTTACAGTGGAGAATTCGGTCTCTGTCCCTTTGAAATACCGGACGTATGTCACATTCTTCCTCTTTTCGTTCTCTTCCTCTTGAGTTCCTGCTCAGGGTTGCATAGGGGCTTAATATCTCCGTCTCACGTCTCTCCAGTTCCTCGCGAATCGTCATATCTGACCTCCTTTACACTATTTCTTCCACGCTCCAATAATCTCTACATAATATATTACAACGTGATACAGAAAATGTCAAAAAAAGCCAGGACTTTTGCAAGTCCCGGCTGTTTTATTTCTACTGTTCATTTTCAAAATCAATAATTCTCTGCACTTTATCCACAGACCGGCAGTTCGGATCCCATTCTACGGATAAATATTCCTTTACTAACTCCTTTGCAAGCTGCACTCCAATCACCTGAGACCCCATAGTGATGATGTTGGCGTGATTGGAAAGCTCTGCTCTCTGGGCCTGATACACATCATGAATACATGCCGCATATGCGCCCTTCACCTTATTCGCTGCAATAGAAACACCGATTCCGGTTCCGCATACCACAATTCCTCTGTCATACTCGCCGGCTGCAACTGCCTTGGCAACCTCAATGGCTGTGTTGGCATAAATCGGATCATCACTTCCGAAATCTCCCACCTCATGTCCAAGTTCCTTCACATATCCCATCAGCTGCATCTTAAAATCTGTTGCATTGGGATCACATCCAAATGCTATTTTCATTTTGCATCCTCCTTCATATTGATATATTATAAATACTTTCTTAACTCATCTAAGGAATCATAGATACAGGTAGGTTCTATATCTGACTCCGCAACGGTCTGCATATCCGCTTCCCCGGTCAGCACCAGAAAGCCTTTGGCGCCGTTATTGACTCCGGTTGCCACATCCGTATACAGCCGGTCTCCCACAAACGCCATCTCAGATGGCTGATAGCCGGTGATCTCGGTAATCATATCTACCGTCTCTTTCCAGGGCTTTCCAAGGAATCTCGGCTTCACTCCGGTAGAATCCGCAATCAGGCTGCACATAGCGCCGCAATCCGGCATAAATCCGTACTCGGTCGGACAGTTCGTATCCATATGTGTCGCAATAAACGGAACGCCGTTCCTTACATAATGACAGATTCTATCCAGCTTATGATAGGTAAGCGTCGTATCAAAGCTCTGCACCGCCACATCCGGTTCATCCTCTACTAACTGAATACCTTTTTTCTTCCAGTTCTCTTCCAGAACCGGTGTGCCGTTCAGATATACCCTTGCTCCCGGATAATTCACCTTCAAAAATTCCGCACACACATCTCCTGCCGTCACAACTTTGCTCTCATCCACATCCAATCCAAGATTATGGAGCTTCTCCACATATACAGCCGGCACCTTCGAAGCATTATTGGTAAAAAATATAAAATCCCGCTCTTCGGAGGCTTCTACTTCACGGATAAAGTCAAACGCCCCTTCAATCAACTTATCGCCCAGATATACGGTTCCATCCATATCAAGTACAAATAATTTCACACCCTTTAGGGCCTCTTCTTTCTTCAGCATGCTCCGCACCTCTTATCCGTAAATTTCTTCTGTAATCTTATCTGCAATCGCTTCCAGGCGTCCTTGGTCCTTCGCAAACTGCATCACAGAATAACGCGGCCTTACATTATAACCCTTCAGCAGACTCTCGTGGAAGAGCTCTCTGCCGATTCCAATCTCCTTTGGACTCACCGGCGCACCGCCCTTTGCAAGCAGCGCCTCAATCTCCTGGTGGGAAGGACAGAGCTCCTTTGTTCCTTCCGGAAGAATATCCGCAAGCTCCTCAAAGAATCTTGCAATAACCGGGGTAGCCACACCCACCTGGATACCATGATGATTCGGGTTCAATCCCCTTGCAATATAATCCATCTCCCAGAAATGAGACAGCATATGCTCTGCCCCTGATGCCGGACGGGAAATATTAATCAGCGCCATTGCTACTCCCGTCAGTGTCAGTGCCTCCAGAAGGGCTCCCAGCGATTCCGCATCTCTGGTCTTTAATCCCTCCGCCTTGGCGAAACATTTATCCAACGCCCGCTGTACCAGCGTCACACAGGTATCACACCGGTAATCGCCATTCGCCTTTACTGCCAGATCCCAATCGGTCAGAGCCGTAATCTTACCAACCACATCTCCGTATCCTGCCTGAATCAGATCCTGAGGCGCAGTCTGTAAAATATCCGTATCCCCGACCAGACCGTAGGTCAGATGCGCCACCGGAGAATACTTATATCCATGTGAGATAATCGGCGCTCCATCTGCAACATATCCATCCATGGACGGAGCCGTTGCGACAATAATATAAGGAAGTCCGGTACGTGAAGTCACAAACTTCACCGAATCATTGATCACACCGGAACCCACCGCAATCATCAGCTTCACATCCAGGTCCTGCTCCTGCAGGATTCTTCCCAGCGTCTTCTCATCGGGAATCAGAATATCCTTTCCTGTGTCAAACAAAAGCTCCTTCACATGAAATCCATTCGATTTCAAAAGCTCTACAGCTTTCCTGCCCGCCACCTCATATGTATTATTATCAAACACCACCAGAATCTTTCCATCCTTAAAAGGCTCTGCCATCTTCGGAAGATCCTCGATGGCTCCTTTGCGGATCGACATGTCGTGAACGCTGAAATTGTGATGGCGTCCGCAGGAACAGTCAAACTCTGTCTGCGGCATCTCATTGATCGTCATGTTAAGAATCTCATTCATCCTTCTTTACCTCCTTGAAATTCAGGCTTTTCTTTTCGTCACAGCCTCTTAAATTATTCTTCAGATGCAAGCGCTGTTGCACACTGGATATCCGTAATCAGCATATTGATATATCTCCCTCTGATTGCCCCTCGGATTGCAGACAGCTTCTCCAATCCTCCGGCGATTCCCACGGAGCAGGGAACCTTCCTGAGCTTATGTATATCAATACCAATCACCGTATTGTCGCTCCTGTAAGGAGCTGTATCTCCTGTCACGTCATAAAACTGCATACACAGCTCTCCCGCAGCCTTTCTCTCCATAAGCGATTCGATCTCATTCTCTTTAAAATAGCCGGTTGCCTTAATCGCTGAATGTTCATTGGGATATCCAATTCCCACCAGCGCCACGTCCAGCTTCTTCATCAGTTCCATCGCCGACGAAAGGCTCTCCTCCTTCATAAGTTCATCCCGAACCAGCGTACTGGATACGCGCGCCGGCGCATGAAGCGGAAGAAAGGTTCCGCCGTAAAACCGGGACATACCCTCTGCCAGACTATTAGAATGAAGCTCTGTCCGCAGCCTGCCCATACCGCCAATCAGCGGAAGAAATGTTACATCCTTCGCCGCACCGTCCCGCAGCTGTGTGACCATATGGTGCAGAGTTGCTCCCATAGAAATTCCCACCGTATATCCGTCCTTGATAATATACTGCAAATATCTGGCTGCCGCGCTGCCCAGCGCGGTCTTAAGCTCTTCCTCCGTATCTCCCGAATCTACAACCAGCACTTCCCGCAATCCGTACTTCTGCTCCAGATTCTGTTCCAGCTCCCAATAGGTAATCGTATCCAGATTCGGAATCGTAATCTGCACAATTCCCTGCTCCCTTGCAGACGTAAGAAGCCTTGCAACCGTAGGTCTGGACAGCCCAAGCATCTGACAGATCTGCTGCTGGCTGGCCTCCTGATTATAAAAGAGATCGCACACCTTAATCATCAGGCGGGGATCATCAACCACTTTTCTCATATTTGTTCTCTCCTATGATTGTATTATATCCGCGCATTATATCCATGTCAATAGCTTTATCCTTTTTATTTTTATATTTTTAATATATTTTTCAATTTTTACCCTATATTTTAATGATTATTGATATTTTATTTTTTAATTTGCAAAAATAATTGCATATCAACTATTTTCAGTGCAGTATGTAATTCCATTTCCGGTGTTTGGATTTACTGTGGAACAAATCTGATCTCCCACATAGATTGTTACCAGTATAACTGCAATGCTAAGAAGAACCGCCGGCCTGATTTTTTTCAGAAGATCATCCAGGCGGGGAGCAGCAGCATAAACCACCGCCATCCCGACAGCCCCAAACAGCAGCAGCCCGGCCGCACAGATTCTTCCATTCAGATTCAGAAAATATCCCGTGTAATCCCACCATCTCTGTCCATCATGTATTATCTCCAGATACCAGGAGATGAAATATTCCATGGAACCGCACAAAATCATAATTGCAAAAAATTCCGCTATTGGTCTGCTCCGAAACTTCTTTAACAGAACAAGGATCAAAACCGCTCCTCTTCCATAGATCGGAAGCCAAGGGCCATAGAGCACGCCTCTGTTTGCAATTACGCCATCCTTCACCGCCCCCAGCACTACTTCCCATATCCATCCGGCCATTGAGAAAACAAAAAACATGATCACTAAATTCAGCACCGTATAGCTTCGTTCTGCAGGCGAGTGCTCTTTCTCCTGCACTTTATCCGACGTAAAAAGAATCCCAAACCACTCTGACAATATCTTACGTATTTCCTTTTCTCTTTTCATAATGTCTCCTCTTGTGAATCTAACTTCTGTCCTGTTCACATTGTATCGGCGACAGTTTAAAAACCGGCTGGGGATTCTCTTAAACCTTTCTAAAGAAAACGCAAAAATTTCTGAATGATACCCAGCTATAATCCAAATTGACTTCTCCAATCCGCCTTGCTATAATCATTGCGGTATACTGTTTAACGATTTTGATTTGGGAAGTATTTGATATGAATATAGATCTGACCAGAGGACCGGTCATGCGATCCATGATGAAATTTGCGGTTCCGATGATTTTGGGAAATCTGCTGCAGCAGTGCTATAATATTGCAGACACATTGATTGTAGGAAAATTTCTTGGCGCCAACGCTTTGGCTGCCGTCGGCTCCTCATTTACACTTATGACTTTTTTGACATCCATTCTTTTGGGCCTCTGTATGGGAAGCGGAACCGTATGTTCCATTCGCTTTGGGCAAAAGGACGAGGACGGTATGAGAGAATGCATCTGCGCTTCTTTTGTTCTGATTGCGGCCATCACGTTCCTTATGAATCTTCTTGCCTTTGCCTGCCTGGATGGAATCCAGAGTTTTCTCCAGGTTCCGGAAGAAGTATGGACGCTGATGCGCAGGTATCTGACCGTAATTTTCTGCGGCATTACCGCCACATTTTTTTACAATTATTTCGCCTCTCTTTTGCGCGCTGTCGGAAATTCCGTTATTCCCCTTATCTTCCTGGGAGTATCAGCGGTGCTTAACATCGCTTTGGATCTGTTTTTTGTGATTGGATTAAATCGGGGCGTTTCCGGAGCTGCCGAGGCAACCGTGATCGCCCAGTATGTATCCGGTCTGGGAATCACTGTATTTGCACTGACTCAGTATCCCCAGTTTAAAGGTCTTCGGACTCACTGGCATATTCGCAGAGAATGCCTGAAAACCATTGCCGATTTCTCACTTATGACCTGTATTCAGCAATCTGTAATGAATCTCGGCATCCTCATGGTTCAGGGATTGGTCAACAGTTTCGGCGCAGCTGTGATGGCAGCGTTTGCGGCCGCTGTAAAAATTGATGCATTTGCCTACAATCCCGTCCAGGACTTTGGAAATGCTTTTTCCACCTTTATTGCTCAGAATTACGGCGCCGGAGACGACCGGCGGATTCGTAAAGGCATAAAGGGCGCATTTTTATCATCCCTTCTCTTCTGTATGGCAGTATCGGCGGCAGTGTGGATCTTTGCCCGCCCATTAATGGAATTATTCATAGATTCCGGCGAAACTGCAATTATTGCCGAAGGAATCCGCTATCTTCACATCGAGGGAGCATTTTACTGCGGAATCGGATGCCTTTTTCTTCTGTATGGATTGTACCGGGCATTGGAAAAGCCAGGTATGTCCGTAATACTTACCATAATTTCATTGGGCACCCGGGTTCTTTTGGCCTATATTCTCTCGGCGCTCCCTGCAATCGGAGTAATCGGAATCTGGTGGGCAATTCCCATCGGATGGTTTCTGGCAGATACCGTCGGCATCATTTATTACATACGAAAAAATGGCATGACCTAACTTCTTGGGGCCATGCCATTTTATATTATTCTTCAATCTTTCGGGTTTTGATCCAGTTTACAAGCTTTTCGATGGCGGGATTGGGGTTATCCTTTTTCCAGCTGATCTCAAAGTCAAGCAGTTCCTCTTCCTTTGTTTTCAGATCTTTTACAAGGGGAATGATTACCAGATTCTTCGCATTATGATAATACCGAACCGCATATTCGGGAAGAATGGATATTCCCAAGGCTGACGATACCATCAGAAGCAGAGTCTGTACCTCCTTCTCTCTACAGACAATATTCGGCACAAATCCGCCCCGGTTATAACAGAGCATAACCTCTTCCGTCTCGTCATTCGGCCGCCCTTCCGGCTGCATGATGATAAAAGGTTCTTTCGCCAAATCCCGATAGACCAGTACCTTTCTGCCTGCAAGGGGATGGCCAGGATAAAGGATCGCCTTTGTAGGAAAAGACTTCAGATAATAATGATTCAATTCGGGATAAGTCTGCAGATAAGGAGATAAATTAAACGCCACATCACAGGTGCCATTTTCCAAAAGCCCGTAAAGCGCGCTCATATTATCCCGGATCAGCCGAATTGAAATATTCGGATATGTCTCGTGAAAACGCCGCAGCGTTTCCGAAAACAAGCTCTGTTCATATCCTCGCATAAAGCCAATCGTAATCTCCCCGTATACGCCCTCCGCTGCCGTCTTGGCCAGTTTGATTGCCTCTTCAGAACGAATCAGAATATCTTTTGCTTCATTCAAATAAACCCTTCCTGCAGCCGTCAGTTCTACGTGATGCTTATCGCGCAGAAACAGAGGTGTTCCTATCTTTTCTTCCAGCGCCTTAATCTGCAGTGTCATCGCCGTTTGTGAAATAAAACACTTTTTTGCTGCTTTTGTAAAATTCAGAGTTTCCGCAACAGCCACAAAATATTCCAGTTGTCTAAAGCTCATGTCCGTACCTCTCTCTATTCAGATGTTTAATAAGTTTTACTTATTATAATATGTAATCTTCGAATCATCAACCCTTTTATTTTGTTATATAATCTACCCTATACGAATTTGTTATAAGCCATTCGTAATACACTAAAAAGAAAGAGAGAGAAGAACCAATGGAAACACTTAAAAAATTTTACAACGGAACTTACGCACGGTATATTCTCCCGGGTGTACTTCTTCAATCAGTACTAATTGGCGGCGGATATGCCACCGGACGCGAAATTTATTCTTACGGCGCCAAATTTGGCGCAATGGGATGGATCTCCGGTCTCACAATTGGAATCGGCTTTGCACTGTTTGCATTCCTCACATTTGAGATCTGCCGAATCTACAAGGTATACGATTACAAGAATTATATCAAACAGGTAATTGGACCCTTATGGCCGGTCATGGATATTTTGACCGTTCTGATTGCAATTCTTCTGATCGCTGTCATGGCAGCCGCAACCGGAAGTATCTTTGAACAGGTAGGACTTCCTAACATTCTCGGCTCCGTAGTTATCGTTTTAATCTGCGGACTGCTGAACTTTAAAGGCTCTAAGGTGATCGAGAAATTTGAGTCCATCGGAACCATCTTACTATACGGCGGATACATTTTGTTCACAATCATCGTACTGGTCAAAAAAGGAAGTCACATCAGCACCGTATTCTCTACCATGGACACAAGCTCCTTTGATGGAAAGACAACGGTTATGCTGTGTATCTGGACCGGCATTTTATATGTAGCGTACAATATCAACGCCATCCCTATGGGAATGTTTTCGCTGACCCGTCAGACAAAACGGAAGGAAACTGTTGTCTCCGGAATTATCGCCGGACTCTTAATGGTAATCCCGTGGTTTTTGTCTTACTTCGCAATGATGTGCTTCTACGGCGACACCAGCATTGTAGGCGCTGATGTAACTACTCCATGGATGGAAATGATCAAGGCCGTAAACGGCGGCGCCCCGCTGCTTGTTTTATTCAGTATTGTTATGGGATGGACGCTTGTGGAAACTGCAACCGGCTGTATACATATGATCATCGACCGGTTTGACGTAGCCATGACAGAAAAGGGCCATGAGAAACTGTCCGATCAGAAACGTGGAATTATCACGATCATAACCCTGATCGCAGCACTCATCATGTCCCGAATCGGAGTCGTAACATTGATCGAGCAGGGCTATTCCCTTCTGTCTTACGGTTTCATCCTGTTCTATCTCCTGCCGACCTTACTGATTGGCGGCTACAAAATTATCAGACATAAAGATTAATAATTAGTAAAAGAGGTATCTGAATCATGAAATATGTAGGTTATTACAACGGCGAAATCGGTCCTCTGGAAGAAATGAAGATTCCAATGCTTGACCGCGCTGTATATTTTGGTGACGGCTGTTATGACGCCACAACTTTTTCTAACAATCACATTTTTGCTGCCAAAGATCATCTCGATCGATTTTACAACAGCTGTAAGCTGCTGGAAATCCCTTTTGATATGTCCAGGGAGGAACTGACAGAGGCCCTGCAGCAATGCATCGATGCAAATGATGCCGATCACGGCATGTTATATTGGCAGTGCTCCCGCGGAACCGGAATGCGTGCCCACAATTTCCCATCGAAGGACGTAAAACCCAATCTGATGATTTTTACCGTACCTTACGACCTGATTCCACTGGATGCGACCTTCCGGCTTATTTCCATGGAAGACACCCGTTTTCTTCACTGCAACATCAAAACGCTGAATCTGATCCCAAGTGTGATTGCGTACCAGAGATGTATAGAAGCCGGATGCCAGGAAACCGTATTTCACAGGGGAGAGCGTGTAACAGAATGCGCGCACAGCAACATCCTGATGATCAAGGACGGCGTATTGTGCACACCGCCCCGGGACAATCTGATTCTTCCGGGAATCACGCTGAAGCATCTTCTGGAACTCGCTCAGGCAAATGATATTCCAACCAGGGAAGAACCCTTCACTATGGAAGAACTTAAAGCTGCCGACGAAGTCATTGTCAGCAGCTCCGGCGGACTTTGCATCCAGGCAGTAGAACTGGACGGACAGCCAATCGGCGGAAAAGACCCGGTTACATTAAAGAAATTGCAGGATGCATACACGAAGTATTATGCAGAAGATGTAAAATAATTTCAAATACCCTGGTATTAAAATGCTCCTTCCGGCAGACATTCAACTCTGTCGAAAGGAGCATTTTCTATCTCTGTTTACTCACGTCTACTCTCCGCCCGGTCCGTCCTTTCGCGGCCTTGAGGCCTCCGGAAGGGGCTCTGTCGGTGTCACAGCGCTCTTATAAGTATTTCTTTGACCATCTTTCTGTTTATTCTCTCCGTATCCATTTTTCTTTCCGGCACGGAGATGATCCGGGAACATATCTGTTTTAATCTCACTCATGGCAAATACTCCTCTCTTACTAAATAGACTTATTTAGAAGTATGCCCATGCACTTTCATTCTATACAGTTATATACAAAAAAGTACCGCTTACCTATTAGGTATTCGGTACTTTTATTAAATGCGGAAGACGGGACTTGAACCCGTACGCAAGCAATATGCACAAGATCCTTAGTCTTGCTCGTCTGCCAGTTCCGACACTTCCGCGTGACTTAAACCGTCCGAAGATTATATTACTACATCCTCAGACGGATGTCAATAAAAATTTGAAAGAAATTTATTTTTTAAGCTAATTTGCTCTTAGCTACTTCAGCAAGTGTTGCAAATCCTGCAGCGTCATTTACTGCCATCTCTGCAAGCATCTTTCTGTTCATATCAACATTAGCCAGCTTCAGGCCGTGCATAAACTTGCTGTATGACAGACCATTCATTCTTGCTGCTGCATTGATACGTGCGATCCACAGCTGACGCATCTGGCGCTTGCGCTGCTTTCTTCCTGCGTATGCAGATGTAAGAGCTCTCATAACAGACTGCTTTGCAACTCTGTACTGTTTAGAACGTGCTCCTCTGTATCCTTTCGCCAACTTCAGTGTTCTATTATGTTTCTTCTTAGCATTTAATCCGCCTTTAATTCTTGCCATGTCTTATTCCTCCTTCAATATTCCCCAAATCTTAGAGATATGGTAATACTTTCTTCATATTCTTTACATTAGTAGCGTCTGTAATTGTAGACTGTCTAAGATTTCTCTTTCTCTTAGTAGACTTCTTAGTTAAGATATGGCTCTTATAAGCTTTGTTTCTTTTTAACTTTCCTGTACCTGTCTTTTTGAAGCGCTTTGCAGCTGCTCTATTTGTTTTAATTTTTGGCATGATTAGAATCCTCCTTGATTGTATTTTATATTTTTAACGTTTTACAGTTAAAACCATGCTCATGTTGCGTCCTTCGAGTTTTGCCGGCTTCTCTACTGATGCAACGTCCTCAAGCATCCTGGCGAAATCATCCAGAATATGCCTGCTCTGCTGTACATGAGCCATCTCTCTTCCTCTGAAACGCAATGTAACCTTTACTTTATTGCCTTTTTCAATAAACTTCTTGGCATTATTAACCTTTGTATTCAGATCGTTTGTATCGATGTTCGGTGACATACGAACTTCCTTGATTTCTACTGTCTTCTGCTTCTTCTTTGCTTCCTTCTCCTTGCGGGTCAGTTCATACTTATACTTGCCATAGTCGATAATCTTGCATACCGGGGGCTGTGCCTTCGGGGCAATCTTAACCAAATCCAATTCTGCTTCCTGTGCGAGCTTCATGGCATCTCTTGAAGACATGATCCCAAGCTGTTCCCCGCTTGCGCTGATAACACGTACCTCCCTGTCCCTAATCTGCTCGTTAATCATTAATTCGCTAATTGTAGTGCACCTCCATCATAAACTCTTCTAATACATCTCCCATTGGTCCTTAGCCAACAAAAATGAGTGAATAGTCATAAACTATCCACCCATATCTCTACATAAAATATCCCAAAATGATATACATCTTATGCTTTCCTATTGAACCAATAGTCACCCGATTGTGCTATGGTGAGAGTGGATACTCTACTTTCTTTTCTTCACACAAAATATAAATTAACATACTTTCATCTCAATGTCAATCATTTTTCAGCAAATAATCAACATTTTATCTCTTACTGCCCATGCAGAAGGTTGCCACCACACCCGGACCGGTATGGCTTCCTATTACAGTTCCGATATTATTGATCAGAATATTATCAATTCCCATCTTCTTTCGGATAAGCTCTGCGACATACTCTGCATCTTCAATACAATCCCCGTGAGTAATCATAACAATCTCATTATCCCATCCTCTGGCCCGCTCCACAGCCATTTCCACAATCTTATTCAGAGCCTTCCTGCGCCCGCGCTCCTTACCAATCACCTGAAGCGCCCCGTTGTCATCCATGTGGATCATCGGCTTAATCTTAACCACACTTCCAAGAACCGCCGTAGCCTTAGAAACACGGCCGCCTCTGTGCAGATGGAACAGATCATCCACCGTAACATTATGGCAGACATGAAGCTTATTTTCCTCCGCCCACTGGGCCGCTTCTTCAATACTCTTTCCGGCTGCTTTCTGTTTTAGCACATAATACAGAAGCAGCGCTTCTCCCAGACAAGCACACAGCGTATCAACCACAATAATCTTCGCCTCAGGATACTCCTCTTTCAGCTCTTCCGCTGCAAGCCGCATGCTGTTGCAGGTGCCGCTCAATGCAGAAGAAAAAGCCAGATGCAGTACATCCTTTCCTTCCTTTAGATAAGGCTCCAGTGCCTCCTTCGCTTCTTCCGGATTAATCTGAGATGTAACAGCCATCTTCCCCTCTCGCAGCTTGGCAAAAAACTCCTTTCCGGTCAGCCCCTCCATATCCTGATAAGTCTCACCGTCTATCGTATATTTTAATGGAATCACCGGAACTCCCCGTTCCGCAAGCCATGTCTTCGGAACATCTACCGTACTGTTCACTGTAATGATATAATCTCTGCTCATAATCTCCTCCTACTTCACAAGTTTCTGACTTCGGGTTTCCTTTTCCATGCCCCTTACGATCCTCCGGAAGGTGATGGTAAATAGTGTTGCCGTAGTAATTACCGAAATAATATCCGCAACCGGCTCTGCTCTGTAGATTCCCATGACTCCCATGAATTTCGGAAAAATAATCGCCAGAGGAATCAAAAGGATAACTTTCCTTAAAAGAGCAATAAACAGCGATACCTTTGCCTGCCCCAGCGCCAGAAATGTGCTCTGGCAGGCCGTCTGTATTCCAAATATGGTAATTCCCAGAAAATAAACCGGCATCACCTGGCAGGTCAGCTCAATCAGCGCCTGATTATCCGTAAAGATTCCTGCATAAACCCCCGGAATCAGCACTGCTGCTCCGGCCAGAAGAAAGGTTCCGACAAAGCAGACCGTAACCAGTTTTTTGAACGCTTCCTTAACCCGGTCTGCATTCCCTGCTCCATAATTATAGCTGATGATCGGCTGTACTCCCTGTGCTACGCCCTGAACCGGAATTACAATCAGCTGCATAACACTGGTCATAATGGACATCGTTCCCACATACAGATCACCGCCATAACGCTGCAGACCAGAATTTAGCGTAATACTTACCAGGCTCTCCGTGGCCTGCATAATAAAGGGCGATATTCCAAGCGACGCAATCTGTCCTACAATCGGCAGACTAATTCTCATCTGCGACAGCCGCAGCCGAATCACACTCTTATCAGACGTCAGAAAGCGAACCACCCATGCCGCGCTGAGCGCCTGAGACAAAATAGTAGCCAGAGCTGCTCCCTTCACCCCCATGTGGCATCCAAAGATCAGAATTGGATCCAGCACAATGTTGACGATCGCTCCGATCAGCACCGAGAGCATGGCGGTCTTTGCACGTCCCTGCCCACTGATAAATGTATTTAGTCCCAGCGCAAACTGTACAAAAACCGTTCCAACAAGATAAATCTCTATATAATCTTCTGCATAACCGATAATATGATCGCTGGCACCGAATGCATACAGTATCGGGGTCTTAAATACCTGAAAAAATACGGTGAGCACCACCGAAAAGATCAGAAGCATTCCGGCTGAATTTCCAAGAATCTCTTCTGCACCCTGGTATTCCTTTTTGCCAAGCTTAATTGAAGCTAAAGGTGCTCCGCCCATTCCTGCAAATGCACTGAAAGCCGAGATCAGCATGATGATAGGGAAGGTAACACCAACCCCCGTCAGCGCCATATCTCCATAGCCTGCAATATGCCCTATGTATACCCTGTCTACAATATTATAAAGTACATTGATGAGCTGGGCTGCCACAGCCGGAACCGCCATACTGACAATCAGCTTTCCTATGGGCATCGTCCCCAGCCGTTCATCCTGTTTTTTGTTCATTGTCCCTCCTGCATTACTCTATAGAAAAATGCTCTCTTAATAATAGAGAGCATTATATCACAAATCCCAGTCAAAAGGCAACTCACATATCGGCCTAATTCCGGCTGATATGCAGATAACTCCGTCCGGTCAGGGTTTTATTACAGCAGATACTGCAGATAATCACGATCAATCCTGCAAGAAATCCGATCCAGTTAAATATCGCCGTAAGAATCAAAAGCTGAAGTCTCATGAATTTCAGCGCATATCCCAGCTCAAAATTAGGCTGAGTATAATTGGCCACCGACACAAACGCCATCGCAAGCATGACCTCTGAATTAAACCATCCCGACGATACCGAAAATTCTCCCAGTACAAGACCAGCAATAACACTGAGCGGCGTACTGAGCATATTCGGCGTATTCATTGCAGCAAGCCGCAGTCCATCGATAGCAAGCTCCAGAAGAAGCAGCTGCCAGATGAGCGGTATATTTACCATGTCACGCACTACTACAAAGGTAAACATCTCCGGAATCCAGCGTATATTCTGCATAAACAGCAAATACAAAGGCGTCAGAAAAACAGTAAGAATCGTAATCAGCGCTCTTGCCGCCTTCAGATAGACTCCCGTAAGAATCGGAAAATAGTAGTCGTTTGCTTCCTCAATCATATCAAATATAGAAGTCGGAAGAATCATCGCCGACGGCGAATTATCTACCATAATCACAATCTTTCCTTCCAGCAGACATGCAGATGCCGTATCCGGCCGTTCCGTAAATTTAAATTTTGGAAATGGATTATACCATTTTCGTTTCATCAGACACTCTGCCAGACTCTGCTGATTCATCATCAGCGCGTCTGTCCGGATATGATTCAGTTTATCCATCAGTTTATTTAAAAGCTCCTGATCCACCCGGTCTGACATATAGCAGACCGCCACATCGGTTCGGGAGCTTTCGCCGATTTCCAGCATTTGCATGATGAGATGCGGATCGCGAATCCTTCTTCGCATCAGCGCCGTATTAAATACGATCGTTTCAACAAATCCATCTCTGGAGCCCCGAAGAGATTTATCCTTATCCGGCTCATCTACCCCTCTGGCCGGGTAGGTTCTGCAGTCAATGATAATACCCGCCTCATATCCTTCAATAAACAGACAGGTCGCACCCGAAAGTATATTTCGGAAAATCTGATCAAAGTCCCCCAATATATCCACTTCCACATATGGAATATACTTTCTGGAAAATACTGTTGCACTCTTTGGCATATCCTCTTCAGTAACAGAAAAAAGAGAATCCATAATTTTAAGCATGGATTCATCCTTCGTAAAACCGTCTACAAAATAAAACGCCGCATCTCTTCCTCCGATGACAATATTCCTCTGTACAATGTCAAAGCTGTCCTCTACTGGAAGTATCTCATTTACATAGGCCACATTCTCTTTTAATGAGGCCGACACTGTTCTATATTCCGGCATATCAATCCCTCCACGTTCTATTTCTGCACTATGTACATCCACAGGAGCTGCACACTGTCGCATGGATAGGATAACCCGGATATTTAAAAATTATACCTTTGTTGTGCTTCCAAATCCGCCATTCCTTACAGTCCGCACATCATCGTCTACAGTAATGCCATATTCCACAAAGATTCCCTGCATAAATCCGGTTCCTGCCTTAAGCTCTACCGTCTTCTCTTCATTCGTATCATTGGTAATCTTGGCGAAAATATGTCCTTCATTATCTGAATAATAGTAATCACTGTCAATAATGCCTACCGTATTATTGAGCTGCAGGCGGTATTTGAAACCCAATCCGCTTCGTGGGTAACACTTCAGTACCCATTCCTCTTCCATCTGTACGCGGATTCCCGTAGGAATCTTCACCGTCCTGCCCGGCGCAACAGTTATATCCACCGGGACGAAGAAATCGTATCCCGCCGATCCGCTGGTCGCACGCCTTGGAATCCTGATTCCTTCATATATCTTCTGAATTTCTTCCTCCCCTGCATCACCAAAAGTATCCATCCACGCCTCTTTAAACTGTTTATAGCTTACTTTCTCAAATTTTGCAATTCTTCTAGCCATACCTGTTATCCTTTCTGAGCACTATTCATTCTTCGACAGAAGAATCCGGTCATTATCCAACTGTTTTCCTGCATTTTTCGCAAATTGATCCAGAAGATCGTCAACCGTCATCTTTTTGCGTTCTTCCCCGGAAACATCCAAAATAATATTTCCGGAATCCATCATCAGTGTCCGGTTACCAAGTTCCAAAGCCTGATGCATATTGTGGGTGACCATCAGGCAGGTAATCTGACTCTTTTTAATAATATCTCTGGTCAGCTGCAGTACTTTTTCAGCCGTCGCCGGGTCAAGAGCAGCTGTATGCTCATCCAGCAGCAGTATCTTCGGTGTTACGATGGTAGCCATCAAAAGCGTAAGCGCCTGGCGCTGCCCTCCCGAAAGTAATCCCACCGGCTGTTTCATCCTATCTTCCAGCCCCATGTCAAGCAGGGCCAGCTTCTCACGAAACTTTTTCTTATCAGCCGATCTGATGCGGCTAAAATATGCATTTTTTGCTGTTGTAGAGCGAAGATAGGCAAGCGCCATATTCTCTTCAATGGTCATATGCGGCGCCGTACCCTTCAGTGGGTCCTGAAACAGATGGCCAATCACTTTGCTTCGCACATACTCTTTTTTATAGGTAATGTCCTCTCCATCCAGAAGAATCAAACCCTCATCAACAAAAAACATACCGGTAATCGCATTAAACAGCGTGGACTTACCCGCACCGTTGCTGCCGACGATCGTGGCAAAGTCTCCCCTTTTCAGTTCAAGATTCACGCCCTTCAGCGCGCATTTCTGATTCACCGTTCCGGGATTAAAGGTCTTTGATATATTTCTCATGATAAGCATATTTTCATTCATTACTTCTGACCTTCCTTTCCCGAAAATTTTTCAGAGAGAATCTCGTCAATATAATGCTGATTTTCAGCCTTTGCCGCCAGTTTATTCTGATACAGATGGAACTGCTTTTTCAAATACGGAAGTCCGATTGCCACGGCAACAATGATTGATGACACCAGCTTCAGACACTCCGGAGGAACGTTGAACCGAAGAGCCACGGCAACAATAAAACGGTACAGACAACTTCCCAATATTACGCCAAGAATACGCCGAAGCATGGAACCCTTTCCAATCAGCGTTTCTCCAATAATCAGACTCGCAAGAGCGATGGTTACCATACCGGTTCCCAGATTGATATCACAGGATTTCTGGTACTGTGCCAGTAAACCTCCGGAAAGTCCGGTAAGAGAGTTGGAAACACAGAGACCGATGGTAATCATCAGCTTCGTATTAATGCTGGACGCACGCACCATATCCGGATTATCGCCGGTTGCCCGGATAGAAAGCCCAAGTCTTGTATTTAAAAACAGTGAGATTGCAAATCCGATCACAAGTACGATCACTGCCACGATCAGCAGAGTATACCAATTCCCCCCAATATGTTCCTTTCCCCAGGTAAAGACAGAATCACAGCCAAACAGATTCAGGTTTGAAGCAAATCCCATCGCCGCAATATTAATCGTATACAGGCCGGTATTCACAATAATACCGGCCAGAATAGACTCAATCCCCATCTTTGTCTGCAAAAACGCTGTTACAAATCCTGACAGCACTCCCGCGCCCATCGCCGCTGCCAGACCCAGAACCGGATGTCCGGCAATCGTCAGCGTAGCACAGACTGCACATCCCAGTGTAAAGCAGCCATCTGTAGATAAATCTGCAATATTTAAGATCGTAAATGAAATAAACAGTGCAAGCGCAACCAGCGAATAGATAAAACCAAGCTCTAACGCACTCCGCACAATTGCCAATGTAATGATTGAACCCATATATACCTCTATCTTCTCATTCTTCCCAATTTTTATCTTTTATTCGAACTCTTTTGCAGTAACCGTTTCTACCACTTCAGAACCAAGATCCTTAAATACGGAAATGTCAATTCCAATTGCCTCTGCGGTCTCTGTATTTACGGTAATGATACCGTCTGCCAAAGTCTGAACTGCCATTTCTGCAGGATCTTTTCCATCTACCAAAATCTCTACTGCCATATCAGCTGTTACCGTTCCAAGATTCTCATAATTGACTCCGTATCCTAAGAATGCACCGTTCAATGCGAAGGAATCAGCTCCTGTGTAGTGCGGAATCTTTGCTTCGGTGAACTTTTCAAAAATTGCAAGCTCTGCTGTCATGACGGTGTTATCCTGTGGAGTAAATACCGCATCTACCTTCTCTGCTACCAGAGAGTCTGCAGCTGCCTGAATTTCAGCCGATGTAGTTCCTGTCTTCTCAACATATTCCAGGCCATTTTCCGCGCAGAATGCGATGGCATCTGCAATAGAGCCAAGGGAAGAATCCTGCCCTTTATCATATAAAAGTCCAATCTTCTTTGCATCCGGATTTGCAGTAAGAATCAGATTCATAATTGCTTCTGTGTCGATTGCATCTGAAGTTCCCGTTATATTTGCACCTGGCGCCTCGGCATCTTCCATCAGGCCCGCACCAACCGGATCAGATACAGCGGAGAAAACTACCGGAATCTGATTATCTTCTGTAGCCGACTGCATAATCATTGCTGACGGAGTTGCAATTGGAATAATGATATCTACCTCATCTGCTACCAGATCGGTTGCAATCTGGTTAAGAACAGTTGAATCTGCCTGGCCATTAAAGGTATAATCTGCATAATCAAAGGTCACGCCAAGTTCTTCGCTCTTAGCATCCAGCTCAGCCTCAATCGCCTTTTCGATCTGATTCAGAGATGCATCGTCTACATACTGTACAATACCAACTTTATATACTGTTTCTTCGCCTTCTCCGGTCTCTGTCGTCTCCGAAGTCTGTGCGCTCTCTTCCTCGGAACTTCCACAGCCTGTTGCCATTGCTGCCACCATTGCTGCTGCTAATAATCCTGCTAATACTTTGTTTTTCATTGTTTTCATTCTCCTTTTCTATTTTGTTTTTCTTCATGTTAGGAGAGATGGAAGTGGGTGCTGTCACTGAACTTTCCGCGAGTGCAGGCACTCCCTGCCTTATACGAAAAAAACCGCCCCAAACCAAAGGTTTGAGGCGGTAATAATATCTTATTATCGCGGTACCACTCAAATTGACATAGCGTCCACTCTTCTCATGTACTAACATACACTCCTGATTGATAACGGGTTCGGTTCCCGACACACCATAGTCTCTTAATACTTCTTAAGATTTCCGGTAGCCCTCGAAAGTCCATTCAGCTATCCGTTCCGTATGGCATTCACACCACCTGCCACTCTCTTTGACCTCACGCTGATAACCTACTCCTCTTTCTCAACGGTTTATTATTTATTACATTTGTTACTTTACTCTCATAAAGTATTTTTGTCAAGTGACAAATCTATCTTTTTTTAATAACCTTATCCTGATACTCAAAACACTCTTTTGCAATAACATTGCTGAGCACCAGCAGACAGATCAGGTTCGGAATTGCCATCATGCCATTGAAGGTATCTGAAATATCCCATACCATCTGAAGCTGGGTGGTTGCTCCCACGAATACGATCAGTGAAAAAAGCACCCTGTACAGCTTATTCAGCTTTGATGATCCCGCAAGGTATTCCAGCGACTTCTCCCCGTAATACTCCCAGCCAAGAATGGTTGAGAACGCAAACAGGGTAATACCGATAGTAACCAGCCATCCGCCAGCAGTTCCGAGTCCTGTCTGGAACGCTGCGATCGTCAGATTCGCACCGGTAAGAGCCTCTCCGGTGGTCGGGTCAATCTGACCAAGCATTCCGGAGGATGCAATGGAAAGTCCTGTCATGGAACATACTACGATGGTATCAAAGAATGTTCCCGTCATGTTGATATATCCCTGTCTTGAAGGATGATCCGTCTTGGCCGCTGCCGCTGCAATCGGAGCAGAACCAAGACCCGCTTCATTTGAGAATACTCCGCGTGCCACGCCCCAGCGCATTGCATTGGCAATCACTGTACCTGCAACGCCGCCGCCCATAGCCTCAAAATTAAATGCCATGCCGAAAATCTGTGACAATCCTGCCGGAACATTCTTGATATTTATAACAATGACCACAAGGCCTGCCAGGAAATACAGTACTGCCATAAATGGCACTACAACGGAACATACGCGTCCGATGCTCTGGATACCGCCAACCAATATCAGAAGCGCCGCAATGGTAAGTACCGCACCTGTTACCCAGGTCGGAATGCCAAATGTTGTATGTACAGCTCCTGAAATAGAATTCCCCTGTGTCAGATTACCGATACCAAAAGAGGCCAGTACCGCAAACAATGCAAATGCAACTGCAAAAAAACGGCCCACTCCCTTGTGCTTAAAACCATTCTGCATCGCATACATCGGTCCGCCGGCCATCTCGCCCTGGTCATTCTTCTGGCGGTACTTTACTGCCAGAACGCTCTCACCGTATTTGGTAGAAAGTCCAAACAGCGCACTGATCCACATCCAGACAATTGCACCCGGTCCTCCCAGCACCATGGCGGTAGCCACACCTACGATATTGCCGGTACCGATGGTAGCTGCAAGAGCCGTCATCAGAGACTGAAACGGTGTAATATCTCCCTCTCCGCCGCTGCTGCTCTTCTCGGATTTGGCAAACACCTGCTTTAATGCATAGCCAAGATTCCTCCAGGGAAGGAACTTCAGACGGATTGTCAAAAACACTCCCGTTCCAACCAGGAGAACAAGCATAACCGGTCCCCACACAAAATCATTCACTTTCGATAAAACATCTGCAAAACTCATAACCTCTCTCCCTTCGAGTTCTCATCTTTTCACTCTCTCCCACGCCAATTTCTGACATAAAATTTATCATTTTGAAAGCAAAAAAAAGTTTTTCCGTCATTTCCCATAAAACCGGAAAAACTCCGAAAGCATTCCTGCTCCGGAGTTTTTCTGTATGGATTTACATCGACTTAGCTATCATAGCACAATTTTCTTTGATATGCAAGCGCAAAATCCATTTCCTGCATAATTAAACTTTTAACAACTATAAAACAGACCTTTTTTAATCATAATTTGAATATCTAAAATGGTGTTCCTTCCAAATCATACGGCGTTGCCTGGTATACGTAGTAATTCAGCCAATTGGTGTATAAATTGTTGGCCGTCGCCCGCCAGGTGAGCAGCGGCTTATTCTCCGGATTATCTTCGGGATAGTAATTCTTCGGAAGATCAATCGGAAGCCCTTTTCCTATATCTCTCTTATACTCGCCATCCAGCGTCACTCTGTCATACTCCGGATGTCCCATAACAAAAATCTGTCGTCCATCCTCTGCCATCGCAAGGAAAAGGCCAACTTCATCTGACTCAGCCAGAATCGTAATTCTTCCGTCAGCGCGAAGTCTCTCAATCGGCACGTCCGTATGTCTGGAATGAGGAGCCAGAAATACATCATCAAAACCACGTACCAGCGGAATCTTGCGGTTCATCACGCGATGCCGGAATACGCCGAACAGCTTGTGATCCATCTGTACCTTATCTATTCCATAATGATAATAGAACCCCGCCTGAGCGCCCCAGCACAAATGAAGGGTAGATGTCACGTTGGTTTTCGTCCAATCCATAATTTCTGTCAGTTCATCCCAGTAGTCCACCTCTTCAAAGGGCATCTGCTCCACCGGGGCTCCCGTAATAATAAACCCGTCGAACTTGCGGTTCTTAATCTCGGAAAAAGGCAGATAAAACTGATTAATATGGCTGGTAGAAGTATTCTTCGACACGTGACTTGACACGTTCACAAAAGTCACATCCACCTGCAGCGGTGTATTAGACAGTGAACGGAGAATCTGAAGCTCCGTGTCTTCTTTAAGCGGCATCAGATTCAGAAGTCCAATCTGAATTGGGCGGATATCCTGATGTATTGCCCGGTGTTCATCCATCACAAATATATTCTCTCTTTCCAGTATTTCCTTTACCGGAAGATCATTTTGCACTCGAATTGGCATAATTATTCCCCTTTTTCTGTTTTATTTCTGTTTTGCTTTTTCTCTATAGTCTCTTCCTCTGTCTGCCGGCTTTTCTCCTTCTGTTTCTTTGCCAGCGTCTCCTTTGAGATGATATACTTTCCGCTGTCATCCACAAAGCTGTACTCATCATAATATTCTGTATCCTCCGGAAGATTCTTTTTCTGAAGCCTGCTGTTAATAATCATCTGAAGAATGTAATAAATAACCGCAAAGGTAGGCACACCCAGGAGCATTCCCATAAATCCAAACAATCCCCCTCCGAGCAGAATCGCAAAAATCACCCAGAAGGAAGAAAGGCCGGTAGAATTGCCCAGAATTTTGGGACCGATAAAATTACCGTCAATCTGCTGCAGTATCAGAATGAAGATCAGAAAATACACTCCCTTCATCGGATCGGCAAGCAGAATTAGAATTGCACTCGGTATCGCACCGATATACGGTCCAAAAAACGGAATGACATTCGTCACGCCCACAATCACACTGACCAGCAGTGTGTACGGCATGCTAAGAGCGGACAGGCCCAGAAAGCAAAGCACTCCTATGATCATGGAATCTACGATCTTTCCGATCAGGAATCCGCCGAAGATCTCATTGGCCTTCTGCGTAATATGCAGCACCAGATTCGCGTGGTGAGGGTCAAGAAGCGCATATGTAATCTTCTTTCCCTGCTTTCCAAAAGTATCTTTGCTGTACAATATATAGATAGACACAATCACACCGATCAATGCATTAAAAATCTCACTCACGAAATCGATCACTCCCGTGGTAAGAATCGTCATAATGTCATTGGCCTGCCGGAATATATTATTGGTCAGCCAATCCTGAAAAGTAGCCGTGGCCTGCTCCAGAAGGGTCCGAATCATAACTCCCATATTAGAGTTATCCGTTTCCAGACCGTTCAGCCGGTCCATAAGTTCATTGATCTGCCTTGGAAGTGTAAATACCAGCGTCCGAATACTCTGATACAATTCCGGTATCAGCATATTAAACAAAGCTGTGATAATCATAAATAAAACGATCAGAGAAAGTAAAATTCCTGCCGTCCTGGACAGCTTCGAAGCGCTTTCCTCCTTCATCCTCTTTTTCAGCACCGGCTCAAGCCGCTTATCCACCTGCTTCACAATCGGATTCAGCAAAAATGCAATCAGCGCTCCATATAAGATTGGTTTCAGTACATCGAGCGCCATTACAAAAAAAGCTGACAGATTCGTAAGCCTAAGCAATGCAAAATAAAAGACAATCCCCGCCGCAACCACCACAAAATAGGTCATGCCCTTGCTGATCTCCCGTCGGAGTCTGGACGGCCCTTTATTTCCTATCTTAGGTTTATTGCTGTAGTAGCCTTCCGGCGTTTCTGCTGTCTTATCCTGTTTCTTCTTTTCTTCTTCCATCGTACTATACTCCTGCTACACTCATCGCTACCGCCTAGTATAACACAAAAATAAGGATACAGCAAACTTATTCACTGTATCCCTATCCTTATCTTTATCTTTTTACTTCTCTAACAGCAGAACGTAGCACACTCTGTCTCTTTACACTGACAGGCGCTGCTGCCTTCTACGCTGATTTTTCCCGCATGACATTTGCATGCTTCATTATACTTGCATCCTACTGCCTCACAATCAATATTGCTGGTCGGTGACGCATATCCCGCCACGTTGCTGTAGGAATCACCCTTGCGCTCCTCAAAGCTGTCACAGCAGGTCTCATCGGCACGTTTCGCCTTACTGCCGCCAACCTGAATCTGATCCAGATCACAATAAAACTGTTTGTTGTGGACACATGTCTGTACTGTACATTTCAATTCCGGCATTGAAAGATACCTCCTTGTCAAATTAATTTACGCATTCACGCAAGGTTAGTATCTTCAATCCCCCAAAAATTATACCTGCCGGTAAATAATATCTTCTCTTCCCGGTCCGTTGGAAACCATAGTGATCGGGTATCCGATCTGTCCTTCTACAAATTCGATATAGTTGCGGCAGTTCTCCGGAAGATCCTCATACTTCTTAATACCGCGGATATCGCATTTCCAGCCCGGAAGAGTCTGAAGCACCGGTTTTGCCTTCTCAAGCAGATGTGTGGTCGGAAATTCTGTTGTCACTTCTCCGTCAATCTCATAACCTACACATACTGGAATCTCATCCAGATATCCCAGAACATCCAATACAGTAAAGGCCACATCGGTAGTACCCTGCATTCTGCACCCATACTTAGAAGCCACGCAGTCAAACCATCCCATACGTCTCGGGCGTCCTGTTGTCGCTCCAAATTCTCCGCCATCTCCGCCGCGGCGTCTCAGCTCATCTGCCTCCTCGCCAAAAATCTCGCTTACGAAGGCGCCGGCTCCAACTGCGCTGGAATATGCCTTACATACGGTAATGATCTTCTTGATCTCATAGGGTGGAATGCCCGCTCCGATCGCGCCGTAGGCCGCCAGTGTTGAAGAAGAGGTTACCATCGGATAAATACCATGATCCGGATCCTTGAGGGAGCCAAGCTGACCCTCCAGAAGAATCTCCTTGCCCTCTTTTAACGCGTTGTGAAGAAACAGAGACACATCGCATACATACGGTTCCACCATCTTCTTATATTCCTGCAGCTCATTATAAAGTTCATCAGGATCAATCGTCGGCTTGTGATACAAATGCTCCAGAAGCACATTCTTCTGTTCTGCCACACGTACAACCTTCTCTTTCAGCGGCTCATCATCAAATAATTCACTGACCTGAAAGCCAATCTTTGCATATTTATCAGAATAGAATGGCGCAATCCCTGACTTTGTAGAGCCAAAAGACTTTCCTCCAAGCCGCTCTTCTTCATATGCATCAAAATTCTTATGATATGACATCACCATCTGTGCACGGTCAGACACCAGAATCTTCGGCATCGGTACTCCCCTGTCGATAATAGACTGAATTTCCTGAAACAAAACCGGCACATCCAGGGCAACGCCATTTCCAATGATGCTGGTTGTATGATCATAGAATACGCCTGACGGTAATGTGTGAAGTGCGAACTTGCCATAATTGTTGATTATCGTGTGTCCCGCATTAGCTCCGCCCTGGAAACGAACGATAATATCCGCCTGTTCTCCAAGCATGTCTGTAATCTTTCCCTTACCTTCATCTCCCCAGTTTGCGCCAACTACTGCTTTTACCATAACAATTCCTCCTGTGTTATACCTCGTACTGATAACTTCTGCCCGACGGCTCCCATAAGCCACCGTTGAATATTATACTATATTTTCTTTTTCTTGTACATTATTATTTTACATGAGCGGCGCAAATAAACGCAGAACCTGCCCCACAACCTTTACCGTCACCGAACGGTTCTGCACTTCTGCCAGACTCATTTTGTGACATTTCTTCAGCGTATCCTGGAAATCCTTCTCAATACTGTTCACTACCGGATTGTTATAAATGAACACTCCACATTCAAAATGCAGATACAGACTCCTGTAATCCAGATTGATGGTACCTACCGTCGCAGTATCATCATCCGACACAAAGACCTTCGCATGTACAAACCCCGGCGTATATTCATAAATCTGCACGCCGGCCTGGATCAGCTCTTTATAAAATGTCTGCGCCACTGCAAATGCATACCATTTATCCGGAATATGCGGCATGATGATCACAACCTCAATCCCGCTCTTGGCCGCTCTGGTCAGTGTTGTGATCATCTCACTGTCCAGAATCAGATATGGGGTCATAATATGCACATATTTCTTGGCATGATTCAGAATATGAAAATAGACCTCCTCACCCACATTCTCATTATCGTAGGGGTGATCCCCATAAGGAAGAACATACCCCAGCTCCCCCCGGACCGGTGTCTTCTTCGGAGTCAGATACTTCCGATAGTCCCCGGTATCCCGCTCATCAAGATTCCACATCTCCAGAAAGAGCATAGTTAGACTCTGTACCGCCTCTCCCTCCAGCATTACCGCAGTGTCCTTCCAATGTCCAAACCGCTCCAGCTCATTAATATATTCATCCGCCAGATTGATTCCTCCGGTAAATGCGACTCTGCCGTCGATCACACAGATCTTCCGATGGTCCCTGCAGTTCTGGGTCGTAGACAGAAAAGGGATGATCGGATTGGACATCTTACATTTGATTCCCAGCTTCTGTATTTCCTTGTAATAATTATATGGGAAATTAGAAATTGCATTCATTCCGTCGTACAGAAAACGAACCTCAACACCTTCATCCGCTTTCTCCTTCAAAATCCTGAGAACCGTATCCCATACGCGGCCCTCGGCGACAATAAAATACTCCATAAATATATAATGCTTCGCCTGCTTCAGTTCTCTCACCAACGCTTCAAATTTGTCTTCTCCCAGAGGGAAATAGGTCACCTCCGTATTCCGGTAGGTCGGAAATCTTAAATGACTTGATAAAAAGTAGGATAAATTCGCTGTAGCCGGCTTGCTTTCACGAAGCTCCTCAATTACCTCTTCGCTTTGAAGCATATAAGGGCTTTCTTCCAGCTTCAGATTCTCCAGCCGTTTCCCAATCCATCTGGTTCCCACCTGTGTTTTTACATAAATATAGAACAGGGTTCCAACCGCCGGGAATGCCATGACACACAGCATCCACATCATCTTGAATGCCGGATTTCCTTCCGAATTGATGATATAGATCAGAACAATAACACCCAGCACTGTAAATGCCGCATTAATATAAATGGTATATTGCTGAATCCAGCTTGTCATCACTGCAAAGATTCCAAGCTGCAGCAAAATCATTAATAGAATCAATCCCGTACGGCTAAATATGATTCTGAACAATCCCTTTTTGGCTTTCTTCAGATTCTTACTGTCCATATTTCTCTCCTTATTCAAGTATATCCAACTTCCTTTATTTCAGCACACCTCAGTGTAGCACACTTTTATTTCCTTCTCAAGAAATCTTTGGTAAAATCCTTTCCCCATCTGTTTACCAAAAATTTATATCCTTTCTCTTTCTTTTTATCTCAAAAAGTATTACAATAAATCTATCTACATGCGAAACCGAAGAAAGGAGCTATGCACATGTCAAAAGTATTCAAACGATTATTAGGATTAGCCGCAGTTGGAGGCGCTGCTGCTGCAGGAGTTATATATTATCTGAAAAAATCTGAAAACACAGACGACGACTTCTTAGACGAATTTGACGATGATGAATTTAATAACGACTCCCAGCCAGCCGGAGACCGGGAATATGTTCCTTTGAACACTCCTCCAAAGGCAGAGACTCAAGAGCCTGAAGAAGAAGCAGCCGAGGATGCTTCCGAAGAGGTTGGGGAAGCGTCTGAAGACGAAGAGACCGATGGCGGAGATGAAGTATCCGAAGAGACTGACGCAGCCGAAGAAAAAGAGGCTGAATAACATCTGACAGTAATATTAAGTGTAAAAGTAAAGCGCGTAAGCCGACAGCAGCCTACGCGCTTTATTTTCTATTCAGACAATTCCTTTATCTCCATTTTCTGAATCTTTCCTTCGGAATCGTACGTAAACAAAACAGAAACCTGTTCTTTATTCTCTCCCTTGTCCAAAGTCACGCAGACAAGCTCTGTAACCTCTCCTTTCTCCTCCAGGTCCATGCTCTCTATCGCAATTTGCTCTCCTGTTACCTCAGACTCACTCAGCCATTCCGTCGCAAAGCTGCGCAAAAACTTTTCGAAATACTCTTCTGCGAAGCAATCTCCTACCAGTTTCCTCCAATTCTCATCAATCTCTTCCTGTACCTCTGCGGCTGCTTCACTGGCAGCCTGTTCTGCCTCTTCATCCTCGCTTTCGTCAACTCCCAGGCCTATCACCGTACCAGACATCGCCTCAAGATCACACAGTTCTTTATTCGGGCAGGTCATCATCGCTTCCAGCACCTTTTTCGCATAGGGACTTACAGAAGCTTCTTCCTGATCAGTTTCGGTACTCTCTGTCTGCCCGGAACAGCCTGTGCAGAGCATTATCAGAATCAATAGTGACAAAATAGCTCGTTTCATTTCCATCCACCTCCATAAGTGTATATACCGGAATCCTAGTTCATTTGTATATCATAATTATACCACACCGCTCATTCCATAACAAGCAGCTTCCTCCAGACTCTGCAAAGAATCTCTGCCGCCTCCCGGATCTCATCCTCCGACAGATTTGCGTATCCAAGCAGCACGGTCGCCTCTTTCTTTTTTTCTCCAATAATATAATCAGAAAGGCCATACACTTTGATCTGTGCTTCTCTGGCTTTCTCAATCAGCGCTTCCTCCGTCACCTTACCGCCAAATGTAAGGAGCAGATGTACCCCTGCGTGTTCCCCGGAAATCCTGCACACATCGGCAAGCGGCTGAAGTCCTCTGATCAGCAGATCATGCCTTCCCCTGTAAAGGGCCCTGGTCTTGTTCAGATGCCTTTCATAATAACCGTCCTCTACAAAATGCTGTACGATCAGTTGATCCACCTTAGACACCGTAGAGCTGATAAATCCGCATTTGTTCTGATACACAGCAATCAGTTTTCTCGGAAGCACCATATAGCTCATACGAATTGCCGGAGCAATGGATTTGGAAAAGGTCCCCAGATAAATGACCTTCCCGCTGCCGTCGTTACCCTGAAGCGCCGGAATGGGTTTCCCTTTATATCGAAATTCACTGTCGTAATCATCCTCAATGATAAAACGTCCCTCCCTCTCATTTGCCCATCTAAGGAGCTCCATCCGCCGCTTCATGGGCATGACAATACCGGTAGGATACTGATGAGAAGGCGTAACATACGCCACATCCGCCTCCGTATCTGCAAGCGCGGTAACCTTCATTCCATATTTGTCCATCTCAATAGGCACTACCGGATACTCCTGACTTACGAACAGGCGATATGCCTGCTTATAGGTAGGATTCTCAACCGCAACTATATGTTCTCTTCCCAATACGGAGCAGAGCATCATCAGAAGATAGTCGCTTCCCGCACCCACGATCACCTGCTCCGGACTGCAGTTCACTCCTCTTGCCTGATACAGATACTTGCAGATTGCCTGTCGGAAGCCTGGTTCACCCTGGGGATTCCCCAGTCGGAACAGTTCTACCTTATCATCAATCAGAATATCCTTCGACAGTTTTCTCCATGCGTTATAAGGGAAACTTTTCAGATCGACTCCACTGGGCGTAAAGTCAAACCGATACCGCTCCTTCTTATCCGCCTCCCGTTCCACATGAGTTTCCTTTTCCCGCGTAAGATGATAAAGTCCTTCAATCTGCGCCACATAATATCCCCGGTAAGGCTCCGCCTCAATATATCCCTCTGACAGAAGCTGCTCATAGGCAAGCTCCACCGTACTTCTGCTGACCTCCAGGTGCTTTGCCAGAAGTCTCGTAGAGGGAAGCTTCTCCTGATAAGGAATCTTCCCGGCTATGATATTTTCCTTAATATACTGATAAATCTGCTCATACAGTGGCATCTTATCCGCAGGTTTCAGATTAATCGTCAATTCATTCATATCTATTAACAAACAACCCACAGCGCAGATTACGCTGTGGGTATTCTCCTTCTGTCTAAAGTCTGATTACTTCGGCAGCTTAAAGGAGCTCTTCAGAGATACGATTCGGTTAAATACCAGCGCATCCGGAGAAGAATCCTTTGCATCAATACAAAAATATCCATTTCTTACAAACTGGAAGCTGTCGTAAGCCTTCGCATCGTCAATACTTGGCTCCACATAGCAGTTCTTACGAACCTCAAGAGAATTTGGATTGATATTCATAGAGCCGTCCTCTTCATTGTAAACGCCCTTCTCCTCATCAATCAGATTCTCATAAAGTCTGACCTCCGCCTGCTTCGCATAGGGAGCTGCTACCCAGTGAATGGTTCCCTTCACCTTCCGTCCGGTAAATCCACTGCCGCTCTTGGTCTCCGGATCGTAGGTACAGTGAACCACCGTTACCTTTCCATCCGCATCCGTCTCATAGCTTACACATTTTACAAAGTAGGCCTGCATCAAACGTACCTCATTGCCCGGGAACAGACGGAAATACTTCTTCGGCGGCTCGATCATAAAATCATCCCGCTCAATATAAAGCTCCTTACAGAACGGAATCTTTCTCTTTCCGAGTTCCGGATTCTCAAGATTATTCTCGGCTTCCAGCCACTCCATCTCTCCTTCCGGATAATTGTCTATAATCAATTTGATCGGATCCAGTACCGCCATCATACGGGAGCGTTTCATCTTCAGATCCTCCCGGATGCAATATTCCAACATGGCATAGTCTACAGAGCCCTGTGCCTTGGATACGCCGCACAGATCCACGAACATCTTCAGGGACTCCGGTGTAAATCCACGTCTTCTCAGCGCTGCAATAGACACCAGCCGGGGATCGTCCCATCCGTCTACTACGCCGTCCTGTACCAGTTTCTTAATATAGCGCTTTCCGGTTACTACATTGGTCAGATACAGCTTGGCAAATTCAATCTGCCTTGGCGCCGGATCAAACTCACACTCTCTCACTACCCAATCGTACAGCGGGCGGTGATCCTCAAACTCCAGGGTACAGATGGAATGTGTAATCTTTTCCACCGCATCTTCAATCGGATGTGCAAAATCATACATCGGATAAATGCACCATTTATCTCCCGTATTGTGATGGCTCATGTGCGCCACACGGTAAATAACCGGATCACGCATGTTGATATTCGGCGACGCCATGTCGATCTTTGCCCGGAGCACCTTTTCTCCGTCCTTGTATATGCCATCCTTCATCTCTTCAAACAGCTTCAGATTCTCTTCCACAGAACGGTCCCGGTACGGGCTGTTCTTTCCCGGCTCTTTCAGCGTGCCGCGGTATTCTCTGATTTCCTCCGGGCTCAGATCACAGACATACGCCTTTCCCTTTTTAATCAGCTTCACCGCACACTCATACATCACCTCAAAATAATCCGATGCATAGTACAGATGATCCTTAAAATCGGCGCCGAGCCACTCTACATCCTTCTTAATGGATTCCACAAATTCCATATCCTCTTTTGTAGGATTGGTGTCATCAAACCGCAGATGGAATGTACCGTTATATTTTTTTGCCAATCCTGAATTTAAAAGTATGGATTTGGCATGTCCGATATGCAGATAACCGTTCGGCTCCGGCGGGAATCTGGTGCAGACCTCTGTGTACACACCTTCCGCAAGATCCTTGTCTATTTCCTGTTCAATAAAATTCTTTGAAACCACTTCTTCTCCCATGGGGCGTCCTCCTCATTGTTCGTTCTCATCATGTGTTTTATCTTATCACACTTCTGAATAACCGACAATACAATATTTTTCAAAATCCCATTGACAAACAGGGGGGTTTTATTGTATATTAATCACGTTGCATATGAAATATGCGTGCTGTTGTGGCTCAGTCGGTAGAGCGTCGCCTTGGTAAGGCGGAGGTCGGCGGTTCGATTCCGCTCAACAGCTTTTATAGAAAGAACCGGAAAAGACAAATTCGTTTTTTCCGGTTTTTGTTATATTTTCAATCTTTTTTCAATTTTTCTTTATATAATAATGGTTACTTGGAGGTGACAGCATGAAGCTCTTACTAGTTGAAGACGAAAAAAGAATGGCGCAGGCTCTGATCGAACTGCTGCGCCTTGAAAACTATGAAGTAGATTACTGTGCTGACGGTCTTTCCGGCATGGATGCGGTAGAAAGCAATGTATATGACATCATGATTCTGGATGTGATGCTGCCTGGAAAGAATGGATTCGAGATTGCAAAAGAAGCAAGAAAAGAAGGGATCCGCACACCAATTCTAATGCTGACCGCAAAGAGCGAACTGGATGACAAGGTTACAGGGCTTGACAGCGGCGCCGATGATTATCTGACAAAGCCATTTATGACCAGGGAGCTGCTTGCCAGGCTCCGTGCTCTTGGCAGGCGCAATATCAACTCTGCCGACGGCACTTTATCATTTGGAGATATCTCCCTGGATACATGCTCATCTTCTCTGATCTGCACCAGAAATAATCAGCATATCCGCCTGAGCGAAAAAGAATACCGGATTCTGGAATATCTGATTGCAAATCAGGGACAGATCCTTACCCGGGAGCAGCTTGCCGTAAAGATCTGGGGTTATGATAGCGAGACGGAGTATAACAATGTGGAAGTGTATATGTCCTTTACCCGCAAAAAACTGGCATTTGTAAAATCCCGGACACTCATCAAGGCAGTTCGGGGAATCGGTTATGAATTGAGGTGTGATGATGTTTAGAAAGTCCCGGCGAAAAATCGTTGCCGCCATTATGTCGGTATTAGTGCTGTTGTGGATCGGCACGCTCTGCATCATCTACGGCTCCAGCTACTATGAAGTATCGAACCGCAACCGGGAAATGCTGGCGGAACATGTGGCTCTTTATTCTCCGGATCAGAAGCTGATCATTTCACCGCTTCCCGATATGAAACCCGGAACGGATAAAAACAGCAGCGAGCCGCGTTTTAAAGATACTCCTGCATTCCAGCTGTCCACCTTCTATTCCGTTGCCATTTCCCAAAGCGGAGAGATCCTTGCAGTAAACAACAGACAGGAAACTCTTTACAGCAACAACGAGCTTGTACAGCTTGC
The DNA here is from genome assembly GCA_030524585.1 of Eubacteriales bacterium. Classification (GTDB taxonomy): domain Bacteria; phylum Bacillota; class Clostridia; order Lachnospirales; family Lachnospiraceae; genus Claveliimonas. Next base: position 16,253 of record JAUNGJ010000006.1, on the reverse strand, counting down.
TTCTGAGATCATTGAAAGCGGTAAGCCAACCGGCACCAAAAAAAATCTTCTTTACCATATGGCCGACAAGGGAGAGTATACACTGGTCGCTTTTATGGATAATACGATTGTGCAGGAAAGCATGACGACGCTGTTCCGCTATACTTTTATTTTCGGCAGCCTTGCCATTGTCGCCTTATTTTTCCTTTCCGTTTTTCTCGCACGGAAAATCGTACAGCCACTGGAAGAAAGCTATCAGAAACAAAAACAGTTCATATCCGACGCCGGTCACGAATTAAAAACTCCCGTGTCCATCGTCAGTGCAAACGCAGAGCTTCTCTCAAGGGAACTCGGCGAAAATCTCTGGCTGTCCAATATTCAATATGAAAATGAGCGGATGGGAATGCTAATCGGTCAGCTTCTGGAGCTTGCCCGAACAGAAACGGTCACTCCACAGATGGAATATATCAATTTCAGCCATCTGGTGGGCGGTGAGACGCTGCCCTTTGAAAGTATGATCTTCGAAAAGGGATTGAAGCTCCGATGTGAGATTGCGGATCATCTGCAGGTGAAGGGCAACAGCACTCAACTGAAACAGCTTACGGCAATTCTGCTCGATAATGCCATCTGTCACAGCAACCCGGACAAAGAAATCCTGCTGACTCTTAAAAGCGAAAAAAATTACGCTGTTCTTTCCGTAATCAATGACGGCGATGAAATTCCTTCGGAAAAGCGCCGGCAGATTTTTGAACGGTTTTACCGTGTGGACTCAGCCAGAAACAGCGAAGGCAGTCATTACGGTCTCGGCCTTGCAATCGCCAGGGCCATCGTAATCACTCACAAAGGTAAAATAGACGTATCCTGTCACAACGGCAAAGTGGAATTCACCGTTTATATCCCTTTACAAAAATAAATCATTTTCTTCAATAAAACTTCAATCTTCCTCCTATACAATGGCATCACCACTGTTAAGGAGGAAGGGAAGTGACAAAAATTGAAATACCGACATGAGTGGAAACACGAAATCAATTATGCGGATATGCTGATGCTGCGGCAGCGGCTTTCGGCGGTAGCCAAACCGGATTCTCACGCGAAAAACGGGAAATATGAAATTCGCAGTCTTTATTTCGACAATGCAGACGATAAAGCGCTGCGCGAAAAGATTGACGGTGTTAATATACGCGAAAAATTCCGTATCCGCTACTACAACAGCGATGTTTCTTTCATCCGATTGGAGAAAAAAAGCAAGGTCAGCGGACTATGTCTCAAGGAAAGTGCCGGGCTGACAAAAGAACAGGTCCAGGCAATCGTTGAAGGCGACTATGGCTGGATGATGAAAAGCAATATTCCGTTAATCGAAGAGCTGTACACAAAAATAATGAAACAGGGACTTCGCCCGAAGACCATCGTCGATTACATAAGAGAACCCTTTGTCTTTGGTCCGGGCAATGTGCGGGTTACCTTGGATTACAATATCCGTACGGGACTGCTTTGTACTGATTTCCTAAGTCCTGCCAGCATAACAGTTCCCGCCGGGAGCACCCCGATCATCCTGGAAGTGAAATGGGATGAATTTTTACCGGATATCATCCGGGACGCGGTCTGCCTGGACGGCCGGCGTGTCAGCGCCTTTTCCAAATATGCCGCGTGCAGAATCTATGGCTAAAATAAAATAATAATAAAGGAGTACACACTATGACTTTCAATGACATTTTTAAATCAAGTTTCCTGGAGAATGTAACAAGTGTCAGCATTCTCGACATGACACTGGCGCTGGTACTGGCATTTGGTATCGGCATGTTTATTTCCCTTGTATATAAGAAGACCTATCAGGGTATTATGTATTCTTCCAGCTTTGGTACGACGCTGATCGCCCTGACCATGATCACCACCGTTGTTATCCTCGCGGTAACCTCCAACGTGGTTCTCTCTCTTGGTATGGTCGGCGCTCTTTCTATCGTGCGTTTCCGTACTGCGATCAAGGAACCGCTTGATATTGCCTTTTTATTCTGGTCGATCGCTGTCGGCATTGTACTGGCGGCAGGCATGATTCCTCTTGCCGTCATCGGCAGTGTTATCATCGGCGTGATTCTTCTTGTGTTTGTAAATCGAAAATCCTACTGCAATCCTTATATTGTCGTTTTATCCTGCACCGACTACGCAAGCGAAAAGAAGGCCAGAGAATTTCTTGAAAAACAGGTTCAGAGATGCGTTGTTAAAAGCAAAACCGCCCAAAAGGGCGCGGTCGAGCTTAATCTTGAAATCCGCATGAAGAATGATAACACGGATTTCATCAATGCTCTCTCTGAGATAGAGGGAATACGCAGTGCGGTTTTAGTCAGCTACAATGGCGAATACATGGGTTAAGGGGGGTTGTTCTCTATGTCAACACATAAGCATTTTGACAAAATCTGCTGTGTTGTTCTCGCCGCCACGCTGCTCATTACAGTTTTGTTCATGAACGCTGAGAGCTTCGGTATTCAGGCCGCCGATTCTGTTATGGGGTATGAAGAGCTTCTGTTCGATGCCTCCACCGTCCACACAATTGAGATTGTTATGGATGATTGGGATGATTTCATAGATAACTGTAAAAGCGAAGAATACTATGCCTGCTCTGTGGTAATCGACAATGAGGCCTGCAAAAATGTGGCAATCCGCGGCAAAGGCAACACATCTCTGACACAGGTGGAGTCCTACGGCAATGACCGCTACAGCTTCAAAATTGAATTTGACCATTACGACTCTTCCAACACCTACCATGGTCTGGACAAATTATGCCTGAATAATATTATACAGGACAACACTTATATGAAGGATTATCTGACCTATCAGATGATGAACTACTTTGGCGTCGCATCCCCACTATGCAGTTATGTATATATTACGGTAAACGGAGAAGACTGGGGGCTTTATCTGGCGGTAGAAGGCGTTGAGGAATCCTTCCTCCAGCGCACTTACGGCAGCAGCTACGGAGATCTCTATAAGCCGGACAGTCAGAATATGGGCGGCGGACGCGGCAATGGAAAACAGTTCAATATGGATGATTTCTTCGGCAGTGATACAGATGATGCGGAGCCCGAAGTCCCTGACACTGGTACAGACGTCACACAAGATATGCAGATGCCAGATGATACCATAAATGGCGGCGGCACGAATGGCGGTATGGAAGGTGACCCCATGAATGGCGGCATGAAAGGCGGCGGCACAAAAGGAGATAATATGCAGGATGGCATGTCCATAGGAAGCGACGATGTATTATTAAAATACATCGACGATGACTTTGACAGCTATAGCAATATCTTCGACAATGCAAAGATTGATATTACAGACAGCGACAGGGAACGTCTGATCGCCGCACTGAAAAATCTGGGCGAAGGAGAAGAACTGACAGATACCGTTGATATAGAAAGTGTGATTCGATACTTTGTGGTTCATAATTATGTGCTGAACTTCGACAGTTATACCGGCTCTATGATCCACAATTATTATTTATATGAAGAGGATGGACAGCTATCCATGATCCCCTGGGATTACAATCTTGCTTTCGGCGGTTTTAACTCATCAGACAGCGCAGCCAGCCTTGTCAACTATCCGATAGACTCTCCTGTATCCGGCGGCAATGCCGAAGACAGACCGATGATCGCCTGGATATTTGCCGACGAAACATACACGGATCTCTATCACGAATATTTTGCTGAATTTATTTCCGAATATTTTGACAGCGGGTATTTTTCAGAAATGATAGATACGGTATCCTCAATGATTGCTCCATATGTGGAAAGCGATCCAACGAAATTCTGTACTTATGAAGAATTTGAAACAGGTATTTCCACCCTCAAAGAATTCTGCCTGCTTCGTGCAGAAAGCATTAATGGACAGCTAGACGGCGCAATTGGCTCAACCTCTGACACACAGAGTTCCGATACGCTCATTGATGCAGGCAGCCTTACCATATCCGACATGGGTTCCATGAATGGCGGTATGGGTGGTTCCCAGACACAGGACAGCCGTATAATGCAGCCCGGCGAAGGCGGTATGGGCGGCGGCATGATGCAGCACGGCACAAATGGTATGGGCGGCGGCATGATGCAGCCCGGTGAAGGCGGTATGGATGAGAACATGATACTGCCTGAAGAAGGGGATATGGCCAGCGATATGATGCAGCCCGGCGAAGACGGTATGGACAGTGACATGCAGCAGCCGGCGGCAGAAAGCAATATGACAGCGCCATCCGATCAGGCCCTATCGGGTACTCTCTCCGCCTGGATACAGGTCGGAATTTCTACGGGTATCCTGATTCTGGGACTTATGTTCGCTTTCTTCTTTAAACGCCGCAGATAATATACTGACTTTTATAAGTTTAAAAAATAAAATTTAACGATAGCACTACTTTGCAGTGACTATCGTTAAATTTTTACTTTTCCTACGACTCAAATATGAAACTACACGTTTCTATCCGCAGCCATATTCTCTTTTATCAGATAACTGACGATTGCCGCAAACAGGCACAGTATTGCGTCCACCATCCATATAACCATATAATTGCCAAATCTTTCAAAGCAAACGCCGCCAAGCCATGCGGATAAAAATCCTCCTATCTGATGAGCCAGAAATGCAACGCCAAAAAACACAGTAACTCCTCTTGTACCAAACAGCCTTTCACAGATTCCCGAAACCGGTGATACTGTGGACGCACCCGTAACTCCAAGGAAAAAAATATAGCCACATATTACAGGCATCGTCTTTGGCAAAAGGAAAAAGGCAGCTATGCTGACTGCCCTTAGGCCATATAAAGTCCCAAGAACATTTTTCATCTTCCGTCTGCCGCACAGCGCTCCGACAGCAAGCGCTCCCAGAACCGTAGCTATACCATACACCGCAAATGCATTTGATGCGTCTTCAAAGCTATGTCCGTAAGAAACAATCTGAGTCGTCAGATGGTTTGTAATAATCGCCATATGAAATCCACATGTAAAAAATCCCAGAACAATAAAAATATAATTTCTATCCCGGAATGCTATCCGAAATAATTCTGACAAATTGTCGTTCTGCCTTTCTTCCCCTGCCCGCACTTTCTCTGTCCTATTTTTTCCACACATAACAAGTGTAACCGGAATCATCATAAAAACAGGAACAGCAAGCACAAACATTCCGTAAGCCAGACCTCCCGCGCGAATCGCTCTGCTGATAACCGGAGTCAGAAGCGTATTTCCAATTCCACAGCCGGCATTAATTATGCCTGCCACAGTACTATAGTACCTTGCCGGAATTCTGTCTGATATCGTACTGATAATAATGCCATAAGAAATGGCTCCGATTCCTCCTGGCAGCAGAATTCCCAGCACAAGCATTAATGCAGGTCCCGTCTTACAAACCGGGAGCAGCAACACACCCACAAGTGTACAGCTAATCCCAATCAGAAGTGAAAACCGGTTTCCCTTTTTATCCGACACAATCCCAAAAACCGGCTGTGTAATTCCAAAACACAGCTGTCCCGTTGCCAGCACAAAACTGACGCCAGAATAAGACAATCTGGTATTTTCAATGATTGACGAAAGCATAACTCCAAAATTATTCCGGATTCCACAGTTCATCATATATACATAGGAGGCGGCAATTGTAAGCAAGATTACTGAAATGATCCCACTCTCCCTCTTCCCTTTTTTACTCATTCTATCTTCCCTTCTTTCTTTTCGTGTATATACACTATTTAGACAAAAAAATTAATCCTTCTCCAGATTTTCCAAAATTTCAAAAAACTGTTTCATATTTTCTTTCCCGATACGACGCTCAATCTCTCTCTGGGCATTCTCCCATAAGGGACCACCGCTCTCAACCATCTCCTTTCCCTCTTTTGTAAGCTGCAGCATACGATTCCGCTGTCCGGCCTCAGACGCATCCCAAATAAGCCCCCTTACGATCAAGGGCTTCAGCGTACGGACTAACGTCGTCCTCTCCAATCCCACGTAAGCTGCAAGTTCACTGACACTGCATGTTCCCAGCCGTCCCAGATTCCTCAGCAAAGAAAACTGATTCACCGTGATATCAAGAGGGGCCAGGTGCGTATCATACAGATTCGAGACTGCGTTTGTTACCCGACGAAGATTAATACAATAACAACTGCTTTTATGTCTCTTCATCTACTGCTCCTCCTTTCTTTTCGTGTATATACACATATTAGTATAAATTACTTCTTTTGTCAAGCTGTTTCATAGTCTTTCTTTCTCTACAATTTTTTCCGTCTTATTCTTTATCCGCCGCAGCGCATTATCCACAGTCTTAGGACTCCGGTCGATCAGGGAAGCAATCGTCCGGTAATCGGTTCCCAGCAGATGCAGATAGAGCACTTTTTTCTCCAGTTCACTCAACTGCTCTTCCAGTTCCTGCTCCAGCTTCTGTACATACTCCTTGCCAAGAACCGCGCGCTCCGGATTACTCTCCTCTCCGGCCTCTATGGTATCCAGCACCCGGCCCTTCTTCCCTTCCTCCGCCTCTTCATACAAGGAAATGTAAGAATTAAGGGGAATGTGCTTCTTTCGTTTCGAGGCTTCAATGGCACTGTACATCTGCCGTCGGATACAAAGCTTTGCAAAACTGTAAAACGACACCTTCTGCCCCGTATCATAGTCCTGCACCGCCTTAAAAAGCCCGATCATCCCTTCCTGGATCAGATCGTCATTTTCACCGCCGAGAAGATACATGGCCTTTGCCTCTTTGCGGACCAGATTTTTATATTTCTCCATAATATAATCCATAATCTTTTTCTCGCCGTTTCGGAGATTACAGATTAACTGTTCATCAGTAAATGTCTCATATTTTGACATTCTATGCCTCACTTTACTACTATGCATTTGTTCTGAGCAAGCAATCACATCATTCTCTGTCTTACAATCTCGTAGGCAAGCACTCCCGCCGCAACGGAAGCATTCAGAGAGTCAATATCCCCTTTCATGGGAATACTCGCAATAAAATCACAGGTCTCCCTGGTAAGGCGGCTTACGCCGTCTCCTTCATTTCCAATCACGAGACCGATGGGTCCTTTCAGATTCAGCTCGTACATGGATGTACCTCCCATATCTGCGCATACAAACCACAGACCCTGCTCTTTCAATTCTTCCATCGTCTTTTTGAGATTTGTCACCTTAGCTACCGGAGTATAGTTCAACGCCCCCGCAGAAGTCCTGGCAACGGTAGCGGTAAGTCCCACAGCCCGGCGTTTTGGAATGATTACACCGTGTGCTCCTGCGAGATTTGCAGTACGGATAATCGCTCCCAGATTATGAGGGTCCTCGATATTATCCAGAAGAATCAGAAACGGCTCTTCTCCTCTGTTCCTGGCAAGCTCTAACATATCCTCAATCTCTGCATACTCATAGGCTGCCACATAGGCGATGACGCCCTGATGCTTTCCCGTCTCGGAAAGCTGTGCCAGCCTTTCTTTTCCAACAAACTGCAGAATCGTATCATGCTTTTTTGCTTCTCGCACAATCGTGCGGATCGGTCCATCCTGACAGCCATCCAGCACAAACAGCTTATCAATCGGTTTGCCGGAACGAAGTGCTTCCAGAACCGCATTTCTCCCCTCTATCACAAGACTTTTTATCTCTATATTTTTCTCACCCATACAAACTCCTTAATTATCCTCTTTTAAGCCATCCAGACCCATCTTAATCAGCTCCAGCATACGACCGTATTCCTTTTTCAGATACAGATACCCCATCAGCGCTTCAAATCCAGTCGCCCTGCGGTAATCTGTCACTGATTGATTCTTGGCCGGAGTCACGGTTTTGGAGTTCCTGCCTCTCTTATAAACCTGATGCTCCTCTTCTGTAAGTTTTTCCTGAATCACACGCATCATCTTTGATTGGGACGCCGCCTGTACAATGGCACTGGTATCGTGATGAAGCTTCTGCACCTGCCTGTTGCCCTGATTCAGCACCAGACTCTTGATTACAAGATCAAAAATGCAGTCCCCGATATACGCCAAAGCAAGAGGTGAATATGATTTAATATCCACCTCCTGCATCTGAAACAGCTCCTGCATATAAGAATCAAATTCCCATCCTATGCTTTTTTCCATTTTACTCCTTCTCTGGTATCCAGAAGCACGATTCCCTTTGCTGCCAGCTCATCACGAATCTCATCTGCTCTCGCAAAATTCTTCTCTTTTCTCGCCGCCTGACGTTCTGCGATCAGCGCCTCGATCTCTTCATCCAGAATCTCTTCCTTTTTCTCCACGATAAGTCCCAGTACATCGGTCAGTTTAACGATCAGATCATAAAGAGCCTTTGCATACTCCTTAGACCCCTCCGCATTTGCAGTAGTATTGGCAAATTTCACCAGATCAAATACTGCCGCAATCGCATCTGCCGTATTAAAATCATCATCCATGGCAGCCTCATAAGCCGTCACAAACTCTGCCGTCTTAGCCAGACTCTCCTTTTCTGCCTCTGTTGCGCCTTCTTCCTTTGCATGCTCTGTCAGGTACTTCAGATTATCTGCGGCATTCACAATACGCTCCAGACCATTCTTGGAAGCCTCCATCAGCTCTGCGCTGAAATTCAGCGGGCTTCTGTAATGTGCACTCAGCATAAAGAAACGAAGCACCTGAAGATCATACTGCTCGCTGATCTCACGGACCGTACGGAAATTGCCGAGAGACTTGCTCATTTTATGGTTATCGATATTCAGGAAAGCATTGTGCATCCAGTATTTTGCAAATTCTTTTCCGTTACATGCCTCGCTCTGGGCAATCTCATTCTCATGATGCGGAAATACCAGGTCCTCGCCGCCTGCGTGAATGTCAATCTGCTCTCCAAGATATTTCTTAGACATAACCGAGCACTCAATATGCCAGCCCGGGCGTCCGTCACTCCACGGAGACTCCCATGCGGGCTCTCCCTCCTTTTTCGGTTTCCACAATACGAAATCCAGCGGATCTTCCTTTTCATCCTCACCGCTTACCAGCAGTGCGCGGTTACCGGAGCGTAAGTCATCCAGATTCTTATGAGACAGCTTACCATATTCTTCAAATCTCCTGGTGCGGAAATATACGGTTCCATTCTTTTCATAGGCATAACCCTTCTCGATCAGCGTACCGATCATGGAAAGCATACCGTCGATCTCCTGGGTTGCCAGCGGATGTGTTGTCGCCGGTTTGATATTCATGCCTTCCATATCCTTCTTGCACTCCGCAATAAATCTGCTGGAAATCTCATCTGCAGTCACGCCTTCCTCATTCGCCTTTTTGATGATCTTGTCATCCACATCTGTAAAATTAGATACAAAATTCACATCGTATCCTTTATACTCAAAATATCTGCGCACCGTGTCGAAAACAATCATTGGTCTCGCATTTCCAATGTGGATAAAATTGTAAACTGTAGGTCCGCAGACATACATCTTAACCTTTCCTTCCTCCACCGGAACAAATTCTTCTTTTCTTTTCGTCATTGTGTTATACAGCTTCATTTTGTTTCTCCTCTTTTCTTTTATTCCTCATCAGCCTTCTGTATTGCCTTAATCGTCTGCTCAAGCTCACTGATCCGCTTCAGCATCCGCACATTATCCCGCTGCAGCTCTATAATATCGTTGCTGATCGGATCCGGAAGATTTACCTGATCCATATCTGAGCGCGGAATCTTCTGATTTCCCCGCTTCACGATCCGCCCAGGAACGCCTACAACGGTACAGTTTGGCGGAACCTCCTTCAGTACCACGGAACCGGCACCGATTTTAGAATTTTCTCCTATGGTAAAAGAGCCCAGCACCTTGGCTCCCGCACTGACCATCACGTTATCTCCAAGGGTTGGATGGCGCTTTCCCTGCTCCTTGCCGGTACCGCCAAGAGTAACTCCCTGATACAGTGTAACATTATCACCAAGCTCAGCGGTCTCTCCAATAATCACACCGCTTCCGTGATCGATAAACAGACCTTTTCCAATCGTCGCTCCCGGATGAATCTCAATCCCGGTCTTTCTGGCTGCCCGTTGGGAAATCCATCTGGCCAGAAAATAATGCTTTTTCAAATATAGCTTATGGGCCAGGCGGTAGCGTAAGATCACCTTAAAGCTGGGATACAGAAATACTTCCATATTCGACTTGATTGCCGGGTCACGCTCTCTTATCACGTTAATTTCTTCTTTAATATAGGACAAAAATCCCATCCTGCTCTCTCCTTGTCTATGACAATAACCTTTTTGCGCGATGCGGAAGATACGTCACCGGCACATCTTCCTGCATACTAAGGCATAAAAATGCTCCGTCTCTTAATTCAAGAGACGAAGCATAACTCCGCGGTTCCACTCTTATAGAGGATATTCCTTCCACTCTTCCGGTATCGGTTCTTCCTCCACTCCATGCGCGTAACGTGCGCTTACGTATCCGGCTAGTTGCAGTTGTCTCAGGCTTTCACCGAATCGACTCCCGAATGCACTTCAGAAACACTTCCCTTAAGACCGCTTTCAGCCGGTGACGGTCTCTCTCTGGCAGTTTAGTCATTCCCTACTCTTTTCGTTCCAAGTCTTTTTTGATATAGAATTATATTATGCGAATTTTTCAGATTTGTCAACCCACCTGACAGCCGTTTCAGAAATTCATCTGATAATCATTTCAGGAATTCATCGGGATCTTGGCTCTGCTTCCCCGAACCGGAAACCGCACTTCTACCTTAAATAAATCCCCTTCAATATTAAGCCGAAAGTTTCCCTTTTGAAGCTCCGTAAAGCTTTTGGCTATAGCAAGTCCCAATCCGGAACCCTCCGTATTTCTGGACACATCTCCACGGACAAACCGCTCTGTAAGATCTTCCGCTTTTACGGTAAGCTCCTCCGCAGATATATTCAGAATCTGAACCACTGCTTCCTCTTTATCACAAAAGATTTTCACGTACACTCTGGTTCCGGCAAGGGCATATTTCGATACATTGCTCAGCAGATTCTCAAAAATCCGGTATGTTTTCTGACTGTCCAACCCGCAGACCAGCTTCTCTTCCGGATAGGCGCACCGAAATTCCAGCCTGGATTCCTCAAACTTTTCCTCAAGCTCCAGCTTTACCTGCTTAAACAGATTTGTCACATCCACATCTACAATATTAAGCGTCACATTCTGACTGCTCGCCTTGCTGATTTCAAACAAATCTTCAATCAGTGCCTTCAGACGGAAGGCTTTGTGTTCCAGTATCTCCAAATATTCCGTCCTCTTTTTTTCATCCTTTTCGCCCTTTAAAAGGCTTACATAGGTAATGATTGCCGTAAGCGGCGTCTTCAGATCATGGGACACATTGGTGATAAGCTCCGTCTTCATCTGCTGGCTTTTCACTTCCTTTTCCACCGCTTTCTGATACCCTTCCTGAATCCTGCGCAGCTCCTCCTTAATGGGATTGAACACTCCCAGCTCCTCCGTAATCTCTACCTTTAGATTGCCCTCTGCCATCTGATTGGTAACACTTAAAAGCAGCGCGTATTTCTCTCGCAGGTCATTATAATACTTCCTGAGAATCCAAAACAGAACCACCGAATACAGCATCAGTGCAAAAATCCCATAGAACCACAGAGCACTTATCACTGTCAGTATTATAAAATTCAACGCTACGGCCTTGAGTATAATCTTATTACTTTTCTCGCTGAAATCAATTTCCTCAAAAGAATGGTACAGCCGTCCCGCCCATTCTCTGATGGCTTCCGCCACGCTCCTGCACACCCTGGGAATCTCCTTGCTGTATTTAACGAGAAGGGAATGCTTCTTCAGATAAGGCGAAGCTCCCATTACATGAATACGCCTTAGACATCCCGACGCCCAGTAGATAACCGCAAATCCAGCAAATACATAAAGCGCAACAATTGCATCCGCATATCCATACGTTAAAAACCAGGGCAGATTCCCGGACAGCCCCCAGCCAATCACAAAACCTCCTGCAATGAGCGCCATCTCAAGCGGAGCAGAAAACACCTTCTCATCCCCGGTTTTAAAAGAGGGTACCAGAGGAAAGATCCATGCCCCGGCCGCCGCAGCCGCCATTAAGATCAGTATCGCATTTGCCGCGCTGTTCATGCTGGTATAATAAATGTTTACCAAAATCTCTGTAATCCCTGCCAGAAATGCAATTAACAGAATAATAAATAATTTACGCCTGTTTTTCAATTTTGTATCCAACTCCCCACACCACCTTCAGATATTTCGGTTCCTTCGGATTAATCTCAATCTTTTCACGGATATTGCGGACATGCACCATGATGGTATCCGTATTGATCGCCCGTTCATTCCACACACGTTCATATATTTCTTCTGCCGAGAAAACACGTCCCGGATTTTTCATAAGAAGCAGCAGAATCTTATACTCAATCGGCGTCAGTTTCACCAGCTCGCCGTCCACGGTCACTTCCACCGTTTCCTCATTTATCTCCAGACCGCCGACCACGTGAATATGGTCTGCCCTTTCCTGTTTTCCAAGCTGCTTCATAAACCGGCTGTATCTTCGCAGCTGTGAATTTACTCTGGCAAGCAGTTCCATAGGTGTGAACGGCTTCGTTACATAGTCATCGGCTCCCATATTAAGCCCCAGTATTTTATCCACATCTTCTGACTTAGCCGACAAAAATATAACCGGAAAATCATGCTTTTCCCGAAGCTTTACTGTCATCGTAATGCCATCCATGCGCGGCATCATCACATCCACAATCGCCAGATGGATCTCCTCCTTCTCTATCATTTCCAGACCTTCCACCCCATCCGCCGCCTGAAACACCTGATATCCCTGGCTTTGCAGATAGATTTCCAGTCCCTCTCTGATTTCTTTATCGTCCTCCACGATCAAAACGTGATTAAATTTCTCATCCATGTTTACCCCTTACCTCCCAGAGACGCTTTCATCACCATTCCCCGTTCCGGGATATAATATTTCGATACACTTTTCCGGCACAGAGAACTATACTCTGCTTCCACCATCTTTGCAACCGCACTCAAATGATATCTTTCTGCAGTCATTGATGCTCCTTCCTTCAACCGCCAGTATCTTCCTCCATCATAAAACAGCCTCCACAGCTTCTCTGCAAATACATCCGTATCCTCCGGCGTCAAATATCCATTAAAGCCATTTTTTACAATTTCCCGTACTCCCCATGTATCAGTTGCCACCACCGGAATATCTGCTGCCATCGCTTCTTCAATCACACTGCCGCTTCCTAAGTCGGACGAAGAAACAAACACATCACTGGCAAACAGATAATCCTTTACCAGCTCGCAGGGCACCTCTCCTGCAAATGCAATATTTTCCTTAATACTCAATGTTTCTGCACGATTCAGACAGGATTCCATCCCGCCGTCACCTCCAATAAACAGCAGCACAAACCTGTTTCCCAGACGGTTTTTCAGAGCTGCCATGGCGTCAATCAGAAAATCCGAATTTTGCTCCTCCGGGTGAACTGCCGTACATATCAGATACTTCTTTTCTCCCACAAATGCTTTGCGGATTCTCCGGCTTCTCTTTTCATCTGCAAGATAAGCTTCCTCCGGAAGTCCCGCCGGAATCACCTAAAGCTTTTCCGGTTCTGTCAGACCTCTCTCTGTCATATATCTTTGCAGCTCCCCGTAAGGCACTATGATCAAATCACACTCCTTAGTCCATCGGCGCAGGTATCCCACAAGCCAATGTACGCCTGCCCTGCGGATACATTTTTCCAGCCATTGATGCCCGACTCTTCCCTTGGAGACGCTCAGCTGCCGAATATACTCTTCACATCCTGCGTAACAGGTAAACACAAGCGGAATATCATAACGCCGGCTAACTGCCGCTGCGCTTCCCAACAGAAAAGGATGATGCACATGTATCAGATCAAATTTTGTCCGTTCAAATGTCTCCTCCATGGATGTCTCTTCCTCAGGTTCAAACATCCATACTTCATGCCCCAGCTTCCGAAGTTCCTCTGCCAAATACTTTACAGACCGCAAAGCTCTTTCTGCAAGCGGCAAATCATTTTTCATCACCATCGCAATTTTCATATTCTACCCCCTCGCCGTTTATTTTAAAACCGGACTTCATACTCCCCTGCCGGCTTCTTTCCGAAAGCATATTTCCTATCATATATCATAACGTAGAAATCTTAAAAGATATGATTGGAAAAACGAAAGATTTTCTAAAGAAAAGGAGACGCGAATCTTAATTATTTCATAAGATTCACATCTCCTCTTTTATACAGTCTCATTCAGATAAATTCTGGAAAGGGGAATCATTTTCTCCAGCTCCTGCTTCATGCGGTCCGTCATCTCTACGCCTTCTTCTGCAGCAGTTTCTTCCACAGACTTCCCGCCGAAAAGCAGACTCGCAAGGGCTGATACCGTAATGGTTCCTTCACTGTTCTCCAGCCTGCCATCCATTAGCATCACTCCGGAAAATTCCGTTCCTGTAACAACCACGCAGCGATTGTTTTCTTCAATAATCGGATCCGTCACGGTAAAGCAGACGGCAGCAAGCGTCCTAAGCCGTACCGACATCAGCATCCTTCTTACATCCACGATACGAACCATAATCTTTGGCTTATTCTCCCCCTGCTCTTCATCCGGCACATACGGTCTGCAGTCTACAATAGTCCCATTCTTCCGGTACAGCATCAACGAAGCCCCGTCACTTGCATATTCCTTCATCAAACGCCGGTAGTACGCCTCACTCCGATAGGCATATACCTGATATCCGGACGAAAGCACTGCACCTGCCCATTCTGCAAGCTCTTTCAGATCAGACTCCCTGACCGGAGAAACCCTGCATCCTTCCCCGTCTTCCAGAAAAAGCTCTGTCTCTTTCTCTGTTGGACAGTAGCTTCTCTTCTGCTCATATACAGTTCGGAAATCATAGGGTGTATAAATAGCTTCCGCCGCCGGCATCAGAAATGTAAAGCACTGCCCTTCTCTGTACATATCCCGGAGCGCTTTTTTAAGCAGTCTGCCCATATAGCCACGCTTCCGGTAGTTTTCTCTGGTTGCTACTGCCACGATATAATTAATATCTTTTTTACTGCCGTTCACCATTAGCTCATATAGATTCAGATGAAGCATCGCCTGTATACCGCCAGCTTCCTCCACAACATAAATCTGACTGTCTTTGGTCTTCTCTGTATAATAATAATCAACAAATCCCCGACTGTCCTCGTGAAACACTTCTTCATAAAGCGGTCTGGTCATAGGATTCTCTGATATATCCAGCTTTCTAATTATCATCATTCTGCTCCTCACCTCTGCGCATTCGGGCATCCACCGCAGCCTTCACAGGTCCTGTTCATATCCGGTCCTACTCCATAGCTGTAATTTGCTATGGTATCCAGGCATGCGACTGCCTGTGCGGATATTCCCTCGCCGCTCCCAGTAAAACCTAGTCCTTCCTCTGTAGTTGCTTTAATGTTTATCTGGTCCAAATCAATGTGAAGAACTTCCGCAATATTCTCCCGCATCTGCCGAATATGCGGTGCCATCTTTGGCCGCTGCGCAATAATCGTTGCATCAATATTTCCAATCACATACAGTTTATCCTCCAGAAGCATGCCTACATGCTCAAGGAGCTTTATACTGGAAATCCCTTTGTAAGCCGGATCTGTATCCGGAAAATGTCTGCCAATATCCCCCAGGGCGGCCGCCCCAAGAAGCGCGTCCATAATCGCATGAATCAGCACATCCGCGTCCGAATGTCCCAGAAGCCCTTTCTCATAAGGAATCTTCACGCCTCCCAGGATTAGGTCTCTGCCCTCTGCCAGTCTATGCACATCATAGCCCATGCCAATTCTCATATCATAATCCTCCTAATAAAATCAGGTTCATTATATCAAAGAGGATAATACATGTCAAAAAAGAATCCTAAAGAACAAACAAAAGACCTATCATTATGAATCCTTTTGATATTCAAGGATATCTCCCGCCTCACAGTCGAGGGCCTCACAGATCGCAGCAAGAGTTGTGAAACGAATGGCCGTCACACGATTATTTTTTATTTTGGACAGATTGACATTTGAAATTCCTACCTTTTCGGCAAGCTCGTTTAATGTCATTCTGCGCTCTACCATCATACGATCCAACCTCAGAACAATCTTCCCCATAGCTTTTCCTCCTATAAAAGTCCATCAACATCTCTTTGAAGCTCTGCCCCGTAAGTAAAAAATTGTGACAGACATATCACCAGTAATCCAATGCAAAATTCTAAAGATATATCATTTATCATTAAAAATACAAGGTTCAGAAATTCAGGCATCAAAAAAAGTCCGCATCCACGGACTTCTCTCAAGTAGCGGGAA